>NZ_JADFUE010000007.1:0-183149 GCF_054967145.1 Bradyrhizobium sp. UFLA06-24
ACGCGGTGGTGATCTCGCGCTTCCGCGACCGCGCCACACGCCTGGAATGGCGCCACCGCATCGAGGACCATGACGGCGATGTCGGCTCCGAAGGCGGCATCGAGCGCTGGATCAAGCTGACCGAAGGCCTCGGGCTCGACACGGCCTATGTGGAATCGACCGAAGGCATCCTGCCGGCGACGCGCTTCGCGGTCGAGGCCTACGTCCACTACTGCCGCGAGAAGAGCCCGCTGGAGGCGATCGCCTCCTCGCTCACCGAGCTGTTCGCGCCGAGCATCCACGAAGAGCGTATTGCCGGCATGTTGCAGCATTACGACTTCGTCAACCCCGACACCATGAGCTACTTCAAGCGCCGCCTGACCCAGGCGCCGCGCGATGCCAATTTCGCGCTCGACTATGTCAGGACGCATGCGCGCAATCCGGAGGAGCGCGCCGCGGTCTGCAACGCGCTGATCTTCAAGACTAACGTCTTGTGGGTGCAGCTGGATGCGCTGTATTACGCCTATGTCGAGGGCAACATTCCGCCGGGCGCGTTCGTGCCCAAAGCGGGTTAAGGGATAGCGCAATGGCCGGGCCGCGGAACATCAGCGTCAGCGAGGCAAGCCGCCCGGTGCTGCCGCGGCACGCCAAGCTGAAATATGACGAGACGCGCAAGGTCTGGGTGATCCTGGCGCCGGAGCGCGTGCTCGCGCCCGACGAGATCGCGGTCGAGGTCCTGCAGCTCTGCGACGGCAAGCGCAGCGTCGGCGACGTCTCCGATCAGCTGGCTGCGAAATACGCAGCGCCCCGCGAGGCGATCCTCACCGACGTCATCGCCATGCTGCAGGATCTCGCCGACAAGGGCTTTCTCACCGAAGCGCGGGAGAAGACGTCATGACCGACGTGCTCGGCAACCCGCCCCCGCCCAGCGACGGCCTCGCAGTGCTGGAGAAGAGCCGCTCGACGGCGGAGACGTTCGGCATTCCGCTCGCCGTACTGCTCGAGATCACCCATCGCTGCCCGCTGCAATGCCCCTATTGCTCCAACCCGGTCGAGCTCGACCGCTCGGGCAAGGAACTGACCACGGACGAATGGAAGAAGGTGCTGAGCGAGCTCGCCGAGATCGGCGTGCTCCAGGTGCATTTCTCCGGCGGCGAGCCGACCGCGCGGAAAGACCTCGTCGAGCTGGTCAAGCACGCCAGCGACGTCGGGCTCTACACCAACCTCATCACCTCGGCCGTGCTGCTGACGCGCGAGAAGCTGAGCGAGCTCGCCGACGCCGGGCTCTGCCACGTGCAGATCTCGTTCCAGGGCATCGAGGAAGGCCTCGCCGACCGCGTCGCCGGCTACAAGGGCGGCCACCGCAAGAAGCTCGAGGTCGCGAAATGGACGCGCGAGCTCGATCTGCCGCTCACGGTGAACGCGGTGATGCACCGGCAGAACCTGCACCAGCTTCCCGAGATCATCCAGATGTCGGTCGATCTCGACGCCGACCGGCTCGAAGTCGCCAATGTGCAATATTACGGCTGGGCGCTGAAGAACCGCGCCGCGCTGATGCCGACCGTGGCGCAACTCGACGAGTGCACGGCCATCGTCGAGGAAGCGCGCGAGCGGCTGAAGGGCCGGCTTACGATCGACTATGTCGTGCCTGACTATTACGCGCTGCGGCCGAAGAAATGCATGGGCGGCTGGGGCCGGCAGTTCTTCAACATCTCGCCCGCCGGCAAGGTGCTGCCCTGCCACGCCGCCGAGAGCATCACCGGGCTCGACTTTGAGTCGGTGCGCTCGAACCATTCGATCGCCTGGATCTGGCAGAACTCCGAGGCCTTCAACCGCTATCGCGGCACCGGCTGGATGAAGGAGCCGTGTAAATCCTGCGAATTCCGCGAGATCGATTTCGGCGGCTGCCGCTGCCAGGCCTTCGCGCTGACGGGCGATGCCGCCAACACCGATCCCGCCTGCGCGCTGTCGCCGCTGCACGAGACCATCTTCAAGCAGGCGGAAGCCGAGGCCGAGGGCGAGACCAACCGCTTCCTCTACCGCAATTTCGCCGGCGGCACCCTGGAATCCGAGAATGGGTCCTGACGCCGACGCAGGCACAGCGGCGAGGCGCGCCGATCCCTTTGCGCCGCTGACCTCGGACATGCTCGACGTCGGCGACGGTCACGAGCTCTACGTCGAGAGCGTCGGCCGCGAAGGCGGAATCCCTGCCATCTACCTGCATGGCGGGCCCGGCAGCGGCTGCCAGCCCGATCATCGCCGGCTGTTCGATCCCGAGCGGATGCACGCGGTGCTGTTCGACCAGCGTGGTTGCGGCCGCAGCCGTCCCAAGGGATCGCGCGAGCACAACACCACGGCGCATCTGATCGCGGACATGGAAAAGATCCGCGAGAAGTACGGCATCTCACGCTGGATGGTGGTCGGCGGCTCCTGGGGCGCGACGCTGGCGCTGGCCTATGCAGAGGCCCATCCCGCGCACGTCTCCGGCATCGCGCTACGCGCGACCTTTCTCGGCACGCAAGCCGAGGTCGAGACCGCCTTCACCTCGCGCCTCGCGCAATTCTACCCGGCGCTCTCAGAGGACTTTCTCACCGTGCTGCCGCCGGAGGAGCGCGCGCGGCCCGTCGAATCCTATTATCGCCGCATCCTCGATGCCGATCCCGCCGTCCACGGCCCCGCCTCGCGCGCCTGGCACGACACGGAGCGCGCCCTGTCGGAGCACAAGGCGGCCAAGACGCGCCTCGACCTCCCCTCCCTCGACGTCTGGCGCACGCTGCCGGCGACGCCGTTCATGGAGGCGCACTATTTCGCCAACAATTCCTTCCTGGGCGCGGATCAGTTGTTGCGGAATGCGGTCAGGCTCGAAGGCATTCCCGGCATTATCGTGCAAGGCCGCTACGATCTGTTGTGCCCGCCTGAGACATCCCACGCGCTCGCGAAAGTGTGGCCGGGTTCCGAGGTCAGGATCGTGGAAGAAGCCGGCCATTCGCTCTATGATGCCGGCGTACGGGATGCGGTGATGAAGTCGATCGCCGATCTCGCGTCGAAGATCGGGCGATAAGAGGTCACAAGGAAATGCCCCTCGCCGGGAAAGGCATGCTGCTGACGTCGATGAACGTCGACGCCGCCGATGAAGCGGATTTCAACCGCTGGTACGATCGCGAGCACCTGGAAGAGCGCGTTGCGATCGAGGGCTTTCTCGAAGCGCGGCGCTATATCGCGCACGCCGCCAATCCTAAATATCTCTGCCTGTATTCGACCGAGACGCTCGCTGTGCTCGACAGTCCCGCCTACCGGGCGCGGCTTGCCAATCCGACCGACTGGTCGCGGCAGACCATGGCGCGTTTCAAGGACATGCTGCGCGTCGTCGCGCGCATCACCATCAGCAAGGGCACCGGCCGCGGCGCCGCGCTCGGGCTCGTGCGGCTGCGCCCAACAGCCGACAACGCCGGCGCATGGCGCGACGCGTTGCATGAAAAGCTGGCGCCCGAAAAGCTCGAAGGCATCGTCTCCATGCACTTGCTCGAGGGCGAGCCGGAATTGTCGGGCGCAACGCCTGAAATTCCGGCCGTGCGCAACGCGGGCGCACGCGACTGGTACGTGCTGATCGACGGCACCCAGGTCAGCGCCGTCTCGACCGCGATCGCAGAACGCTTCACCGGCCCCGCAGCAGCGCCCTTCCCGCCGCCTGTCTCGGTCGGCACGTATTGCCTGATGTGGGACCTGGCGAAGAGCGATATTGCGAGCGACTGACTGCCGCCGTCATTGCGAGCGCAGCGAAGCAATCCAGACTGCGACCGCGGCAACACTCTGGATTGCTTCGTCGCACGGGCTCCTCGCAGTGGCGGGGATGGAGTATCGCATGATGCTGCACCGCCGCATGAACGCACATAGCCGTTAATGCTGTGCGCGCTTGGCTCCCATGAAAGCCGGTGATCACCCAAAATTGCCGTTGTACTTCGGACCGGTTCTAATAAGCTAACCCAATGACGTCATTCAGAAACCACATCGAGACGCATTAAGCGTTCGCCAAGCTCAAGAAGAGGCCGCCGGGTCTTTGGGCCTGCGCGGACAGGGTAGGAATGAAACCGACCGATATCGCGGCCCCCGACTACTTTCACAAAGTGGTCGATTGCCAATGGGCCTGTCCTGCGCACACCCCCGTTCCCGAATACATCCGACTGATCGCACAAGGCCGCTACAGCGACGCCTACATGATCAATTGGAAATCGAACGTGTTTCCCGGAATCCTGGGACGCACTTGCGATCGTCCGTGCGAGCCGGCCTGTCGCCGCGGACGCGTCGAGGAGACGCCGGTCGCGATCTGCCGCCTCAAGCGCGTCGCCGCCGACTTCAAGGACGACATCAAGCAGCGCCTGCCGAAGCCCACGCCGAAGAACGGCAAGCGCGTCGCATTCGTTGGCGGCGGCCCGGCGTCGCTGACCGTGGCGCGCGATCTGGCGCCGCTCGGCTATCACTGCACGGTGTTCGACGGCGATCCCGAAGCCGGCGGCATGATGCGGACGCAGATCCCGAAATTTCGCCTGCCCAATTCCGTCATCGACGAAGAGACCGGCTATATCCTGGGTCTCGGTGTCGAGTTCAAGGGCGGGCATCGCATCGAGAGCATGAAGGCGCTCCTCGCGGAGAAATACGACGCGATCTTCGTCGGCTCCGGCGCGCCCCGTGGCCGCGAGCTCGACATTCCCGGCCGGAAAGAAGCAGCTAGCAACATCCATATCGGCATCGACTGGCTCTCCTCCGTGTCGTTCGGGCACACCGACAAGATCGGCAAGCGCGTCATCGTGCTCGGCGGCGGCAACACCGCGATGGATTGCTGCCGCACCGCGCGCCGCCTCGGCGGCGAGGACGTCAAGGTGATCGTGCGCTCCGGCTTCGAGGAGATGAAGGCCTCGCCCTGGGAAAAGGAGGACGCGATCCACGAGGACATCCCGATCCTCAACTTCCTCGTCCCCACCGCCTTCATCCACGACAACGGCAAGCTCACCGGCATCACCTTCCAGAAGGTGAAGGCCGAATACGACGCCAAGGGCCGTCGCAACCTCGTGCCGTCAGGCGAGCCGGATCAGACCTTCGAATGCGACGACGTGCTGGTCGCGGTCGGCCAGGAGAACGCCTTCCCCTGGATCGAGCAGGACTGCGGCATCGAGTTCGACAAATGGCACATGCCCAAGGTCGATCCGAAGACCTTCGTCTCGACCAACCCGAAAGTGTTCTTCGGCGGTGACGCCGCGTTCGGCCCGAAGAACATCATCTGGGCGGTGGCGCAGGGGCACGACGCGGCGCTGTCGATCCACAAGATGCTCTCGGGCGAGGACATCACCGAACGGCCGCTGCCGGAGGTGCATGTCTCCTCGCAGAAGATGGGCATCCACGAATGGAGCTATGACAACGACATCTCCATCGACAAGCGCTTCAAGGTGCCGCATCGCGACAAGGTCGTCGCGCTGAAGGACATCCGCACCGAGGTCGAGCTCGGCTACGACGTCAAGCTGGCGCTCGGCGAAGCGCATCGCTGCCTGAACTGCGACGTCCAGACCGTGTTCTCGACGTCGCTCTGCATCGAGTGCGATGCCTGCGCCGACATCTGTCCGATGGATTGCATCACCTTCACCGCCAATGGCGAGGAAGACGATCTGCGCCATCGCCTGAAGGCGCCTTCGGCGCATCCGGACCAGGATCTCTACGTCTCCTCCGATCTCAAGACCGGCCGCGTCATGGTCAAGGACGAGGACGTCTGCCTGCATTGCGGGCTGTGCGCCGAGCGTTGTCCCACCGGCGCCTGGGACATGCAGAAATACTTCATCGAGATGACCCACGCAGGTTCGACATGCCCGACAAAAAGCCGATCAGCAGCGTAAACGACTTCGTCGTTCGCTTCGCCAACGTCAACGGCTCGGGCTCGGCCAGCGCCAACGAGATGTTCGCGCGCGCGATCCTCCGCCACGGCGTGCCGGTCTCTCCGCGCAACATCTTCCCCTCCAACATCCAGGGCCTGCCGACCTGGTACGAGGTGCGGGTCACCGAAGCCGGTCATCTCGGCGCCCGCGGTGGCATCGACATGATGGTGGCGATGAACCCGCAGACCTGGGACAAGGACGTCGCCGGCATCGAGCCGGGCGGCTACCTGTTCTACGATTCGACCAAGCCGATGCCGTCGACCAAATTCCGCGACGACATCACCGTGATCGGCGTGCCCCTAACCGCGATCACCAATTCGACCTATACCGATCCGCGGCAGCGCCAGCTGTTCAAGAACATCATCTATCTCGGCGCGCTCAGTGCGCTGCTCGAGATGGACCCGAAGGTGATCGAGCAGCTGATCGGCGAGCAGTACAGGGGCAAGGAGAAGCTGCTCTCCTCCAACGTCCACGCGCTGCATCTGGGGCGCGACTGGGCGCTGCAGAACCTGAAGTGCCCGATCGGGCTCAGGGTGAAGAAGTCCGACAAGGTCGGCGATCGCATCTTCATCGAGGGCAACAGCGCCGCCGCGCTCGGCGCGGTCTATGGCGGCGCCACCGTCTGCGCCTGGTATCCCATCACGCCGTCCTCGTCGGTGGCGGAAGCCTTCACCGCGCATTGCAAGAAGTACCGGCACGATCCGGAGACCGGCAAGGCAAAGTACGCCATTGTCCAGGGCGAGGACGAACTCGCCTCCATCGGCATCGTCATCGGAGCCTCCTGGAACGGTGCGCGCGCCTTTACCGCGACGTCGGGCCCCGGCATCTCCCTGATGACCGAGTTCATCGGCCTCTCCTACTTTGCCGAGATTCCGGCCGTGATCATGAACATCCAGCGCGCCGGCCCGTCCACGGGCATGCCGACCCGCACCCAGCAATGCGACATCATCGCTTGCGCCTATGCTTCGCATGGCGACACCAAGCATGTGCTGCTGTTTCCGGAAGATCCGGCCGAGGCGTTCGAGTTCGCTGCGGCCGCCTTCGATCTCGCCGAGCGGCTGCAGACCACGATCTTCCTGATGCTCGATCTCGACATCGGCATGAACCACCGGCTCTGCCGCCCCCTGAAATGGGACGATTCGCGGCAATACGACCGCGGCAAGGTGATGACCGCGGAGATGCTGGAAGAGGGGCGCGACTTCGGCCGCTATCTCGACGTCGATGGCGACGGCATCCCCTATCGCACCTATCCCGGCACGCATCCGACCAAGGGCTCCTATTTCACCCGCGGCACCTCGCGCGACCGTTATGCGCGTTACTCCGAGGAAGGCTCGGTTTATGCCGACAACATGCAGCGTCTGGTCCGCAAGTTCGAGACCGCGCAGGACCTCGTGCCGCGCCCGCTGCAGGCCAATGCGGAACGGCCGACCAAATATGGCGTGATCTATTTCGGCTCGACCTCGCCGGCGATGGACGAGGCCATCGGGCTCCTGGAGGCGCGCGGGCATCAGCTCGATCGCCTGCGCATCCGTGCCTTCCCGTTCCACTCCAGCGTCGCGAGCTTCCTCGCCGAGCACGATTTCGTCTACGTGGTCGAGCAGAACCGCGACAGCCAGCTGCGCCAGCTCATCGTCAACGAGAACGGCATCGATCCCGTCCGCCTCGTGCCGATCGTGCATTACGACGGCACGCCGATCACCGCCCGCTTCATCGCAAAAGCCATCGGCGACCACCAGGATCACCTCAAGGTGACCCCACTCCGCAAGGCCGTGTCATGACCTACATCGCCAAACCGAAATTCCATCATCCGGGCCTGAAGAAGAACGAGCTTGGCTATACGCATCGCGACTACGAGGGAAAAATCTCGACGTTGTGCGCCGGCTGCGGTCATGATTCGATCACAGCCTCGATCATCGAGGCCTGCTACGAGCTGTCGATCGAGCCGCATCGCGTGGCGAAGATCTCCGGCATCGGCTGCTCGTCGAAGACGCCGGACTATTTCCTCGGCAATTCGCACGGCTTCAACTCCGTAC
Source organism: Bradyrhizobium sp. UFLA06-24 (assembly GCF_054967145.1). Classification (NCBI taxonomy): domain Bacteria; kingdom Pseudomonadati; phylum Pseudomonadota; class Alphaproteobacteria; order Hyphomicrobiales; family Nitrobacteraceae; genus Bradyrhizobium; species Bradyrhizobium sp. UFLA06-24. The sequence goes on from NZ_JADFUE010000007.1 coordinate 7,934, forward strand.
ACGGCCGCATGCCCTCAGTGCTCACCGGGGCCAATCTCGCCAACCGCGACCTGATCTATCTCGGTGTCTCCGGCGACGGCGATTCCGCCTCGATCGGCTTCGGCCAGTTCGCGCATTCGATCCGACGCGGCGTCAACATGACCTATATCGTCGAGAACAACGGCGTCTACGGCCTGACCAAGGGCCAGTTCTCGGCGACGGCCGACCGCGGCTCGAAGAGCAAGAAGGGCGTGACCAACACCGACAACGCCATCGACCTCGTCGCGATTGCGCTTCAGCTTGGCGCCACCTTCGTCGCGCGCTCCTTTTCCGGCGACAAGACGCAGCTGGTGCCGCTGATCGCGGCCGCGATCCGCCACAAGGGCGCGTCCTTCATCGACGTCATCAGCCCCTGCATCGCCTTCAACAACCACGCCGGCTCGACCAAGAGCTTCGATTATGTCCGCGAGCACAACGATGCCGTGAACCGGCTCGACGTGCTGGTCGGCCGCGATCCCATTGCGGTGGACTACGCGCCTGGTACGGTGCACGTGGTCGAGCAGCACGACGGCAGCAAGATCGCGCTGCGCAAGATCGACGCCGACTACGATCCGCACGACCGGCTGGGGGCCCAGACCTTCCTCGCCAAGCACGCGGCCAAGGGCCAGATCGTCACGGGTCTGCTCTATGTCGATCCGGACGCTGAAGATCTGCACGCCCATCTCAACACGGTCGAGACGCCGCTCAACACGCTGGAAGCGGACACGCTCTGCCCGGGCTCGGCGGTGCTGGACAAGATCAACGCCAGTTTGCGATGATTGGCGGCTTCGATGAAGCCGTGGGGTGGCAAAGGCGCAGCGCGCCGTACCCACCATCTCTCCGCACAGTTGATAGACATGGGTGGGCACGCTTCGCTTTGCCCACCCTACGGCGCTGAGCGCCGAGCTCGCACCGCCTCCAGATTCAGCCGACAGGCTCGGGTTGGGCCTCAGCCTCCGCCGCGGCCTCGTCCGCCTGGGCAGGTCGTCCGGCGCCCCAATATTGCTGGCAGGTCTCGAGCAACGTTTCCATGTCCACGGTCAGGCCGCCGGCATTCACGATCACGCTGTCAGTGCCAAGCGCCTTGTTCAACAGCGTCAGGGCCTGCATCGCAATACTCCTCGAGAATCGCTGGGCGATCAGGGGATCGACCTTGAGCACCACGAATTTCTGCCCGCGCTGCTCCCATGAGAAAATCTTGCGTACGGCGCTCCAGGCGATGGTCTCGCCGGCGAGCCTGGTGTCGCGAATGCCGACACGGCTGATGAAGAGCACCGGCTGCCTGGCAGTGGCCAGCCGCCAGAGCATCCTGCAGGTGGCGAGGCCGAAAAACACCGCGCCGACATAACAGATGGCCACCAGGACCTTGGTGACGTCATTGCCCTCCTGCCAGCTGAAGGCGAGGACGGTGCAAAGCAGCGTCAACAGCAGGCTGCCGCCGAACAACGTCAGCAGCCGGGCTCGGGAATAGCCGATCGCGAGATTGGGCAAGGTCGGACTTTCGGACATTTCAACCGCCTCCAGCCATTTGCAACAACCTGGGCTCTATCCGCGCCCCTCCATGTCAGGGGTTAAGCCTGGAACCTTGCGCGAGGCTGCCCGCGGGAGTGCGAGGCATTCGCAGTTGAACGCACGGCGCCGGGCTTGCGACTAACCGACAATTGGCCCCATCGCGCGCGATGCGGGCCACCAAGACCTGACGATCCCGGTGCGATCATGAAGCTTGCCCTCATCCTTCCGCTTGCCCTCGCAGCCTTCATCGGCGTCGCCCGGGCTGAGGAGGCCGACGACTTTCGCGAGGCCACCACGTCCGAAACCGAGACTTTCAACGCCCGCCTCTATGCGGGCGCGCCCGGCAAGACCGCCTATGCCTGCTTCGTCCGCCGCTACGACGCCGACCATCTGGCGCGGCATCCCAAGCAGAAGGTCGCGTCGATGAAGCTGCTGGTCTCGGCGGAGACCTTTGAAGCGGACGAGCAGTTGCACAACTCCTTCCGGCTCGGCTTTCGCTATCGCCACCGCAGCGGCGATTTCGATTCCAGCGGCTCCTGCCACCACACCGTGCTCACCAAGCAGGGCAGCGAGGTCCGGCTCGGCTGCGGCGTCGATTGCGAGGGCGGCGGCGTCGGGATCGCGCTGTCGAAGGACGACAAATCGGCCATCGTGCGGCTCGACAGCATCAGGGTCTGGCTACACAACAAGCCTGACGATGAAGCCGAGCGATCACTGGTCGCAGGCAGCGACGACGGGATTTTCCGCCTCGACCGAGTCGACAACAGCGAATGCGCCGCGCTCGTGACCGACCGCAAGGAACTCGCCGCGCTCCGCCACAAGTGATATGTCTCCGGCTGCCGTTGTTGTTTGCGCATGATCTTTTCGGAAAACCGCTTCACACTTTGCGCGAACGCGGCCCGTCGGGTCCGGATCATGCGCTAGGGAGATCATCATGAACCGCCGGAACATCTTGTGGAGCACCGTCTCGGCGCTGGGCGCGGCCTTTGCCGCCTCGCGCGCCAAAGCCGCGACCGAGGCCGCACCGTCGAGCAAGCTGAAGGTCGTCTATCACCTTGCTGACGCCGACAAGGTCAATTTCGTGCTCGGCAACATCCAGAACCACATCGACGGCGTCGGCGGCCCCGACCATGTCACGCTCGCGCTCGTGATCCACGGGCCGGCGCTGAAGGCGTTTCACGCGGCGCAGGCCAATCCCGACGTCGGCAGGCGGATCAGCGACTTCTCCAAGGACGGCGTCGAGCTCGCCGCCTGCGGCAACACCATGAAGGCGCAAAACATCACGCTGAAGGATCTGCTGCCGGGGTTCGTCAGCGCGGAAAAAGGCGGCGTCGTGCGTTTGGCCGAGCTGCAGTCGCAGGGATATCTGTACTTGCGGCCGTAGGGCGCCGTTGCCCCTTCCGTCATTGCGAGCGAAGCGAAGCAATCCAGTCCGTCCGCGCAGACAGTCTGGATTGCTTCGTCGCTCGCAATGACGGGAGAGAGGTCGGCGCGAGCCATCACCGCTTCCCCTGCCGCACTTGACACACCCATAACCCTGCAGTTATGAGTCAATCCATAACTTCCGAGTTATGGATTTCGCATGTCCGCCGCGCACGATCTTCTGTTTCGGACGCTCGCCGACCCCACCCGGCGGGCGATCTTCGAACGGCTGTGCCGCGAGGGCGAGCAGACGGTCGGGGCACTGACGGCCCGATCAGGCGTTTCCCAGCCGGCGGTGTCAAAACATCTCGGCGCGCTCAAGCAGGCGGGCCTCGTGCGCGACCGCCACGAAGGACGCCAGACCCATTACAGCGCGCAGCCCGGTGCGCTCAATCCACTGATCGACTGGACCGGCCAGATGGCGGGCTTCTGGCAGAACCGGCTCGATGCGCTCGACGATCTCCTGAAGAGGATGGACCAATGACTGAGGCTGCGACAGAAACACGTTCCGTAGTCATCGAGCGCGAGTTCGCCTATCCGCCGGAGCGGCTGTGGCGCGCGCTGACCCAGCCGCATCTGATCGAGGAATGGCTGATGAAGAACGACTTCAAGCCTGACGTGGGTCACCGCTTCAATCTGCGCGGCGAGTGGGGCGGCGTGCTGGATTGCGAGGTGCTCGCCATCGAGCCGCAGCGTACCCTCGCCTACACCTGGAATTTCACGCATGAGGACGCGGCCTACGACCTCAAGAGCGTCGTAACCTTCACGCTCACCCCGCGAGGATCGGGCACGCATCTGCGCGTCGAACAGGCGGGCTTCCGGCCCAGTCAGAAGCAGGCTTATGGCGGCGCGCATGCCGGCTGGAAGCAGTTTTTCACCAAGCTGGACGAGCTGCTGGCGCGGACGGAATAGCCCGGCCGAGCCCGTCCATCCTGAATAGTTCCAGAGGAGATTGAGATGAGCTCGAACATGTGGATCAGGCAGATCCATCGCTGGTTGTCGATTGCCTTCACGCTTGCCGTCATCGCCAACATCGTGGCGCTGACGATGCAGATACACGCCACCTGGATCGGCCTGATGGCCTTCGTGCCGCTGCTTCCGCTGCTCGCGACCGGGCTCTATCTGTTCGCGCTGCCCTATCTCAACCGTCGCAGCGAGGCGCGGTCGTGAAGAAAGCCGTGGCCGCAAAAAAGAAAGAAATGGACGGGCCGTCGCCCTCGAAACTGATCGACGGCAGGATCAAGGAACTCGGCGACTGGCGCGGCGAGACGCTGAAGCGCGTCCGCGCGCTGATCAAGGAGGCCGATCCTGAAGTGGTCGAGGAATGGAAGTGGCGCGGCGTTCCCGTCTGGGAGCACGACGGCATCATCTGCACCGGCGAAACCTACAAGGAAGTGGTGAAGCTGACCTTTGCCAAGGGCGCGGCGCTGGACGATGCGGCCGGGCTGTTCAACTCCAGCCTCGACGGCAATGTGCGGCGCGCGATCGATATTCGCGAAGGCGAGAAAATCAACGAGAAAGCGTTGAAGGCGCTGATCCGTGCGGCGGTGGAGCTGAATGCGACGAAGAAGAAGCCGGCGAAGAAGCGCTCCGCCTAAGATAGCATGAATTGATTTTCATCGCATAAGCAGCCGCGGACTCGGTGCAACCTCTCCCGCTTGCGGGGGAGGGAGCACACCTCCTCCTGAGCGCTATCCTTACGCCACCGCCGCCGGGATCGGGCGCGGGCTGACGACGTATTCGCGCAGCACCTTGTCGTTGGCGTCGACCTCGATCAGGGCGACGTCATAGGTCCAGAGATCGGCGAGATGCTGGAGCACGCGCTTGGCATCGGTCTCGTTGAGCTGCGAGCCCTTGATGACGTGGTGGTGCAGGATCAGCCGGCGGTCGCCGGAGAGATCGACGTCGACCACTTCGATGTTGGCGTCGATGAAGCCGACGTCGTGCTGCCGCGCCAGCTCGCGCCGGACGCGGCGGAAGCCGCGCTCGTCGTGGATGGCATCGACCCGGATGCCGGCGCGCTCCTCGGGATCGTCGTGGAGGTGGAACATGCGGAAGTGCCGCATCAACTTCGGACTCAGGAACTGGCCGATGAAGCTCTCGTCGCGGTAATTTGCCCAGACGTCGCGCAGCACGCCCATCACGTCGCCCTTGCCGGCGATGTCGGGGAACCACTCGCGGTCCTCGTCTTCCGGATTGGTGACGATGCGCTCGATGTCCTGCATCACCGCGAAGCCGAGCGCATAGGGATTGAAGCCCGAGAAGCGCTGATCGTCGAATTCGGGCTGGAACACCACATTGGTGTGCGAGCCCAGGAATTCGAGGAAGTTGCCGTCGGTAATGCGGCCCTGCTGGTGCAGCCTGGTCATGATGCGATAGTGGACGTAGGTCGCCGTCCCCTCGTTCATCACCTTGGTCTGGCTCTGCGGATAGAAATATTGCGCGATGTGGCGAACGATGCGCAGCAGCTCGCGCTGCCAGGGCGCCAGCCGCGGCGCGCTCTTCTCGAGGAAATAGAGCAGGTTCTCCTGCGGCAGGCCGAGCAGCTTGCGCCGGCGCTCGACCGACAGCGCCGAGCGGCTCTTGCTCTTGCCTGTCGGAACGGTGCGCCAGAGGTCGTTGAAGACTTCCTCCTCGTGCTGGCGGCGGCGCCCTGCCCGCTTCTCTTCCGCGCGCAGGTCGAGCTTCTTCTTGCCGGGATAGCGGTCGATGCCGTGCGACATCAGCGCATGTGCCGCGTCCAGCGTGCGCTCGACCTCGATGCGGCCGTAGCGCTCCTCGCACTGCATGACGTAGTTCTTGGCGAAATCGAGATAATCGAGAATGCCTTCGGCATCGGTCCACTGCTTGAACAGATAATTGTTCTTGAAGAAGTGATTGTGGCCGAACGCGGCGTGCGCGATCACCAGCGTCTGCATCGTCGCCGTGTTCTCCTCCATGAGGTAGGAGATGCAGGGCGAGGAGTTGATCACGATCTCATAGGCAAGGCCCATCAGGCCCTTGCGATAGGAGGCCTCGTGAAACGCGAAGTGCTTGCCGAACGACCAGTGCTTGTAGAACAGCGGCATGCCGACCGACGAATAGGCGTCCAGCATCTGCTCGGCGGTGATGACCTCGATCTGGTTCGGGTAGACGTCGAGCCCGAGATCCTTCAATGCCACTTCCTCGCAGGCGTCGGTGATGCGCTGCAAGGTCTGGAAATCCCAATCGGCGCCTTCGAACAAGCGTTCCGTCATGGAGCGGCTTTCTCCTGGGCAGTTTCGCGGCGCTGGAACAGATCGTGGAACACCGGAAAGATCTCGCTGCGCTCGGAGACCTTGCGCATCGAGAGCGGTGCACCGCTGTTGCGCAGGCGCTCGTAGAGGGTCCAGAGCGAGGAATCGGAGAGATCGAAGGCGCTGCCGCCTGATTCCCCGACCTCGAGATAGGCGAAGAATTGGCAGACCGGCAGGATCTTTTCGGTCAGCAGCAGGCCGGTGAGTTCGCCGTCGGAATAGGAATTGTCGCCATCGGAGGCTTGCGCGGCGTAGATATTCCAGTCCGAGGGATTGAAGCGCTCGCGCACGATCTCGTGCATCGCCTGCAGCGCGCTGGAAACCAGCGTGCCGCCGGAGGCCGGACCGTAGAAGAAGGTCTGCTCGTCCACCTCCTCGGCGCGGTCGGTATGGCGGATGAAGACGATCTCGACATGCTTGTAGCGCCGCTTCAGGAAGACGTAGAGCAGCATGTAGAAGCGCTTGGCGAGATCCTTCATGTGCTCGGACATCGAGCCGGAGACGTCCATCAGACAGAACATCACGGCCTGCGCCACCGGCCGCGGCACCTTCTCGTAGCGGCGATAGCGGATGTCGAGCGGATCGATGAACGGAATGCGTTTGGTCTTGGCCTTCAGCTTTTCGAGCCGGGCGATGAGCTCGGCGCGCTCGTCCTCGTCGGTGCAGGCCGCGATCTCGGCTTCCAGCTCCTCGACTTCATCCTTGCGGGGACGCTTGAGCGCGATGCGGCGGGCCAGCGCCAGCTTCACGGTCCGGCTGACCGAGATGTTGGCGGGCGAACCTGAAGTGGTGTAGCCGGCGCGCTGGATGCCTTCGCTCTCGGTCTGCGCAATCTTGCGCTTGGCCAAATCGGGCAGCTCGAGATCATCGAGGAAGAGATCGACGAATTCGTCGCGGGAGAGCACGAAGCGGAAGGCGTCCTCGCTGTCGCCTTCGCCGGGGCCGGAATCCTTGGCGCTGCCCTGGCCTTGGCGTTGCAGATAGTCGCCCTCGATGAACTTCTTGTTGCCGGGCAGCACCATGTCGCGCGTTCCGCCTTCACGGCGGAAGCGCGGCTCGTGCATGCCGTCCAGCGGAATCGTGACCTCACCACCCTCCAGGACGTCCTTGATGTCGCGTTCCTGCGAGGTCTTCTTGACGGCGCCCTGCACCAGGGACTTGGCCCGACGCAAGAACCGCTGACGGTTCTCAAGACTCTTGCCGCCTGGATTCAGGCGCCTGTCAATAATGTGAATGGGCACTTTACCATCCGCCTCAACCGGCCTGCTTCACGCGCATGTACCATTCGACGAGCCGGCGAACCTGGCGCTCGGTGTAGCCGCGCTCCACCATGCGTGCGACGAACTCGCCGTGCTTCTTCTCCGTCTCACCGTCCTTCTTCGATCCGAACGAGATGACCGGAAGCAGGTCCTCGACCTGGGAGAATATCCGCTTTTCGATCACATCGCGAATCTTCTCGTAGGAGGTCCAGGTCGGATTCTTGCCGCCGTTCTGGGCTCGGGACCGTAACGAGAATTTGACGACCTCGTTGCGGAAGTCCTTGGGGTTGGCGATGCCCGCCGGCTTCTCGATCTTGGTCAGCTCCTGGTTCAAAAGCTCGCGATCCAGCAGCTGGCCCGTATCGGGATCCTTGAAGTCCTGATCCTCGATCCACGCATCGGCGTAGTCGACGTAACGGTCGAACAGGTTCTGGCCGTAATCCGAGTAGGATTCGAGATAGGCCTTCTGGATCTCGTTGCCGATGAACTCGGCATAGCGCGGCGCGAGCTCGGCCTTGATGAATTCGAGATAACGCTTCTCGGTTTCCTCGGGCAGTTGCTCCCTGCGGATCGACTGCTCCAGCGCGTACATCAGATGCACGGCGTCGGCGGCGACCTCCTGCGGATCGTGGTTGAAGGTCGCGGCCAGGATCTTGAAGGCAAAGCGCGTCGAGACGCCGTCCATGCCCTCGTCGACGCCGGCGGCATCGCGATATTCCTGGACGCTGCGCGCCTTCGGATCGGACTCCTTCAGGCTCTCGCCGTCGTAGACCCGCATCTTGGCGAACAGCGTCGAATTCTCGTGCTTGCGCAGCCGCGACATCACCGAGAACCGCGCCAGCGTCTCCAGCGTCGAGGGCGCGCACGGCGCGGCCGCGAGCTCGGAGCCCTGGATCAGCTTCTCGTAGATCTTCTGCTCTTCGGTGACCCGCAGGCAGTACGGCACCTTGATGACGCAGATGCGGTCGATGAAGGCTTCATTGTTCTTGTTCGACTTGAAGCTCGCCCATTCCGCTTCGTTGGAGTGCGCGAGGATGACGCCGGTGAACGGGATCGCGCCGATATTCTCGGTGCCGATGTAGTTGCCTTCCTGCGTCGCGGTCAGCAACGGATGCAGCATCTTGATCGGCGCCTTGAACATTTCGACGAACTCGAGCACGCCCTGATTGGCGCGGTTGAGGCCGCCGGAATAGCTGTAGGCGTCGGGATCGTTCTGGGCGTAAGTTTCGAGCTTGCGGATATCGACCTTGCCGACCAGCGAGGAGATGTCCTGGTTGTTCTCGTCACCCGGTTCGGTCTTGGCGATCGCGATCTGGCGCAGCCGCGACGGCTGGATCTTTGCGACCCGGAACTGGGAAATATCGCCCCCGAAGGCTTCCAGCCGCTTGTAGCACCACGGGCTCATCAACCCGGTGAGACGCCGGCGCGGAATGCCGTATTTTTCTTCCAGCATCGGCCCGAGCTGATCGGGATCGAACAGGCTGAGCGGGCTCTCGAACACCGGCGAGAGCTCGTCGCCGGCCTTGAGCACGTAGATCGGATGCACTTCCATCAGCGACTTCAGCCGTTCGGCGAGCGAGGACTTGCCGCCGCCGACCGGCCCGAGCAGATAGAGGATCTGTTTGCGCTCCTCCAGGCCCTGCGCCGCATGGCGGAAGAAACCGACGATGCGCTCGATGGTTTCTTCCATGCCGTAGAAGCCGGCGAAGGCCGGATAGGTGCGGATGGTACGGTTCAAAAAGATACGGCCAAGGCGTGGGTCCTTGGCCGTGTCAATCGTCTGGGGCTCGCCGATCGCCGCTAGTAGTCGTTCGGCCGCATTCGCGTATTTCATGGGATCGCTTCGACACGATTCCAGATATTCCGCCATCGACATGTCGTGCTGGCTTCGCGCCTCGAACGACCGGGCGAAGGCGTTGAATAGAGAATCGTTGTACATGATCCCTCTCCGCGTGAGTTCCGCTACAAGCTGAAACGAAAGCAGTTACTAGACCGTTCCTCAGGCCGTCTTTCGAATCAGCGTGAGCACATGACCATCATTGGACACCCGGCTGCCGACGCGACGCAACGCACAAGGTAGGCACTCCGTGAATTACGAACAGGCACTTGCCCTTAATTTGTGCGAATCTCTGTCCATCTTGGCTTATTTCCAGAAATTGTCACTGGCTCGCCACATCCGGGCAAATACCGGAGCGAGGCCCTCCGGCACTGCAACATGACAATCCGCGAGCGGCAAACTTATGACGCTTGCAGGGCGACGCCTTGCGTGCCGCGTTCATCTTCCTGCTGCAATGCGGTGGCTTGGGTGCTTGCAGCGGCTTGGGTGCTTGCAGCGGCTTGGGTGCTTGCAGCATGACAATCGCGGCAAGCACACAGCAATGTATCAAAATCGGTCGCCAGCCCCCCCGAACGGATAACAATCCGATCGCGCCGCGTGCCGCGCGCCACGCTTCGGATGCCGGCGAGCTGCTGCTGCAACGCGGGCGTCGGCGTCAGCACGATCACCTTCTGCCCCCGGCAGTCGTCCGCCGAAACATCGGCAATGGAGTCCCACGGCAGAAATTCGTTGCCGATCCGCAAGTCGCGGATGCCGTACGGGGTGATGATCACGACCGGCCCGCGTTCGGCTGGCAGCTTCCAGATCAGCCAGGCGGTAATGGGGCCGAACAGCGCGACACCGAGATAGCCCATCGTCGTGTCGTAGCTGCCGATGTCGTCCCACCATTCGAAAACAAGACTTGATTTAAAAACCAGACTTGCGCTGAGCAATGTCATGGCAAAGCCCGCCGCGACCAGCAGCCGCAGGCGCGTGGCGCATCGACCGATTTCGAAATCGCGCGAGGTATCGGTGCAGACGGACGGGACGACCGATTGCCGGCTGCCCCCAATGGGTACGCCATCAGGACGTGCGTGCATGCTTCCCCCCAAGCACAACCATTCGCGACCGAACCTATGACGATCAGAGAGATCGATGATCCCCTGATGACACTCCGACGCGATAGACGCACCTCACGCAACACGCTTCGGCCAATCCATTCCGGCCAAATTATATTACGCAAATCATCACTGCCGCCTGGATCGCCATGATCGCGGCGGAGTTAGACTAAGAGTATGACGCACGTACCCTTGATTGGTTCCCTCCCGGGAGCATGTCAGCTAAAGAATAGCGCGTCAGGACCGGGGCGGAAACCCCTCGCCCGAAGGCTTGGAGATAAATATTCATCATGAATCCCGTCAAAGAACTGGAAAAGCACGGACAAGCCGTCTGGCTGGACTTTCTGGCCCGTGGCTTCATCGCCAAGGGCGACCTGAAGCGGCTGATCGATACCGACGGCGTCAAGGGCGTCACCTCCAATCCATCGATCTTCGAGAAGGCGATCGGCAGCTCGGACGAATACGACGCTCCGATCGGGAAGGCGCTGAAGCGCGGCGACCGCACCGTGGCCGATCTGTTCGAGGCCGTGGCAGTCGAGGACATCCAGGCTGCCGCCGACGTGCTTCGTCCGGTCTATGATCGCCTGAAGGGCGGCGACGGCTATGTCAGCCTCGAGGTCTCGCCCTATCTGGCGATGGACACGTCAGGCACCGTCGCCGAAGCGCGCCGCCTGTGGAAGGACGTCGGTCGCAAGAACCTGATGGTGAAGGTGCCGGCGACGCCGGAGGGCCTGCCGGCGATCGAGACGCTGATCGGCGACGGCATCAGCATCAACATCACGCTGCTGTTCTCCAGGGCCGTCTACCTCCAGGTCGCCGAAGCCTATCTGGCGGGTCTCGAAAAATACGTCGCCGGTGGCGGCGATCCCTCGCATGTCGCGAGCGTGGCGAGCTTCTTCGTCAGCCGCATCGATAGCGTCGTCGACAAGCAGCTCGACGAGAAGATTGCCCGCGCCAACGATCCATCCGAGAAGGAGCGGCTCGCCGCGCTGAAGGGCAAGGTCGCGATCGCCAACGCCAAGGTCGCCTATCAAGACTACAAGCGGCTGTTCTCGGGCCCCCGCTGGGAGAAGCTCGCCGCCAAAGGCGCCAAGCCGCAGCGCATGTTGTGGGCCTCGACCGGTACCAAGAACAAGGATTACAGCGACGTCCTCTACGTCGAGGAGCTGATCGGCCCCAACACCATCAATACCGTGCCGCCGGCAACGCTGGACGCCTTCCGCGACCATGGCAAACTGCGCGACAGCCTGGAAGAGAACGTCGACGAGGCTAACCGCGTGCTGGAAGAGCTGGAGCGCTCCGGCATCTCGCTCGACGCCATCACCGAGGAGCTGGTCAAGGACGGCGTCAAGTTGTTCGCGGACGCCGCCGACAAGCTCTACGGCGCCGTCGCGCACAAGCGCGCGACCGTGCTCGGGGCGGCGATCGACCGCCAGCAGCTCTCGCTCGGCGACGGCCTCGGCAAGGCCGTGGCCAAGAGCACCGAGGAATGGCGCGCCTCGGCCAAGATCCGCAGGCTGTGGCAGCGCGATAAATCGGTCTGGACCGGGACGGACGAGGACAAATGGCTCGGCTGGCTCGACAGCGCTGCGAAAGCCGACGTCGCCGACTACGAGGACTATGCCAACCGCGTGAAGGGTCAGAAATTCTCCGACGCCGTCGTGCTCGGCATGGGGGGATCGAGCCTCGGACCGGAGGTGCTGGCCGAGACCTTTGCAAGGAAGCCGGGCTTCCCGAAGCTGCACGTGCTTGACTCCACCGACCCGGCCGAGGTGCGGGCGATGGAAGCCAAGATCGACATCGCCAACACCGTGTTCATCGTTTCCAGCAAGTCCGGCGGCACCACCGAGCCGAACGCGATGAAGGACTATTTCCACGAACGCGTCGCAAAGGCGCTCGGCCCGAAGGCGAGGACCGGCTTCCGCTTCATCGCCGTGACTGATCCCGGCTCTTCGCTGGAGAAGGCGGCCAAGAAGTTGAACTACGCCCGCATCTTCCACGGCGAGCCGTCGATCGGCGGACGCTATTCGGTGCTGTCGCCGTTCGGCCTGGTGCCGGCGGCGACAGCCGGCATCGATGTCAAGACCTTCATCAAGCATGCGCTCGCGATGGTCCGCTCCTGCGGACCGGACGTGCCGCCGAGCGAAAACCCCGGCGTGCAGCTCGGTCTCGCCATGGGCCATGCCGGTCTGGAAGGTCGCGACAAGGTGACGATCCTGGCGTCGAAGAAGATCGCCGATTTCGGCGCCTGGGCCGAACAGCTGATCGCGGAATCGACCGGCAAGGAAGGCAAGGGCCTGATCCCGATTGCCGGCGAGCCGCCGGGCGAGTCCGCGGTTTACGGCAACGACCGCTTCTTCATCGACATCCGCACCGAAGGCGAAACGGATGCCGCCCATGACTCGGCGCTTGCCGGGATCGAGGCGGCCGGACATCCCGTGGTGCGCATCGTGATGAAGTCGATCGAACATCTCGGCCAGGAATTCTTCCGCTTCGAGATGGCAACCGCAGTTGCAGGCTCGATCCTCGGCATCAACCCGTTCGACCAGCCGGACGTGGAAGCCGCCAAGATCAAGACCCGCGAGCTGACGTCGGCATACGAGAAGAGCGGCGCGCTCCCGCCCGAGAAGCCCGTGGTCAGCACCATCGAGGCCGATCTCTACACCGACGAGGCCAATGCCACTGCGCTGCGTGCGGCGGGCGCCAATGGCGACCTCACCTCATGGCTGAAGGCGCATCTGTCGCGCTCGGGTGAGGGCGACTACGTCGCCCTGCTCGGCTACATCGCGCGCGACAAGGCCAATATCGACGCGCTCCAGGCGATGCGGCTGGATGTGCGCGAGAAGCGGCATGTGGCGACCTGCGCCGAGTTCGGCCCGCGCTTCCTGCACTCGACCGGTCAGGCCTACAAGGGCGGACCCGACAGCGGCGTATTCCTCCAGATCACCGCCGACGATGCCAAGGACCTTCCGGTGCCAGGCCAGAAGGCGAGCTTCGGGGTGATCAAGGCGGCGCAGGCCCGCGGCGATTTCGACGTGCTCACCGAGCGCGGCCGGCGCGCGCTTCGGGTGCACCTCAAGGGCGGGCTCAAGAAAGGCCTCGCGGCACTCAATGCGGCGCTGAACGACGCGTTGAACTAAAGGGAATATCGCAATGCAACTCGGCATGATCGGCCTCGGCCGGATGGGCGGCAACATCGTTCGCCGGCTGATGCGCCATGGCCATTCGACCGTGGTTTATGACAAGGACGCCAAGGCCGTTGCCGGTCTCGCCGCGGACGGTGCGGTGGGCTCGGCGAGCCTCGAAGAGTTTATCTCGAAACTGGAGCGGCCGCGCACCGCCTGGGTGATGCTGCCGGCAGGCCACATCACCGAGACGACGATCGACACCATTGCGGGGGTGATGCAGGAAGGCGACGTCATCATCGACGGCGGCAACACCTTCTGGCAGGACGATGTTCGGCGCGGCAAGGCGCTGAAGGCGCGCGGTATCCACTATGTCGACGTCGGCACCTCAGGCGGCGTCTGGGGTCTCGACCGCGGCTATTGCATGATGATCGGCGGAGAAAAGCAGGTGGTCGACGGGCTCGATCCGATCTTCGCCGCGCTGGCGCCCGGCCCCGGCGAGATTCTGCGCACCGAAGGACGCGAGGGGCGCGATCCCCGCATCGAGCAGGGCTACATCCATGCCGGCCCCGTCGGCGCCGGGCATTTCGTCAAGATGATCCACAACGGCATCGAATACGGCCTGATGCAGGCCTATGCAGAAGGCTTCGACATCCTCAAGAATGCCAATATCGAAGCCTTGCCCGCCGATCACCGTTACGATTTCGACCTCGCCGACATCGCCGAAGTGTGGCGGCGTGGCAGCGTGATCCCGTCCTGGCTGCTCGACCTCACCTCGACAGCGCTCGCCGACAGCCCTCAACTGTCGGAATATTCCGGCTTCGTGGAGGATTCCGGCGAAGGACGCTGGACCGTGAATGCGGCGATCGACGAGGCCGTGCCGGCCGAGGTGCTGACCGCGGCGCTCTACGCACGTTTCCGTTCCCGCAAGGAACACACCTTCGCCGAAAAAATTCTCTCCGCGATGCGTGCGGGATTCGGCGGCCACAAGGAGCCGACGCAGCCCGACGCCGCGAAAATCAAATAAGAAATACCATCAAGCGAAGGCCCCTCGTTCGTGACAAAAGACCCGCAAGCCAAGCGTAAGCCGGAAAACTGCGCCTTCGTCATTTTCGGTGTCACCGGCGATCTCACCCATCGCCTCGTGATGCCATCGCTCTACAATCTCGCCGCCGAAAACCTGTTGCCGGAAAAGTTCTGCGTCGTCGGCGTGGCCCGCAAGCCGCAGACCGACGACGAGCTCCGCGACAGCCTGATGCAGGGCCTGCGCGAGTTCGCGACGCGCCCGGTGGACGACGATATCGCCAGGCAACTGCTGCAATGCGTGACCTTCGTCGAAGCCGACGCGAAAGACCCGCCGTCGTTCGACCGCCTGCGCGAGCATCTCGATGGCCTGGAGTGCTCGCAAGGTACCGGCGGCAACCGCCTCTTCTATCTCGCGACCCCGCCCGCTGCCTTCGCCCCGACCGCGCGCGAGCTCGGGCGTACCGGCATGATGAAGGAGAACGGCGCCTGGCGGCGGCTGGTGATCGAAAAGCCGTTCGGCACCGATCTCGCCTCGGCCAAGGCGCTGAACGCCGAGCTGCTCAAGATCATGCAGGAGCACCAGATCTATCGGATCGATCACTATCTCGGCAAGGAGACGGTGCAGAACATCCTGGTGCTGCGCTTTGCCAACGGCATGTTCGAGCCGATCTGGAATCGCAACCATATCGACCACGTCCAGATCACGGTCGAGGAGAAGCTCGGCGTCGGCCATCGCGGCGGCTTCTACGATGCCACCGGCGCGTTGCGCGACATGGTGCCGAACCACCTGTTCCAGTTGATGTCGCTGGTAGCGATGGAGCCACCCGCGCGGTTCGACGCCCATTCCGTCCGCTCGGAGAAGGCCGAGGTGCTCACCTCCATTCAGCAGCCGAGCCTGGAGGAAGCTCTGAGGAATTCGGTGCGCGCGCAATATCTCGCAGGCCGGGTCGGCGACGAGGACATTCCGGATTACCGCAAGACCGAGGACGTCAAGCCCGGCAGCACCACCGAGACCTTTGTCGCGTTGAAGCTGATGATCGACAATTGGCGTTGGGCCGGCGTGCCCTTCTATCTGCGCACGGGCAAAGCGCTGGGCCACAAGCGCACGGAGGTGGCAATCAAGTTCAAGCAGGCGCCGCTGTCGATGTTCTCTGGCACGACCGTCGACCGCCTCTCGCAGAACTTCCTCACCATCGGCATCGCGCCGACCGAGACCATCGAGCTGCAGTTCAACGCCAAGATCCCGGGGCCGAGCATCACCATCGACGGCGTCGAGATGAAATTCCGCTACGGCGATTATTTCCGGGCCGATCCCTCCACCGGATACGAGACGCTGATCTACGACTGCATGATCGGCGACAACATCCTGTTCCAGCGCGCCGACGGCATCGAGGCCGGCTGGCAGGCGGTGCAACCGTTCCTCGACGCCTGGAAGACGGCGGGCAGCAACGGCATCGAGACCTATGAAGCAGGCAGCGACGGCCCCAAATGCGCGGACGAACTGCTGCGGCGCGACGGCCGCAGCTGGCGGAAGTTCTCGTGATGGCGGCGGCCGCCCCGCCGGAGCTGATCGTCGTCGCCGACGCCGAGGCCCTGGCGCAAGCCGCAGCCGAACGGGTGCTCGCGCAGATGTCAGCCAATTCCGGCCGCATCGCTATCTGCCTCACCGGAGGCTCGAGCCCGAAGAAGCTCTACCAGCTGCTCGGCAGCGACGGCTGGCGCGGCAAAATCCCGTGGGAGCGCGTGCACTGGTTCATCGGTGACGAGCGCTTCGTGCCCGAGAGCGATCCTCTCAACAACATGGCGGTCGCTCGCAGCACCTTTCTCGATCGCAACGCGCCGCCAGACCATATTCATCCGATTCCGACCGCGGTCGAAAATCCGGACGAGAGCGCCGCGGCCTATGCGCGCGAGCTGCAAGCTTTCTACGGATCTGAAAAGCTCGATCCGGCGCGACCGCTGTTCGATCTCGTCCTGATGGGCGCAGGCCCGGACGGCCACACCGCCTCGCTGTTTCCCGGTTATCCCGCCGTCGAGGAGACCGCGCGCTGGGTCGTCGGCGTCCCCAAGGCCAATGTCGCGCCTTTCGTGCCGCGGGTCTCGCTCACCCTGCCCGCCTTGGCCTCCTGCCGCGAGATGCTGTTCGAGATATCAGGGCACGACAAGCAGCCGATCTTGACGCGCCTGCTCAATGGCGAGAATCTGCCGGCCTTACGCGCGCGCTCGAATGGTGAGACCGTCTGGCTGGTCGACAGGGCCGCGCTTCCGGAGGAAATTCGTGGCGGGCGTTAAAGCACCTTGTGCCTTGATCGTGATGGGCGTGTCGGGCTCGGGAAAGAGCACAGTTGCAGCGGCGCTTAGTGAGCGCCTCGGCTGGCGGTTCGAGGACGGCGACAGCTTTCACCCCGCGAGCAACGTCGAGAAGATGCGGGCCGGCCATCCGCTCACCGACGAGGACCGCTGGCCCTGGCTCAATGCCATCGCCGACGAGATCGCGCGGGTCTGCAACAGCGGCGAGCACGTCATCATCGCCTGTTCCGCGCTCAAGCACACCTATCGCGACGTACTGCTGCGCGGACGGGACGACGTCCGCTTCATCTTCCTGAAGGGCACGCAGGAGCTGATCGCCGATCGCCTCGCCCAACGCAAGGGCCACTTCATGCCGCCCGGCCTCCTCACCAGCCAGTTCAACACCCTGGAACCGCCGGAGGCGAGCGAGCATGTGATCACCGCGTCGATCGACGAAACCGTCGAGGCGATCGTGGACGGCATCGTGCGGCAGCTGAAGATCGACAGCGGGACAAGCAAGGCCATCACATGACGAAAATCTCACTCGTGGTCTCGGATGTCGACGGCACGCTGCTGACCAAGGACAAGACGCTGACGGACCGCGCGCGGAGCGCTGTGCAGCGGCTGCACCAGGCCGGCATCGGCTTCACCATCACCTCGAGCCGCCCCGCGATCGGCATGCGCTTCCTGATCGATCCGCTGGCGCTGTGGTTGCCGGTCGGTCCGTTCAACGGCTCCTCGATCATCGACCCCGAGATGAGGCCGGTCGAACAGCACCTCATTCCGGCCAACGCGGCGCAACGATCGCTGCAGATCCTGAGGGATTTCGGCGCCGATATCTGGCTGTTCACCGCGGACAAATGGCTGATCGACAATCCGCGGGGCAGCTATGTTGCCCACGAGCAGCACACGATCCGTGCCGATCCGACGATGGTGACGGATTTCTCCCCATATCTTTCGAGCGCCTGCAAGATCGTCGGCGCCAGCGCCGATGCGGCAGGTCTGGAACGTTGCGAGAAGGCGATGCAGGAGGCGCTGGGCAGCGAGGCCACCGCGGTGCGCTCGCAGACCTATTATCTCGACATCACCCCGCCCGGCTTCAACAAGGGCACGTTCGTGCAGGCCATGGCCAAGCGCCTCGGCATTTCGCTGGATGCGGTCGCCACCATCGGCGACATGCAGAACGACCTCGCGATGTTCAGCGTCAGCGGCACCTCGATCGCGATGGGCAATGCCACCGATAATGTCAAGGACCAGGCTACGCACGTCACGGCCAGCAACGAGCAGGATGGTTTTGCCGAGGCGATGGAGATGATCCTGAAGCGGAACGGGGCGGGTTAGTGCCCGAAGGCCCCAGTCCTCACCCCGATGATAGTGCGTTCCCTCCCCCCTTGTGGGGGAGGGCTAGGGAGAGGGGTAGCCCAGGAAAAGGTGTCGGTCGTTGAGACTGTATCGGGGCAGGCGCGCGACGGAAAGAATCCCCGTGTGGCACCCCCCTCCCTGCCCCTCCCCCACAAGGGGGCAGGGAACGGAGTGAGCGGCGCTCTCCTTACTTCGACCGCTGCATCGCCGGCTTCTCGCTCTTCTGCCGTGCCGCCGACAGATTATGCGCGGTGTTGATCAGGGCGATGTGCGTCAGCGCCTGCGGGAAATTACCGGTCTGGCGCCTGGCGCCTGAATCATACTCTTCGGCCAACAGCCCGACGTCGTTCGCGATCCCGACCACGCGGTCGAACAGGACTTGCGCCTTGTCGGGATCGCCCGACAACACATAGGCATCGGCGAGCCACAGGCTGCAGGCCAGGAACGCGCCTTCGAGCGGCGGCTGCCCCGAAGCCAGCTCGCGCGGATCATGCCGGAGCACGAAACCGTCGCGCATCATGTGCTTTTCGACGGCCGCGATGGTGCCGCGGATGCGCGGGTCTTCCGGCGGAAGAAAGCCGACACCGGGCAACAGCAGCAGGCTGGCATCGAGCCGTTTCGACCCATAGGATTCGACGAACGTATTCTCCTGCGCGTCAAATCCCCTGTCGCAGACGTCGCGATGGATCGCCTCGCGCAAAGCGCGCCAGTGCAGCAGCGGCGCCTTGAAGCCGAACGTCTCGGCGCTCTTGATGGCCCGGTCGAACGCAACCCAGGTCATCACCTTGGAGAAGACATAGTGCTTCGGCTCGCCGCGCCGCTCCCAGATGCCGTGGTCGGGATGGTCCCAGACCTCGGCGAGATGATCGAGCACGGCGCATTCCAGCGCCCAGCTCTCCTCATTCAGCTTGAGCTTGGCCATGCGCGACTGGTGGAAGGCGTCGATCAGTTCACCGTAGACGTCGAGCTGAAGCTGTGCATGCGCGGCGTTGCCGACACGCACCGGCTGCGCGCCCTCATAGCCGTCGAGCCAGCCCGCCTCCCATTCCAGAAGCCGCCGCTGCCCCCAGATGCCGTACATGATCTGCATATTGGCGGGCGAGCCGGCCGCGGCGCGCAGCAGCCAATTGTGCCAGGCCGAAGCTTCCTCGGTGTAGCCGGAGTTCATCAGCGCCAGCAGCGTGAAGGTGGCATCGCGCAGCCAGCAGAAGCGGTAATCCCAGTTCCTGCTGCCGCCGAGCTTCTCCGGCAGCGAGGTGGTGGGCGCGGCGACGATGCCGCCGGTGGGACCGAAGGTCAGCGCCTTCAGCGTGATCAGCGAGCGCACGATCAGGTCATGATACGGACCGTCGCGTGTGCAATGATTGCACCACTCCTCCCAGAACTTCTGCGTCTCCCCAAGCGCGGTCTCCGGGTCGATCGGCTCGGGCGGGTCGAGATGGGAGGGGCCGTAGGTCAGCACGAATGGTACGGTCTCGCCGGCTTTCACCTCGAACTCGGAGACCGTGGTCAGGTCCTCGCCGCGGGTCTCGACCGGCGTGCGCAGCACCGTCATGTCCTGGCCGGCGATCGCCAGCAGCGAATGGTCGATCCGGCGCACCCAGGGAATGTTGACCCCGAAGCCGAAGCGGAGCACGAGCTCCATCCGCATCTTCACGGCGCCCTCGAGGCCGCGCACCAGCCGCACGATATCGGACGCCTTGCCACGCAGCGGCATGAAATCGATCAGCGCAACGATGCCGCTCTTGGTTTCGAAGCGCGTTTCCAGGATGAGGGTGTCGCCGAGATAGCGGCGCGAGGTCGTGGTGACATCCTCGCCCGGCGCGATCAGCCAACGGCCGTTCTCGTGGGTGCCGAGGATTGCGGCGAAGCAGGCGTCGGAATCGAAGGCGGGCCAGCACAGCCAGTCGATCGAGCCGTTGCGCCCCACCAGCGCCGCGGTCTCGCAGTCGCCGATCAGTGCATAGTCTTCGATCCTCTGAGACAATGTCGTGCGAGTCCAGGAATTCCCCTGGCCTGTCAACTCCCGCCGTGCAGCGAACGTTCCCGCGTCGCGGCCTTCAAAGCCGCGAGATCGACCTTGGTCGCGATCTTGTCGAGCGCGACGGGAAGCCGCTGGCGCCAGTTCGGATGCTCGTCGATGGTGCCGGGAATGTTGGGCTGGTCGATCACCCCGAGCAGATCCTCCATCGAGACCGCGAGCAGCCGCGACGGCGTGCGCGACAGGAAGGTGAGCACCGAATAGAGATCATTGGCGCTGATGCCGTTCTGGCGCAGGATCCGGTCGAGCCCGCCGAGCGCATTCCAGCGGGCCTGATCGTCCTCGCCCGGATCGAGCCCGAGCGAACGCTTCATCCTGAGATCGCTGAACGAGCGCCAGCCCGCATAGGTGCAGAGATCATGCGTGTTCAAAGTGACAAGCGCGTTCGGCCGGTAATGATCGACATTGCGGAAATGGCCGGCATCGTCGCGCTCGAACATCATGACGAGATACGACCAGATGCCGAAATCCTGCATGGTCTCGCGAAAGCCTTCCGGAACCGTGCCGAGGTCCTCGCCGATCACGATGCATTTGTGCGCGACGCTCTCGCGGACGACCGCGGCGAGCAGCGCCTCGAGCGGCATCTGCACATAGGCGCCGTTATCGGGCTTGAAGCCGCGCGGCACCAGATAAAGCCGCTTCAAGCCGAGCACGTGATCGAGCCTGATGGCGCCGGCATGGCGCATCGAGGCGGCCA
This sequence comes from Bradyrhizobium sp. UFLA06-24, assembly GCF_054967145.1. Classification (NCBI taxonomy): domain Bacteria; kingdom Pseudomonadati; phylum Pseudomonadota; class Alphaproteobacteria; order Hyphomicrobiales; family Nitrobacteraceae; genus Bradyrhizobium; species Bradyrhizobium sp. UFLA06-24. The sequence continues at coordinate 28,894 of NZ_JADFUE010000007.1, forward strand.
GCATGTTCGCGAAGGGCACGAAGGATTGCGCCTCCAGGCCGCCTGCGTTGAAGCCGGCAAGGCCCCAGTCCTGCCCGACGGTGTTGAGCACATCCGGCGGTGCGCCGACCGCGAGATGCCGCGAGATCGCCGCCTGCTCGTTCCAGGCATCGAAGCCGTTGGATTGCACGCCGACGGCGACGTCGAGATAAAGCCCGACGCGCATGCCGAGCTCGGCCGAGAGCTGCTTGGCCGCGTGCAACTGGCTATCCGCCGTCCATTGCACGAATTCGACGAACTCGACCTCGCGCTTCTCGGCGCCGTTGCGCAAGCTTGCGCATTTGGCATCGTCCGGCTGCTGCCACTCCGCTGGCCATTCCCACCATGGTCTGTTGAAACGATGCCGCAGCACCTCGAAACAGGCAAAGCGTGACAGCAGCGGTCCTCGGTCGGCGCGGAAAGCATCAAACTGGGTGCGGCGGACGCCGCTCGCGGTTTTCATGAAACTGTCGAAGGCCGCGCGCAAGGCGAGCCATTTCAGCGCGGCCATATCGGCATAGGGGACCCGATCGCCTTCACGCAGCCGCGCGGCAGTCGCGGCCGCGTCCGGGACGAGGTCCGCGGAAAATTCCGGAATGGCCTCCACGTCGATATAGAGCGGATTGAGAAACAGCCGGCTGTTCGGCGAATAAGGACTGCAATCGGCCGGCTGATCGTCGAACAGAACATGCAGCGGATTGAGCCCGACGCCATCGGCGCCCAGTTGTTTCGCCAGCCTGACGAGGCCGGCCAGATCGGTGAAATCGCCGATGCCCCAATTGCGGTTCGAGCGAACACTGTAGAGCTGCACGGCGAGCAGCCAGCCGCGGTCGAAATCGCCGCCGAAGGCCCGTTCGGGTGCCACGATCATCGGCACCTCTTCCGTCGCGCCCGCGCCATCAGTCAGCGTCAGCCGGTGATAACCGAGTGGCAGGCCGGCGGGCCAGGCGATCACGGGCTCGGGCGTCTCGCCCTGTGCAATCAGGTTGCCATTACCTGTGATTTTCCACTGCAACGGCGCGGTGCCGACGGCCGCAAGCTCGGTGCGCGGATTGCCCAGCGCGCGCACCACGACCGGCCCGCTGGCGAAGCGATAGACCCGCTTCTCCGGCAGGGCCTCGAGGATGGATTTGAGCGCTTCGGGCGCGGTGATCCGCAACTTTCCGAGCGCATCGACGAATTCGGATTGGACGCCCTTGATCCGGGCTTGAGCTAAAAGGTCCATTCGGCACGCAGCTTGCAGGCCCTTATCAGGCCGGTGGCATCGATTTTAACGTGGTCGCGGAAGAGGTTAGTCGGACTTAACTCACAAACTGCGCTTGCTGTTCCCAAGGGAACCAATGACACACAAGCGGCTTTCTATAGTGGTATCAAGCGTAGGTTCCCGGCAAGGGAAACGGGCCCCTGCTTTCTTGTCAATGGCATCACCGTGAACAAGACAATTCAAACTGTCGAGAGTGCCGCTGCCGGCAGCGCTTTCCTGATCGAAGACGTCTATCCCTCGATCGACGGCGGCCGCTTCGCCGTGAAGCGGATTGCGGGCGATCCGGTCGAAGTGTGGGCGGACATCTATCGCGACGGCGATGCCACCATCAGCGCCGCGCTGGTCTGGCGTGGCGAGCAGGAGCGGGAATGGCGACGCGAGACCATGATCCATCACGGCAACGACCGCTGGTCCGGTGCGTTCGTGCCGGCTGAAGCAGGCCAATATGTCTATGCCATCGAAGCCTGGACCGACGAATTCGCCACCTGGCGTCATGGGCTCGAACGCAAGCAGCTCGCCGGCGGCGATGTCACGCTCGATGCGATCGAGGGCGCGGGCCTGCTGACCAAGGCGCATGGCGCGCGACAGGACGCGGCGGCCGTGATCGCGAGGCAATGCGAGGACTATCTCGGCAGCGGCGATGTCGCCCCGCTGCTTGCGACTGAACTCAGCGAGGCCATGGCCGAGAGCCAGGCCCGCCCCGATCTGACGCGTTCTGCGAATTTCCCTGTTGTCATCGACCGCGACAGAGCGCGCTTCGGCGCCTGGTATCAGATGATGCCGCGCAGCCAGAGCGCGGTCGCGGGCCAGCACGGCACTCTCCGCGACTGCATCGCGCGCGTGCCCGATATCGCCGCGATGGGCTTTGACGTCTTGTATTTCACGCCGATCCACCCGATCGGCCGCACCAGGCGCAAGGGCCGCAACAATGCACCTGTTGCGACCGAAGGCGAGCCGGGCTCGCCTTACGCCATCGGCGCGGCCGAAGGCGGCCACGATGCGCTGCATCCCGAGCTCGGCACGATCGAGGATTTTCGGGCGCTGGTCGCGACCTGTCTCGAATACGGCCTCGAGCTCGCGCTGGACTTCGCCGTGCAATGCTCGCCGGATCATCCCTGGCTGTCGCAACATCCGGAATGGTTCAAATGGCGGCCGGACCGCTCGGTGCGGACGGCGGATGGCCCCTATTCGGATATCGTCATCCCCGATTTCGCCTCCGTCGACCGCATCGGGCTGTGGAACGCGTTTCGCGATGCCATGCTGTTCTGGATCGATCATGGCGTCACCATCTTCGCGATCGACAATCACGACACCGCGCCGCTGCCGTTCTGGGAGTGGCTGATCCGCGACATCCGCTCGCGGCATCCCGAGGTGATCCTGTTCTCCAAGACGTTTGCGCGGCCGAAGCTGATGAAGGGCCTCGCCAAGCTCGGCTTCTCGCAATCCTTCAGCTATTTCCCCTGGCGCACCGGCAAGTGGGAGCTTGAGCAGTATCTCGGCGAAATGACCCGCTATCCGGAGCGCGACTTCTATCGCCCGCACCTGTTCGTCAACACCGCGGACCTGCTGCCCTATCATCTCCAGAGCGGCAAAGCCTGGATGTTCAAGTCGCGCGTCGCGCTGGCCGCCATGCTATCAGGCAATTACGGCCTCTACAGCGGTTTCGAGCTGCTGGAACACGAGGCCGTCCCGGGCCACGAAGAATATCTGGATTCCGAGAAGTACCAGATCCGCCAGCGCGACTGGGACAAGCCCGGCAACATCAAGCCCTACATCGCGGCGCTCAACCGCATCCGCAATGACAACGCAGCCCTGCAGCAGACCGTCGATCTGCGGTTCCTCGGCATCGAGGACGGCGAGACCATCGCCTTCATGAAGGAGGCAGCCGAACCAGCCAACACGGTCGTCGCAGCCATTGCGCTCTCGCGCCATGTGCGCGAATTCTGGCTGCCGCTCGGTGATGTCATGGTTGACGTCGGTGGGCAGCGACGCCATGTGACGGCACTTGAGAATCTCTTCACCGGCGAACACTCCCGCATCGAATGGGGCGGGATCAGGTTGCGTATCGATCCCGACCGCGATCCGGCGCTCGTGTTCCGCTGCCTGGCGTAAAGGGTCACGCCATGAATGTTCTGTCTTCCGTCGACACCAAGAAGGTTGAGGCTGCCGAGATCGTGGATGAGCTCTGGTACAAGGACGCCATCATCTACCAGCTCCACGTCAAGGCCTTCGCCGACAGCAACAATGACGGCATCGGCGATTTTGCCGGGCTGACCGAGAAACTCCCCTATCTCCAGGATCTCGGCGTCACCGCCCTGTGGCTGCTGCCGTTCTATCCCTCGCCCGGCCGCGACGACGGCTACGACATCGCGGACTACGGTTCGATCAATCCCGATTTCGGGACGATGAAGGACTTCAAGCGCTTCATCCAGGAGGCGCAGAAGCGGGGCTTGCGGGTCATCACCGAGCTCGTGGTGAACCACACTTCGGACCAGCACAAATGGTTCAAACGCGCGCGCCGCAGCCATCCCGGCTCGAGCGCCCGCAACTGGTATGTCTGGAGCGACACCGACCAGAAATACCAGGGCACGCGCATCATCTTCACCGACACCGAGAAGTCGAACTGGACCTGGGATCCCGAGGCCGGCGCGTTCTACTGGCACCGCTTCTTCTCGCATCAGCCCGATCTCAATTTCGACAATCCGCGCGTCGTCAGCGCCATCATCCAGGTGATGAAGCGCTGGCTGGATGCCGGTGTCGACGGCTTCCGGCTGGATGCGATTCCCTATCTCTGCGAGCGCGAGGGCACCTCGAACGAGAATCTCCCCGAGACGCATGCGATCATCAAGCGCCTGCGCCAGGAATTGGACGCCTATTCCAAGGGCAAGCTATTGCTGGCCGAGGCCAATCAATGGCCCGAGGACGTGCAGGAATATTTCGGCCGCGGCGACGAGTGCCACATGGCCTATCATTTTCCGCTCATGCCGCGCATCTACATGGCAATCGCGCAGGAGGACCGCTTTCCGATCACCGACATCCTGCGCCAGACGCCTGATATCCCCGCAAGCTGCCAATGGGCGTTGTTCCTGCGCAACCATGACGAGCTGACGCTGGAGATGGTCACCGACGTCGAGCGCGACTATCTCTGGACCACTTACGCCAACGACCCGCGCGCCCGCATCAATGTCGGCATCCGCCGGCGGCTCGCGCCACTGATGGACAATGACCGGCGCAAGATCGAATTGATGAACTCGCTGCTGCTGTCATTCCCGGGCACGCCGATCATCTATTACGGCGACGAGATCGGGATGGGTGACAACATCTATCTCGGCGATCGCAACGGCGTACGCACGCCGATGCAATGGAGCCCGGACCGCAATGGCGGCTTCTCCCGCGCCGATCCCGCCCGCCTCTACGCGCCGCCGATCATGGATCCGGTCTACGGCTACGATTCCGTCAACGTGGAAGCGCAGTCGCGCAGCCTGTCGTCGCTGCTCAGCGCCACCAAGCGGCTGATCTCGGTGCGCAAGTCGACCCTGGCGTTCGGCCGCGGCACCATGACCTTCATTCGCCCAGCCAACCGCGCCGTCCTCGCCTATGTCCGGCAATATCGCGACGAAGTGATTCTCTGCGTCGCCAACCTGTCGCGCGCGGCGCAGGCGACCGAGCTCGATCTGTCGCCGTGGAAGGATCGCATCCCGCAGGAGATGCTGGGACGCACGCGGTTTCCGGCGATCGGCGAACTGCCCTACATGATTACGCTGGGCCCTTACGGCTTCTACTGGTTCCAGCTCCAGGAGCGCGACAAGTCCGAGCCGGTCGTGCCGCGCGCGGTGCCGGAATTCGAGACGCTGGTGGTGCCGGTGAATTCGAACTGGGTCTCGCTTGCTCGCGAGCGCGGCGTGTTCGAGCGCGACGTGCTGCCCGGATTCCTGTCACGGGCGCGCTGGTATCCCGAGCACAATCCCAAGCACATCAAGGCTACGCTGACGTCAGCGGTGCCCTTCAGCGACATCGGCGACAACAGGCCCTGGATCGCGTTTTTCGAGACGGGGCAGGACGACGCAACGCGCTACGTGCTGCCGATGCAGATCGAGTGGGTGCGTTTCGACCGCGAGCGCTTCAACCCGAAGGCACTCGCCGCCGTGCGCCAGGGCGCCCGCGAAGGCACGCTGCTCGACGTCGCGACCGACCAGATCTTCATCGGGCTTTTCCTGCGAGGCTTGTCGCAGAACCTGGTGGTGGAAGAGAACAATCTGCGGCTCGAGTTCAAGCCCACCAGCCGCTTCGCCGACTACACCGTGAAGGAGCCCGCGCGCATCCGGGCGGTCGAGCAGTCGAACAGCACCGCGCTGGTCGACAACCAATATGTCGCCAAGATCTATCGCCGGCTCGAAAGCGGTGCCAACCCTGAGATCGAGATCGGTCGCTATCTCACCGAGGTCGCGCGCTTCCCCAATACACCGGCGCTGCTCGGCAGCGTCGAGCTGGTCGAGGGCGACAGGAGCAGCGCGCTCGGCGTGCTGCATGCCTATGTCGAGAACCAGGGGGACGGCTGGACCGTCACCACGGGCTATCTCGACCGCTATATCGACGAGCAGCGGGTGCTCCCGGCCGGTGAAACCCATCGCGAGACCCAGGGGCAGGCGCCCTATCTGCACTTCATGGCCCAGATCGGCCGCCGGCTCGCCGAGTTGCACATGGCGCTCGCCGCCGCAACATCCGCCGACCTGGCCCCTGAACCGGTCGGCCCCGCCGACATCAAACGCTGGACGAGCGATCTCAAGGCGCGCGCGGAGCGTGTTCTCGGCCGGCTCGCCGATAGCAGGGACGGCCTGCGCGAAGCCGACCGTCCGCTGGTCGACCGACTCGTCGCGTTGCGCACGACCTTACCGGACCATGTCAACGCGCTCTTGCCATCGGAGATCGGCGGGTTGAACATCCGTCATCATGGCGACTTCCGTCTCGGGCAGACTCTGATCGTGAAGGATGACATCTTCATCATCGACTTCGACGGCGATCCACATCTGGCGCTGGCCGACAAGCGGCGCAGGCTGCCCGCCGCCCGCGACGTCGCCGGCCTGATCCGCTCGATTGATCTTTCGGTTAACGCGGCGCTCACCCGGGCGCTCGCGGGCGGGAATGACGAACAGGGCCGGCTCACTGCCGCGCTCGACGAATGGCGCGAGCATGCCACGGCGACGTTCCTGTCCGCCTACCGCGAGGCCATGACCGACCGGCGGCTCTGGCCGGAAGAGAACCATTTCGCGGAAAGCATGTTAAGGTTTTTCCTGCTTGATCAAGCGTTCGACGAGGTAGAGTACGAGCTGTCCCACCGGCCTGAGGGGCTCCACGCGCCGCTGACCGGCCTGCTTCGCATTCTGTCCAGTGCCGCGAGCGAAGCCCATGCCTAAATTGCCTGCCGAAGCCTATGCGATCATCGAGGGCCGCCACTCCGACCCGTTCCACTATCTCGGGCTGCATCCCGAGGGAGACAAGAGCGTGGTGCGCGCGTTCCTGCCCGACGCCACCAACGTCGAGGCGGTCGGCGAGCATGGCGAGATCGCCAGGCTCGACCGCGTCCACGATTCGGGCCTGTTCATCGGCGCGCTGCCGAATGGCTCGAAGCACTATCAGCTCCGCGCAAAGTTCGGCGACAACGTCGTCGAGTTCGAGGACGCCTACCGCTTTCCGACCATCCTGACCGATTTCGACCTCTATTTGCTCGGCGAAGGCACCCATCAGTGCATCTACGACAAGCTCGGTGCGCATCCGATGCGGCTCGAAGGCGTCGACGGCATCGGGTTCGTGGTGCTGGCGCCGAATGCGCGTCGCGTCTCGGTGGTCGGCGATTTCAATTTCTGGGACGGGCGGCGTCACCCTATGCGGGTGCGCGGCGCCGGTTATTGGGAATTGTTCATCCCGAACGCCAAGCCGGGCGATCACTACAAGTTCGAAATCATCGGGCCGCATGGCCATCTGCTGCCGCTGAAATCCGATCCCCTGGCGTTTGCGAGCGAGCTGCGGCCGAAGACAGCCTCCATCGTGTTCGACGAGGCGCACTTGCCGCGGCCACGGCCCGCGCCTGACGGCATCAATGCGCTGTCGGCGCCGATGTCGATCTACGAAGTCCATCTCGGCTCGTGGCGGCGCAAGGACGGCAACGAATGGCTGACCTATCGCGAGCTCGCCGAGCAGCTGCCGGCCTATGCGCGCGACATGGGCTTCACCCATCTCGAATTCCTGCCAGTCAGCGAGCATCCGTTCGACGGCTCCTGGGGGTATCAGCCGACCGGGCTCTATGCGCCGACCAGCCGCTTCGGCTCGCCGGAGGATTTCGCCGCACTGATCGATGCCTGCCATCGCGAAGGCATCGGCGTGCTGCTCGACTGGGTACCCGGCCATTTCCCCGACGACCCGCACGGGCTCGGCAGCTTCGACGGCACCTCGCTCTACGAGCACGCCAACCCGCTCCAGGGCCGCCACCTCGACTGGGGCACGCTGATCTACAATTACGGCCGCACCGAAGTGACCAATTTCCTGGTGTCGAACGCGCTGTTCTGGCTGGAGCGCTACGCCATCGACGGCCTGCGCGTCGATGCGGTCGCGTCAATGCTGTACCTCGACTACAGCCGCCCGCCCGGCGCCTGGATTCCGAACCAGTATGGCGGCCGCGAGAACATCGAAGCGATCAATTTCCTGCGCCGCTTCAACACCGAACTGTTCGCGCGTTTTCCGCAGGCGACCACGGCGGCTGAGGAATCAACTGCGTGGCCGCAGGTCTCGCGTCCGGTGGAGTTCGGCGGGCTCGGCTTCGGCTACAAGTGGAACATGGGCTGGATGCACGACACGTTGAACTACATCAGCAAGGATCCGATCCACCGCAAATACCACCACGGCGAGATCCTGTTCGGCCTGCACTATGCCTTCTCGGAGAATTTCATCCTGCCGCTGTCGCATGACGAGGTCGTGCACGGCAAGCGCTCGATCTTCGGCCGCATGCCCGGGGACGAATGGCAGCGCTTCGCCAATTTGCGCGCCTATTACAGCTTCATGTTCGGCCATCCCGGCAAGAAGCTGCTGTTCATGGGCGGCGAGATCGCACAGAGCCGCGAATGGAATCACGACCAGTCGCTCGATTGGCACCTGCTCGAATACAAGTACCATCAGGGCATCCAGGCGCTGGTCCGCGACCTCAACCGGATCTATCGCGCGGTGCCGGCGCTGCACCAGATGGATTGCGACCAGGCCGGCTTCGAATGGCTGATTACTGATGATGCCAACCGCAACGTGTTCGCCTGGCTGCGCAAGGGCTTTGACGAGCACGCGCGGTGTCTCGTGGTCGTCAACTTCTCGCCGAACGTCTATCGCAACTACCGCGTCCCCGTCCCCTTTGCCGGCAAGTGGAAAGAGGTGTTCAATTCGGACTCCGCCCATTATGGCGGCACCAATGTCGGGAACATCGGCGAGGTTCAGACCGTTGCCGGTAAGGCGCCCGAGCTTCGCCTCACGGTTCCACCGCTCGCCGCGATCTTCCTCGTTCCAGAAAGCTGACCAATGCGCCTGACTGCTGGATCGTCCGCACGCCTCGGTGCAAGCTGGGACGGCCGCGGCACCAACTTTGCGCTGTTCTCCGCCAATGCACAGAAGGTCGAGCTGTGCCTGTTCGACACCCAAGGACGCCGCGAGCTCGAACGCATCGAGCTGCCGGAGCGCACCGAGGACGTGTGGCATGGCTATCTCAACGACGTCTCGCCGGGCCAGCTCTACGGCTATCGCGTGCACGGCCCCTACGAGCCCGAGCACGGCCACCGCTTCAATGCCAACAAACTGCTGCTCGACCCCTACGCGAAGCGCCTCGCAGGCCGGCTGGTGTGGAGCGACGCGCATTTCGCCTACCGGACCGGGTCGGCGCGCGAAGATCTGTCGTTCGACCGGCGCGACAATGCGCGCGGCATGCCCAAGGCCGTCGTGGTCGACGAGACCTTCAACTGGGGCCGGCGCGAGATCCGCCCCAACATCCCCTGGGAAGACACCATCATCTACGAGGCCCACGTCAAGGGCCTGACGCAGAAGCGCGACGACGTGCCGCCGAATTTGCGCGGCACCTATGGCGGCCTGTCGTCGCCGGCGATGATCGAGCATTTGAAGAAGCTCGGCGTCACCACGATCGAGCTGCTGCCGATCCACAGCTTCGTCGACGACCGCATCCTGGTCGAGAAGAAGCTCGCCAATTACTGGGGCTACAACACCCTGTCATTTTTCGCGCCCGAGCCGCGCTACGCCCAGGACAATGCGCTCGATTCCTTTCGCACCACGGTCGCGCGCCTGCACGACGCGGGCATCGAAGTCATGCTCGACGTTGTCTACAACCACACCGCCGAGGGCAACCATCTCGGACCGACGCTGTGCTATCGCGGCATCGACAACGCCTCCTATTACTGGCTGAACCGCGAGAACCCGCGCTACTACGACGACTTCACCGGCTGCGGCTCCTCGGTGAACCTGACCCACCCGCGCGTGCTGCAGATGGTGATGGATTCGTTGCGCTACTGGGTAGAGGTCTGCCATGTCGACGGCTTCCGTTTCGACCTCGCCACCACGCTTGCGCGCGGCCCGAACGGCTTCGATCGCGGCATCTCCTTTCTCACCGCGATCCGGCAGGATCCGGTGCTGGCGACCGTCAAGCTGGTCGCGGAGCCCTGGGATCTCGGGCTCGGCGGCTATCAGGTCGGCGCCTTCCCCTCGCAATGGTCGGAGTGGAACGACCGCTACCGCAGCGCCATGCGCCGCTACTGGAGCGGCGAAGGCAGCCTGATCGGCGATATCTCCAGCCGCATGACGGCCTCCTCCGATCTGTTCAACCACGACGGACGGCGGCCGCGCGCCAGCATCAACCACATCACCGTGCATGATGGATTCACGCTCGCCGATCTCTTCAGCTACAACGAGAAGCACAACGAGGCGAACGGCGAGGACAATCGCGACGGCTCCAACGACAACCACAGCAACAATTGCGGCGTCGAGGGGCCGACCGACGATCCCAACATTCTCGGCCTGCGCCGCCAGCTGCGCAAGAACGTGCTGGCCTGTCTGATGCTGGCACAGGGCATTCCGCTGATCCTCGCCGGCGACGAAGTCGGCAATTCGCAATCCGGCAACAACAATGCCTATTGCCAGGACAATGAGATCGGCTGGGTCTCCTGGGACAATCTCGGCAAGAGCGGCGACGACATGGTCGAATTCGTCTCCGGTCTCGCCGACATTCGCCACCGCTTCGCGCAATTGCGCAGCCATCGCTGGCTCGACGGCCGGCCGAAGGATGGCATTTCGTATGGCGCGCTGTGGCTGACGCCCGAAGGCAACGAGATGACTGAGAGCGACTGGACATTTCCGGACGGGCGGTTCCTCTCTTATGTGATGGGACCGATGGAACCGGGCAGCGCGGCGATCTTTATCGTACTGAACGCCGCCCCCGAAGAGATCGCATTCAAATTGCCCAAAATGCCCGAATACAAGAGCTGGCAGCAGATCCTGAACACGACGGATGCCAAGCTGAACAGCGTCGATTTCCTGCCGGGAAGCGACAGCAAGGCGCCGCCGCGCTCCGTGCTCGCCTTTGCGGGGGCGCTATGAGGCCATCATTCGGGGCGAAGCCGACCAAGGACGGCGTGTCGTTCCGACTATGGGCGCCCGGTGCGCGTCGGGTCGATCTCCTGCTCGAACGACGACACGCGATGCAGCGCCGGCAGGATGGCTGGTATGTCGCCGAAATTGCCGGCCTACCGGTCGGCAGTCCCTACAAGTTCAGGATCGACGACGAAATCGACGTGCCTGATCCAGCCTCGGCGTTCCAGCCGGAGGACGTGTTCGGCCCGAGCGAGGTGATCGATCACGACGCCTTCGCATGGCGCGCGAAGGACTGGCGCGGCCGCCCCTGGGAAGAGACGGTGCTGATCGAGACCCATGTCGGCACCTTCACCGCGGAAGGAAGCTACCGCGCCATGATCGACAAGCTCGATCATCTCGTTGCGACGGGGATCACCGCGCTGGAGCTGATGCCGCTGGCCGATTTCGCCGGCCGCCGCGGCTGGGGCTATGACGGCGTGCTGTGGTACGCGCCCGACAGTGCCTATGGCCGGCCGGAAGAGCTGAAGACGCTGATCGACGAGGCCCATCTGCGCGGGCTGATGGTGTTCCTGGACGTCGTCTACAATCACTTCGGACCGGAAGGAAATTACCTCGGCCGCTACGCGCCAGGCTTCTTCACCGACGCGCACACTCCTTGGGGCAGCACGATCGATTATCGGGTGCCGCAGGTCCGCGCCTTCGCGGTCGAGAACGCGTTGTCCTGGCTCACCGACTATCGCTTCGACGGCTTGAGACTCGATGCCGCCAACCACATCATGGCGGTCCCCGGCGAGCAGTCGATGCTGCAGGACCTCAGCGTTGCCGCGGGCGAGCTCGCCAAGGCCACGGGACGGCACATCCATCTCGTGCTGGAGAACGGCGACAACTGCGCCAGCCTGCTCGACGCCGCGCAGGAGCCGCCGAACGGCAAATACCGCGCGCAGTGGAACGACGATTACCACCACGTCTGGCACGTCATGCTGACCGGCGAGCACGCCGGCTATTACGCGGATTATCAGACGCCGCGGATGGATCTGGCGCGCGCGCTCGCTTCCGGCTTCGTCTATCAGGGCGAGATCTCGGAGTTCTGGGGCAAGAAGCCGCGGGGCGAGCCGAGCGGCGAGCTGCCGCCGGCGACCTTCGTCAACTTCCTGCAGAACCACGACCAGATCGGCAATCGGCCGCTCGGCGAGCGGCTCGAGAGTCTGGCATCGCCGAAGCAGATCGAAGCCGCGCTCGCGGTGATGCTGCTCGCACCGATGGTGCCGATGCTGTTTCAGGGCGAGGAATGGGGTTCGAAAGTCCCCTTCCCGTTCTTCTGCGATTTCCAGGGCGAACTGGCCGACGCCGTGCGCAAGGGCCGTAAGCAGGAATATGCCTGGGCCTATGAGAAGTACGGCGACGAGGTGCCCGACCCGCTCGACCCGGCAACGCCGCAATCAGCCGTGCTCGATTGGGCGGGGCGTTCGCGGGAGCAAGATGCCCGGCTCGCGCTGGTGCGCGAATTGCTCGCAATTCGCCGCAACGAGATCATGCCGCGGCTGAAGGGCGCGCGGTTCGGCAATGCCGAGGCGGCGGACAACGGCGTCGTCACCGCGCATTGGCGCATGGGTGACGGCGCGACGCTGCGTCTCGTTGCCAACCTCTCGGACAAGGATGTTGCGTACTCCAACAGCATGACGGGCGCGCCGATCTGGGGCGCCGCGGCCGGCGAGCGGCTGCCACCCTGGTCGGTGATCTGGCATCTCGGAGGTTGATATGCCTTCGGCGGTTCCTCTTGCGAGTTACCGGCTTCAGCTGACTGCGGATTTCGGCTTCGACGAGGCCGCCGCAGTGGCGCCTTACCTCAAGGCGCTGGGAATCACCCATCTCTACGCCTCGCCGGTGATGAAGGCGCGCAAGGGCTCGACCCACGGCTACGACACGGTCGACCACAGCCAGTTCAATCCCGAGCTTGGCGGCGAAGCCGGCTTTGCGCGGCTGAGCGAAGCGCTGGCGCGTCACGACCTCGGCCTCATCATCGATTTCGTGCCCAACCATGTCGGCGTGCATTTTTCCGACAACCCCTGGTGGCTGGACGTGCTGGAATGGGGTCAGGCCTCTCCGCACGCGGTCTCCTTCGATATCGACTGGGACCAGTTGGCCTTTCGCGCCCGCGGCGGCGTGCTGCTGCCGATCCTCGGCGTCTCCTATGGCGAGGCGTTGGAGGGCGGCGATATCCAGTTGCGCTACGATGCCGACGAAGGCAGCTTTTCCGCCTGGTATTTCGAACATCGGCTGCCGATCGCGCCGGAGCGCTATGGCGAGATCCTGCGGATGATCGTGAAGGAGGCAGACGCCGCCGAGACCGAAGCCGGCAGGCGCCTGCTCTCGCTCGCCGCGCGCTACACCGGCTTGCGGCGCCCCAACCGCAAGGAAGCTCCCGCCTTCAAGACCGAGTTGAAGGACATCGCTGAAGCGGCCGACGTCATCAGCCACGGCCTCGCCGCTTACCGCGCCGGCAGGGATCGCCCGGCGCAGACGCTGGCGCTGCATCATCTGCTGGAGCGACAGAACTACAAGCTCGGCCATTGGCGGCTTGCCTCGAGCGACATCAATTATCGCCGCTTCTTCGACGTCAATGGCCTTGCCGGCCTGCGCGTCGAGGACGCGAGCACCTTTGCCGCCACGCACCGGCTGGTAAAGCAGCTCATTGCCGAGGGTAAGCTGCAAGGCATCCGCCTCGATCATATCGACGGCCTGCGCGATCCCGCCCAATATTGCCAGCGGCTGCGCCGGCTGGTGCGCGACACGCAGGGCAACGCAAAGCCGTTCTACACCGTGATCGAAAAGATCCTGTGCGAGCACGAACGGCTGCCGCACTTCGCCGGCGTTCAAGGCACCACCGGCTATGAATGGATGAATGCCATCACCCAGGTGCTGGTCGATGCCAAGGGGCTGGAAGCGCTGGACGAAACCTGGCGGCAGATCAGCAACCGGCCGCCGCGGCTCGCCCCCTACGTCAAGGAAGCCAAAAGGCGCGTGCTGGAGACGCTCTTGACCAGCGAATTCACCGTGCTGACGCGCCTGCTCGCACGCATCGCCAACGGGCATTACTCGACCCGCGACTTCTCCGCCGACAGCCTGCGGCAAGCGCTGGAACTGTACGTGCTGCACTTCCCGGTCTACCGCACCTATCTGACCCACAGCGGCCCGACGGCACTCGACCGCAAGCTGATCGACGACACCATCGCGCGCGCCCGCGCCGAATGGTTCGCGGCCGACGAAGGCATTTTCGATTTCCTGCGCGATGCCCTGACCATGGACCTGCTCAAGCCCGGCCGGCCGCCGCACAGCGCCCCGCGCGTGCGCCGCTTCGCGCTGAAGGTGCAGCAGTTCACCGGGCCTGTCATGGCGAAGTCGCTGGAGGACACTGCGTTCTATCAATTCCACCGGCTGCTGGCGCTCAACGAGGTCGGCGGCGATCCCGCGAGCAAGGGCCTCACCATTCCCGCCTTCCACGAGGCGATGCGTGCCCGCGCCAGGGAATGGCCGCTGGGGATGACGGCGACCGCGACCCACGACACCAAGCGCGGCGAGGACGCCCGCGCGCGCATCGCGGCGCTCGGCGAGATCCCCGGCGAATGGACCAGCGCGGTGGCACGCTGGAAGGTGCTGAACGCGCCGCACCTCGCGCTTCACGGCCATCTGCGCGCGCCATCAGCAACCTTCGAATACATGCTCTACCAGACCCTGCTCGGTGCCTGGCCGCCCGAGGGGCCGGATGCCGCTTTCGTCGAGCGCATCCAGGCCTATGCGCTGAAAGCCGCCCGGGAAGGCAAGGAGGAGACGAGCTGGCTCAATCCGCACGAAGCTTATGAGAGCGGCATCAAGGACTTCATCGCGAAGATCCTCGATCCCACGCTATCGGGCGAATTCCTGGACGCGCTGCAGACCCTTGCCCGTCGCGTCGCGCTGCTCGGTGCGCTGAATTCGCTGAGCCAGCTCACGCTGAAGGCGACCTTGCCGGGCGTCCCCGATTTCTACCAGGGCACCGAATTCTGGGATTTGTCGCTGGTCGATCCCGACAACCGCCGCCCGGTGGATTTTGCCGCGCGAGAGGCGGCGCTGCGCGTGCTGGACGATCCGGATTGGCATGACCTGGTCAAGTCCCGTCCCGACGGCCGGCTCAAGCTGGCCTGGACGCGACACCTGCTCAAGCTGCGTAACGCACTCCCCGACATCTTTGCGCAGGGCGACTACCAGCCGCTCGACGTCCAAGGTGCGCACGCGGATCATGTCATCGCCTTCGCTCGCCGCCGCGGCCGCGCTGCGGCGATCGTCGTGGTCGCACGCCAGTTCGCTGCCTTCACCCAAGCGGGCCGCGAATGGCCCACGTTCGAAGGGTTTGACGCAACCGTCGACATCAGCGGCTATACCGCACCTGGTCTTGCGCGCAATCAGCTCCCCGTCGCGCAGGCCTTCCGTGATTTTCCCGCCGCGATCATCGAAGCCCGTACGGCAAGCGCCGCCAAACCCTCTCGGCAGCGCCTCAGCGCCTGAAAGCTACTTTCCCTCGTCCTTGGTCAGCAGCAATTGCCCGCGCTTCTTGATTGCTGCCTGCGCCATCTCGGCAAAGCGCTGTAGCAGCCACGGCAGCACCACCTGCACCTTGACATGATCATCGGCGACATCGACCTGACCGCTCGCGATCTGGCCGAGCGCGCGGACGCGGAAGGCCAGAGAGTCGCCGTTCCAGCGCTCCTCCTCGACCTGCATTACCGGAATGCTCGCGGCGGCGCGGCCGAGGCCGGTCTTGAGCCGGCGAACCGCCTCCTCTCGGCCGAGGCGATGCGGAATGGAAACGACAAGCGGTGCTGACATGGCGGTGCCCTGTGGTGACTGATCTCACATAGTCATGCCGGGCGAACGGAGAAAGGTTCCATGCACGTTGGAGCCCGCCGTACTGTTTCAAACCCGGAACTAACAAACGTGCGGCAAGTTGCCCCCGCACCACGGGACAGGTTGCAACGACCCTTTCACAAAGGGCTGGAGGAGATTCGCATGTCTATCGGTACGATCATTCTGATCATTCTGGTCATCGCCCTGCTCGGCGGCTTCAGCGGCATCGGCGGCGGGCCGTTCTACGGCACCGGCTATTATGGCGGCGGCGGCCTCGGGCTCGTCATCATCATTCTGCTGATCCTGCTGTTGATGGGACGAATCTAACGACACTGCGACGATCTCGTAAGGTGGGCAAAGGCGCGTCAGCGCCGTGCCCACCTTTTCGTTGGAACAAAAGCTGGTGGGCACGCTCCGCTTTGCCCACCCTTACGGTAGCTATGCCTGAGCGCAGATCTACTTCACTTTCCCCGCGAGCTTCTTCACCGCCGCCTTGATCGAGGCGGCCGCGTCGTCATAGCCCTCCCAGGCCTTCGACCGTGGCAACAGGCCGGGCACCGTGCGCAGCGTATATTTCTTCGGATCGAGATCGCTCTTCACCTGCGCCCAGGTCAGCGGCATCGAGACCGTGGCGCCGGCGCGCGCGCGCGGCGACAGCGGGGCCACCGCCGTCGACATCCGGTCATTGCGCAGATAATCGAGGAAGATCTTTCCCTTGCGCAGCTTCTTGGACATGTTGAGCAGATAGCGCTCGGGATCGTCGTCGGCCATCCACTGGCAGACGTCTTGCGCGAACGCCTTGGCCTCCTTCCAGGTCACCTTGTCGCGCGCGCCGTGAAGCAGCGGCACCACGACGTGAAGGCCCTTGCCGCCCGTGGTCTTGCAGAAGCTCTCCATGCCGAGATCGGTCAGACGCTGCCGCATCTCCTTGGCCGCCTGCACGACCTCGGCGAAGTCGACATCCGGCGCCGGGTCCAGATCGAACACCAGCCGCCCCGGCGTGTCATAGGCATAAGGTGCGCAATTCCAAGGGTGCAGCTCGACCCCGCCGATCTGCGCGACGGCCGCGAGCCCTTCGATCCGGTCGATCTGCAGGTAGGGCTTGCGATCGCCGGAGACTCTTGCGAGCTCGAGCAGGTTCGAGGTGCCCTGCATGGCGTGGCGCTGGAAGAAGCACTCGCCCTTGATGCCGTCAGGCGCACGGATCAACGAGCACGGCCGGCCCTTGAGGTGGACGATCATCCAGTCGCCGACGGCCTCGAGATAACGCGCAAGATCGAGCTTGGTGACCGGAGAACCTTCTCCATCGTCAGGCCACAGCTCCTTGTCCGGCTTGGAGATGACGACGCCCATCACCTCCGCGGTTCCACCTGGCTGTTTCGCCGAGCGAGCGGATTTGGCTTTTGCGGCGGGCTTCGCCCGCCCCGTCGAAGGTTCGGCGAGCTCGGTATCGACGGGCGTCTCGGCTTCGACCTCCTCGGCCGGCTTGTCCTGGCGCAGGCCCTTGAACGCGGCCTGGCGGATGTTACCGTCGGCGGTAAAGCCGGCGAATTCGATCTCGGCGACGAGCTCGGGCTTCAGCCAATGCACCTCGCGGGCTTTCTTCGGCGCATTCTTGCCGCCGAAGGGACTCTCCTTGGCTTCCATCGCCTTCAGCGACGGCATGATCCGCTTGACCTTGTCGGCACCAAAGCCGGTGCCGACCATGCCGACGAAAGCGAGATGGTCGCCGCGATGCACGCCGGCCATCAAGGAGCGGAATTTGCCATTGGTGGTCTTGTAGCCGCCGATCACGACCTCATGACCGGCGCGGCATTTCGCTTTGGTCCAGCTTTCGGTGCGCCCCGATCGGTAGGGAGCATCCAGCTTCTTCGACACCACGCCTTCGAGCTCGAGCTTGCAGGCCGATTGCAGCACCGCGTCGCCGCCGCTCTCGAAATGCTCGACATAGCGGATCTGCACCGACTTGCGCTTGCGCGCTTCCAGCAATTCCTTCAGTCGTGCCTTGCGCTCGCCGAGCGGCAGACGGCGGCAGTCCTGTCCCTCGGCAAACAGCAGATCGAACGCAAAGAAGATGAGGTCCTCGGTCTTGCCGTCCGACAGCGCGGCCTGAAGCGAGGAGAAATTCGGCGCGCCGTTGTGATCGAGCGCGACGATCTCGCCGTCGATCATCGCGTCCGGCAGTGCGCCGGCCTCCTTCGCGATGCTCGCAAACTTGTCGGTCCAATCGAGGCCCTTGCGCGTCTTCAGCGTCGCCTCGCCATCCTCGACCCGGAGCTGCACGCGATAGCCGTCGAACTTGATCTCGTGGCACCAGCCTTCACCGGCCGGCGGCCGCTCGACCGAGGTGCAAAGCTGCGGCGCGACGAAATCCGGCATCTCCGAGACCTTCTTGGCACTCGTGGCCGTCGTCGTTTTCTTTCCCGACTTTCGGGCCTTCAAAGCCGCGCGCGGCGCGGGCTTGACCGTGCGGCCCTTCGTCTCCTCGGCGCGATTGGACTGCCAGACCGCGTCAGCCTTGCCCGTGCCCTTCGCCAGCATGAACGGCTTGGGCGCACGCCCCTTGCCTTCGGCGATCTGCTCCATCGCACGGCCGGAGGCGACCGACTTGTCCTCGCCGAGGATGTCTTGGTCCTCGCTGGCATATTCGTCGCGGTGCTTGATCAAGAGCCAATTGGTTCGCTTCTCGCCGCCGCGGTTGCGCATGCGCACCAGCACCCAGCTGCCATGCAGCTTGTCGCCGTGCAGCGTGAACTTGAGATCGCCTTTCCTGAAGCCGGCTTCCGGATCCTCCGCCTCCCAGGTGCCGCGGTCCCACAGCATCACGGTGCCGCCGCCATATTGGCCTTCCGGAATCGTGCCTTCGAAATCGCCATAGTCGAGCGGGTGATCCTCGACCTCGACCGCCAGCCGCTTGTCGTGCGGATCGAGCGAGGGCCCTTTCGTCACGGCCCACGACTTGAACACGCCGTCGAATTCGAGACGGAGATCGTAATGCAGCCGGGTCGCATCATGCTTCTGGATCACGAAGCGCCGCTGCTTCGACGGCGCCACAGCGGTCTTGCCCGACGGCTCGGGCGTTTTCTCGAAGTCACGCTTCTTTCGATAAGTGGAGAGTTTCTGCAGCACGACCGGTCCCGCTTCTCTTTCAGCTTTCAGCCTATCACGCCCAAAGTCCCACCCGGAACCAAAACCCCGGAGCCCGGTTGGAGTTCCTGAAAGGCCTTGGAATCACTGGAGAATGGAATGGCTCCGCGCGCCTATTGGAAGGGAACGTTGAAGCTGTCGCTGGTGAGCTGCCCGGTCGTGCTCTATCCCGCGACCACCGCGGCCGAGAAGACGCGGTTTCACCTGATCAACCGCGAGACCGGGAACCGGCTCAAGCAGCAGATGATCGATTCGGAGACCGGCGAGGTGGTCGAGAGCGATCAGAAAGGCCGCGGCTACGAGCTGCGCAAGGGCAAATATGTCGAGATCGAGCCCGAGGAGCTCGAGGCGGTCCAGATCGAGAGCAACCACACCATCGACATCGAGAGCTTCGTGCCGAGCGAAGAGATCGACCAGCGCTATCTCAACCACCCCTATTACATCGCGCCCGACGGCAAGGCGGCCGTCGACGCCTTCGCGGTGATCCGCGACGCCATGAAGGATCAGGACCGCGTGGCGCTCGCCAAGATCGTGCTCACCAATCGCGAGCACATCATCGCCATCGAGCCGCTCGGCAAGGGTCTGCTCGGCACCACCTTGCGCTTTCCGTATGAGCTGCGCGACGAGGACCAGTTCTTCGACGACATCAAGAGCCCGAAGATCACCAGGGACATGGTCGATCTCGCCGGCCACATCCTGCACACCAAGGCAGCGCATTTCGATCCGAGCAAGTTCAAGGACGAGTACGAGACCGCGCTGAAGGCGCTGGTGAAACGCAAGGCGAGCGGCAAGACCATCGAGCTGCCCGAGCCGGAAGAGCGGCCGAGCAACGTGGTCAGCCTGATGGATGCACTGAAGCAGAGCCTGAAGGGCCGCGGCGGAAAGAAGACGGCGACGAGGTCCCATGCCAGACGTGCGACGGGGCGGCGGCAAGCTGCGAAGAAGGCGCACCGCTCGACGGCTCGGCATCGCAAGGCAGGGTAGTCGTCATTCCGGGGCGATGCGAAGCATCGAGCCCGGAATCCATCATGCCACGCATGCTGAGCGGAGAAATGGATTCCGGGCTCGCGCTGGCGCGCGCCCCGGAATGACCATTGAAACTAATCCGCCGCCTTCAACCGGTACCCGATTCCCGTCTCGGTCAGCACATATTGCGGCCGTTCCGGGTCGGCCTCGATCTTCTGGCGCAGCTGGCGAACATAGACGCGCAAGTATTGTGCGTCGGTCAGCTCGTCCCACAGCTCCTTGAGCAGGAATCTGTGGGTCAGCACCTTGCCGGCGTGCTGAACCAGCACGCGCAGCAGATCATATTCCTTCGGCGACAGCCTGATCTCGCGCTCGCCGAGCTTGACGATGCGGCGCACGAGATCGACCGAGAGATCGCCGGTGCGGAACACCGGGCGCTCGCCCTGCACCTGAAGCTGATGGCGCAGCGCGGCGCGCAGGCGTGCCAGCAGTTCGTCCATGCCGAATGGCTTGGTCAGATAATCGTCGGCACCGAGATCGAGCGCCTGCACCTTTCCGGCCTCGTCGCCGCGGCTCGACAGCACCACGATGGGCACGCTCTCGTTGCGCGCGCGGATGGTCCGCAGCAGTTCGTGGCCCTGGATATCCGGCAGGCCGAGATCCAGGATGATCAGCGCCGGCTGTTCCGTGAGCTTCTCCAGCGCGCCTCTGCCGTTCGAGGCCTCCAATATCTCGTAGCCCTGCGTCGACAGCCCCATCCGCAGCAATTTGCGGATCGGCGGCTCGTCGTCGATCACCAGGACCTTGATCGGGGCGGCGCTCATGCGGCGGTATCCAATGCGTGGGTCTGCGCCGGCACAGGCAGACGGATGGTGAGGATCGCGCCGCTGCGGTCACTGCGATTGGCGGCTGAGATCGTGCCCCCCATCGCCTCGACGAAGCCGCGGGAAATGGCGAGTCCAAGTCCGGTGCCAGGACGGACGTGATCGCCCTTTTGGACTCGGTAGAACTTGTCGAACACGCTCTCGAGCTCGTCGGGTGGGATGCCGGCGCCTTCGTCGACGACATCAAGCACCACCTGGTCGCGCTCGCGCCGGCTCCTGATCGCGACAGTCGTGTCGAGCGGCGAATATTTCGCGGCATTGTCCAGCAGGTTGAACAACACCTGCTCGAACAGCACGGCGTCGAGCTCGAGCATCGGCAGATCGGCTGCCAGCACCAGCTCTACCTTGTGAGCGGTGAGGATTTTCGAAGCGCGCCGCAGCGCGCTGCCGACGATCTCGCCGAGATCGTGCAGCGCCGTATTGGGCACGATGGCGCCGGACTCGAGCTTGGTCATGTCGAGGAGATTGGCGATGAAGCGGTTGAGCCGCTCGGACTCGTCGATGACGGTGCCGAGCAGGTCGCGCTTCTCGGTGTCGGACAGCGCGCCGGCAAGATCGCGCATGGTCGAGGCCGCGCCCAGCACCGAAGCGAGCGGCGTCTTCAGATCATGCGAGATCGAGGTCAGGAGCGCAGAACGCAGCCGCTCGGATTCGACGGTGCGCTTGACGCGGTCCATGTCCTCGACCAGCAGCACGCGCTCGATCGCAAGTGCGCCCTGATCCACCAGGGCGTCCAGCAGCCGGCGCTGATCCGGCGTCAGCAACGGGCCGGTGCGATCGTTGTCGATGCCGATCACGCCGATCGGACCACGCCCGGTGCGCATCGGCAGGAACAGCCGCTTTGCGCCCGGCAGCGTATCTGCGCCGCGACCGGCGGAACGATCATTGCTCCAGGCCCAGTTGGCGGCGGCAAGGTCGGCCTGATCGAGCTGGTCCTCCGGCGGATAGCCTGACTTCACCGTCAAAAGTCCGTCCTCCGGCAGCAGCAGCACCACGCGGACCTTCAGCATCAACGCGATCTGATAGGCCGTCGCCCACAGCACGTCGTCGAGCGTCGCGGTACCGGCAAGCTTGCGGCTGAAGGCATAGAGCTGCTCGGTCATCCTGATCCGGCCGATCGCGGTGTCGGCCTGCGTGCGCACGCGCGCTGCGACATTGGAGACCAGCATGGCGACCACCGTGAACAGGACGAAGGCGGCGACGTTGGTCGGATCGGTGATCGTGAAGGTGTAGATCGGCGGGATGAAGAAAAAATTGTAACAGAGCGACGCCGCCACGGTCGCCAGCAACGACGGCCACAGGCCGTACCGGACCGCAACCGCCACGACGGACGTCAGCAGCACGAGATCGACATTCTCGATGCCGAAATGCGGCTGGATCAATTCGGCGGCGCCGAGACCGATCAACACGATCCCGAGCGCCTTCAAGTAAGGCAGCAGATCGAACGGCTCGGCCCGCACTGCGGTTTGCACCGCGCTCCCGGCCGCGGCCTCGTCGGGCAGCTCGTTACCGGCGATGACATGGACAGTGATGTTGCCGGCGCGGCGCACCAGGTCGTGCACGACCGAGCCGCGGGTCATCTCGAACCAGCGTGAGCGGCTCGACTTGCCGATCACGATCTGGGTGACGTTGTTGCCTTGCGCGAAGTTGATGACGTCGTCGGCGATGCGGCGGCCGACCGCCGGAATGGTCAGCGCCTCGCCTCCGAGCGATTCGGCGAGCCGCAGCGTATCGGCGAGCCGGTCGCGCTCCTTGTCCGAGAGCTGCAGCGAGCGCCGCGTCTCGATCGAGAGCGCGGTGAACGGCGCGTGGAGCCGGTCGGCCAGCCGCTTCGTATACCGCACCAGCCCGGCCGCGCGCGGATCCTCGCTGACACAGACGAGGATGCGCTCGCCCGCAGCCCAGGGACCGGCGATGGCGTTGGCCTGCATGTGGTTGAGCAGCTGCTCGTCGACCCGCTCGGCCGTGCGCCGCAGCGCCAGCTCGCGCAGCGCAGTGAGGTTGCCGGGCGAGAAGTAGTGCTCCAGCGCCCGCTCTGCCTGTTTGGGGACGTAGACCTTGCCTTCACGGAGGCGCTGAATCAGATCGTCCGGCGTGAGGTCGATCAGCTCGATGGCATCGGCGCGGTCGAAGATCGAGTCAGGCACAGTCTCGCGCACGCGGACATGCGTGATCTGGGCGACCACGTCATTCAGGCTCTCGATGTGCTGGATGTTGACGGCGGTGTAGACGTCGATGCCGTGAGACAGTAGCTCTTCGACGTCGAGATAGCGCTTGGGATGACGACTGCCGGCAGCGTTGGTGTGGGCGAGCTCGTCGACCAGAGCGAGCTTCGGCCGTCGCGCGATCACGGCATCGAGGTCCATCTCCTCGACGATTTGGCCGCGGTAATCGAGCCGCTTGCGCGGGACGACCTCGAGCCCTCGCACCAGCGCTTCGGTTTCCGCGCGGCCATGGGTCTCGACGAAACCGACCACGACGTCAACGCCGGCCTTGCGCTTGGCGTGGGCGCTCTGCAGCATCTCGTAGGTCTTGCCGACGCCGGGAGCGGCGCCGACGAAGATCTTCAGCTTGCCGCTCGCGCTCTCCTCCCGGCGCGCAGCTTCCAGCAGCGCCTCCGGCGACGGACGTTGTTCGGGATCGCGGCGCTGCTGAACCATCAGCCCAATATAATCGTCCTGATATTCCGAGCCTAGAGCGCTACTTCGCGGATGCACGATCCAGTGCGAGGTTCAGCGCAAGAACGTTAACCCTGGGTTCGCCGAGCAGGCCGAACAGACGACCCTCGGTGTTGGAGGCGACGAGCTGCTTCAGCGAATCCTCCGACATATTCCGCGCTTTGGCCACACGGGGCACCTGGAATTGCGCCGCTTCCGGCGAAATGTCGGGATCGAGACCGCTGGCCGAGGTCGTGACCAGATCGACCGGGACCGTTGCGTTCGGGTTCTCGGTTTTCAGCCTGTCCACATCCTCCTTCAGCCGATCGGCCAGTGCCTTGCTGGTCGGACCGAGATTGGAGCCGCCCGAATTGGCGGCGTTGTAGGGCGCGGGGACCGTCTTTGTGGAATCATTGGGGTCCGGCGCCAGCGTCGCCGAGGGGCGGCCGTGGAAATATTTGTCGTCCTTGAACTCCTGCCCGATCAGGGCGGAGCCGACCACCTTGCCATCCTTCTCGATCAGGCTGCCTTGCGCCTTGGCGGGGAAGATCGCGCCGGCGATGCCGGTCATGGCGAGCGGATAGGCCAGGCCCGTGATGGCGGTGAGCACGAGCAACAGGACGATAGCGGAGCGGATTTCTCTGAGCATGTTGGGTCTCCAGTTACGTCGTCATTGCGAGCGAAGCGAAGCAATCCAGGATCTTTCCTTGGAGACGTTCTGGATTGCTTCGTCGCTTCGCTTCGCTCACCATGACGGAGGTTAGGCCAGGTGCAAGGCAACGACCGCGAGGTCGATCGCCTTGATGCCGATGAAGGGAATGACGATGCCGCCAAGGCCGTAGATCAGGAGGTTGCGCCGAAGCAGCGCGCCGGCACCGACCGCACGGTAGGCGACGCCCTTGAGCGCCAGCGGGATCAAGCCGATGATGATCAGGGCGTTGAAGATGATCGCCGACAGGATGGCGCTCTGGGGGCTCGACAGGTTCATGACGTTGAGCACGCCGAGCTGCGGGTAGAACGCCAGGAACATCGCCGGGATGATCGCGAAATACTTGGCGACGTCGTTGGCGATCGAGAACGTCGTGAGCGCACCGCGCGTCATCAAGAGCTGCTTGCCGATCTCCACCACCTCGATCAGCTTGGTCGGGTTGGAGTCGAGGTCGACCATGTTGCCGGCCTCGCGCGCGGCCTGGGTGCCGGTGTTCATGGCAACACCGACATCGGCCTGGGCGAGCGCCGGCGCGTCGTTGGTGCCGTCGCCGCACATCGCCACCAGCTTGCCCTTGGCCTGCTCGTCCCGGATCAGCTTGAGCTTGTCCTCCGGGGTTGCCTGCGCCAGGAAGTCGTCGACGCCGGCTTCCGCGGCGATCGCGGCCGCCGTCATCGGGTTGTCGCCGGTGATCATGACGGTACGGATGCCCATGCGACGCAGCTCGGCGAAGCGCTCGCGGATGCCGCCCTTGACGATGTCCTTGAGCTGGACGATGCCGAGCAGCCTGCCGTCCTTGGCGACGGCCAGCGGCGTGCCGCCGGACTTCGACACGTCGTCGGCAATGGCCTGGATCTCGCGGCCGAGCTCGGACAGGGCAGCAGGCTGTATCGCCCGCGCCGTGTTGCCGGACGCGACTGCGGTCGGAGCGCCTCCGCCGATGTAGTTGAGCATGGCATCGACCGCGCCCTTGCGCACCGACGAGCCGCCGGCATCGACACCGCTCATGCGGGTCTGCGCCGTGAACGGAATGAAGGTTGCGCCAAGCTCCGCCATCTCACGGCCGCGAATGCCGTATTTTTCCTTGGCGAGCACGACGATGGAACGACCCTCCGGCGTCTCGTCGGCGAGCGAGGCCAGCTGGGCGGCGTCCGCCAGCTCCTGCTCGGTCACGCCGCGCACCGGGCGGAAAGCGGTCGCCTGCCGGTTGCCGAGCGTGATGGTGCCGGTCTTGTCGAGCAGCAGCGTGTCGACGTCACCGGCGGCCTCGACGGCGCGGCCGGACATCGCCAGCACATTGAAGCGCACCAGGCGGTCCATGCCGGCAATGCCGATTGCCGACAGCAGCGCGCCGATCGTGGTCGGGATCAGCGTCACGAACAGCGCGACCAGCACGATCACCGAGATCGAGCCGCCGGCGTAGGCGGCGTAGCTCGGAATGGTGACGGTGGCGAACACGAAGATAATGGTGAGGCCGGCGAGCAGGATGTTGAGCGCGATCTCGTTCGGCGTCTTGGCCCGCTCGGCGCCCTCGACCAGCTTGATCATGCGGTCGATGAAGGTCGAGCCTTGCGCCGCGGTGATGCGGACTCGGATCCAGTCGGACAGCACCTGGGTGCCGCCTGTCACCGCCGAGCGATCGCCGCCGGACTCGCGGATCACGGGCGCGGATTCGCCGGTGATGGCGGCCTCGTTGACGGACGCGACGCCCTCGATCACCTCGCCGTCGGAGGGGATGGTGTCGCCCGCCTCGACCAGCACGACATCGCCGACCTTCAGGCTCGTGCCCGGCACCAGCTTGAAATCCTGCCCCGTGCGGGTCAGGAGCTTGGCCTGGCTCTCGGTGCGGGTCTTGCGCAGCGAGTCGGCCTGGGCCTTGCCGCGCCCTTCGGCCACCGCTTCGGCGAAGTTGGCGAACAGCACAGTGAACCAGAGCCAGACGATGATCTGGAAGGTGAAGCCGAGATTTGCCCCGCCGGTGACGAGGTCGCGCAGGAAGATCACGGTGGTCAGGGCGGCCACGATCTCGACGACGAACATCACGGAGTTCTTGATCATCAAGCGCGGATCGAGCTTGGTGACGGATGCGCGGATCGCGGGCACGACGATCTTGGGATCGAGCATCGCCGAGACGGACGCACGCTTTTGCTGTTTCATGGCTTCCATGGAGGTCACTCCAGACAATCAGAAGAGGTTGCCGGCGTTCATCGCCAGATGTTCGACGATCGGGCCCAGCGCGAGCGCCGGGAAGAAGGTCAGGCCCCCCATGATCAGGATGACGCCGACGACGAGGCCGACGAACAGGCCGCCGGTGGTCGGGAACGTGCCCATCGACGGCGGGATCGACTTCTTCTCGGCGAGCGAGCCCGCGATCGCCATGGCCGGGACGATCATGAAGAAGCGGCCGACGAACATCGCGCTTGCCAGCGTCAGGTTGTAGAAGAACGTGTTGCCGCTGAGGCCGGCGAAGGCCGAGCCGTTGTTGCCGGTGCCCGATGTGTAGGCGTAGAGCACTTCGGTGAAGCCGTGCGGGCCGGCATTCGCCATGGAGGCGACGGCCGCCGGATAGACCACGCCGACCGCGGTCCAGCCGAGGATCATCAGCGGCAGCACCAGGATCGCCAGCATCGCCATCTTGACCTCGCGCGCCTCGATCTTCTTGCCGACATATTCCGGGGTGCGGCCGACCATCAGGCCTGCGACGAAGATCGCGAGAATGACGAACAGCAGCATGCCGTACATGCCGGCGCCGACGCCGCCGACGATGATTTCGCCGAGCTCGATGTTGATCAGCGGGATCATGCCGCCGAGCGCGGTAAAGCTGTCATGCATGGCATTGACCGCGCCGCAGGAGGCTGCCGTGGTGATGACGGCGAACAACGAGGAGGCAACGATGCCGAAGCGGACTTCCTTGCCCTCCATGTTGCCGCCGGCAAGCCCGAGCGCCTGAAGCATCGAGGTGCCACCGGCTTCCGCCCAATAGGTGATGGCGACACCGGTGACGAACAACACGCCCATCACGGCGAGAAGCGCCCAGCCCTGGCGCTGGTTGCCGACCATGCGGCCGAACACGTTGGTCAGTGCGGCGCCGAGCGCGAAGATCGAGATCATCTGCACGAAGTTCGACAGCGCGGTCGGGTTCTCGAAGGGGTGGGCGGCATTGGCGTTGAAGAAACCGCCGCCATTGGTGCCCAGCATCTTGATCGCGACCTGCGAGGCCACCGGGCCGACCGCGATGGTCTGCTTGGCGCCTTCGAGCGTCGTGGCCTCGACGTAATCTCCGAGCGTCTGCGGCATACCCTGCCAGACCAGGAACAGCGTGTAGACGATGCAGATCGGCAGCAGCACGTAGAGCGTACAACGTGTCACATCGACCCAGAAATTGCCGACCGTGCGCATCGATGCACGCGAGAAGCCGCGTATCAGGGCGACCGCGAGGGCAATGCCTGTCGCCGCCGACAGGAAATTCTGGTGCGTCAGGCCGAGCATCTGCACGAGATAGGACAGCGTGCTCTCGCCGCCGTAGTTCTGCCAGTTGGTGTTGGTGATGAAGGAGACCGCGGTATTGAAGGACAGATCCTCGGCCACCGCCCCCTGCCCGGCCGGATTGAACGGCAGCACGGCCTGCAGGCGCATCACGCCGTAGATGATCAGCAAGCCGCCGACATGGAACAGCAGCATGGCGACCGTGTAGGTCAGCCAGTGCTGCTCGCGCTTCTCGTCGACGCCGGAAACCCAATAGATGCCGGCCTCGATCGGGCGCAGCACCGGCGAAAGGAATGTCTTTTCGCCGTTGAACACGCGCGTCATGTACCAGCCGAGCGGCTTTGTGAGCGCGACGATGACGACGCAAAACAGAATGATCTGGAGCCAACCGGTCACGGTCATGGAATCAACCCTTCAGGCTTGGTGCCCGGCGGAGCAGCGGCAGCAGCACCACAAACAGGCAGCCGACCAGCGCAACATCCGCCAGCAGCAATTCGACAAGCAGCAGCACGGCTCAGAACCGCTCCGGCCGCAACAGTGCATAGGTGAGGTAGATCAGGAGGCCGAACGAGACGCTGCCGGCGAGCACATAATCGAAGATCATGGTCCGCTCCGTTACAGTCGTTCGCAGACGTAAGTGTAGCCGATTGCAAGCGCGAAGAAGCCGAAGCCCAGCGCCAGCATCAGAATGTCCATCATGGAGATGCTCCTCGTTGCACCCTCTATCGGGAGCAACACTTTTCACCGACCCGGCGGAGCTCGTAGAAAGAAGCCGGGACTTTTGACCGTGCTGAAATGCCATCACGGCCATAGGTTTTCGAGACGGGGACTGTGGCGAAGTTATAGGAATTTCATAAAGGCCGGACGGCCTGCGATGCATCGCGCCCCTCGGCCTTTATAAGATTCCTATATCTGCCATCCCCTTCCCCTCTCGTTTTCAAATGGCGTCCCCGCCACCCTGAAGACGCCGGCCGACTGCCGACGCCCCTTCCAGGAGGCTGCATGACCGCCACTCTCCCCCACTACGAGCCACCCTCCCTCAGCGAGCGCCTGCGTCACGTGCAAGGCATGACCCGACCGTTGATGCTCGAAATCATCGAAAAGGCCTGCCGCCGCTTTCCCTCGCTTGGACAGTCCGAGCGCACCGCGCGCGTCATGCGCCTGATCGACGTGGAGGCGTGGGCCGACGCGGCGCTGGCATTGCTCGAGCTCGAACTGCCGCTGTGGCACATCCGCCGCATCGCCTATGACGAAGGCGAATGGCACTGTGCGATCTCCCGTGAACGCGAGCTCCCGGATTGGCTCGACACGGCCGTCGAGGGATGCCACGGCGACCTCGCAATCGCCCTGCTGTCGGCTTTCGTGGAAGTCCAGGCCATAGCCGTAGAAGCCTCGCGGCCGAGCGTTCCCAGCGTGCGCCCTGCGGCAGATCCACTCTATGAGCCGGCGTCTTGCGAGAATTTCAGCTGAGCGAACCCCGAAACCCCATGGTCATCCGACAGTCCCGCCTGGCATGAAACTCTTCAGAGGACATTTCGAGCACGCGGTCACGATGACCATCCTGGCCATGACATTGAGCTTGGTCTGGGGCAGCATCCTGGCCATCGTGATCATGCTCGCAGCGTGCGGTCTTGGCGTCTAGACCCCACGCTTCCGCGCGATCGACCGCGAATTGACCATGGCTGCCTACGCGGCGAGCAACCGGCCAGCCACCCCGCCGCTTGCGGAAAACGCCTAGCCGATCTGGCGCATTTTCGCGGAACCGTGTTAGATCGCTTGCATGAGCACAAGCCGCGTCAACGTCGTCGCCCACCCCCTGGTCCAGCACAAGCTTTCCCTGATGCGGGAGAAGGATCGCTCGACCAAGAGCTTCCGCGAGATCCTGAACGAGGTCGGGATGCTGCTCGGCTACGAGGTGACGCGCGACCTGCCGCTTGAGCTGGTGGAGATCGAGACGCCGATCTCCCCGATGCAGGCGCCGAAGATCGCCGGCAAGAAGCTCACGCTGGCGCCGATCCTGCGCGCCGGCGTCGGCTTCCTCGACGGCATGCTGGCGCTGATGCCCTCGGCCCGCATCGCCCATATCGGGCTTTACCGCGACCCCGAGACATTGCAGGCCGTGGAATATTACTTCAAGGCGCCGCAGGACCTGTCCGACCGCACCGTGATCCTGATGGACCCGATGCTGGCGACCGGCAATTCGGCCTGCGCCGGCGCCTCGCTGCTCAAGGACCGCGGCGCCCGCGACATCCGCTTCGTCTGCCTGCTGGCGGCGCCGGAGGGGATCGCGCAATTCCAGAGCGAGCATCCCGACGTGCCGATCTGGACCGCCGCGATCGACGAGCGGCTCAACGATCACGGCTACATCGTGCCGGGCCTTGGCGATGCCGGCGACCGGATGTTCGGCACCAAGTAGACAGGCTGGCGCGATCGGGCTACTCCGGTTGCCATGCATGCCGACGAGGTTTCACTTCATTCGCTGATCGGATCGGACACCGCTGCCGAGCCGGCCTTCGTGTTCGACGACACGCCTGTCTCGCGCGCGGAATTCTCAGGAAAGATCGGGCAGACCGCGGCCTGGCTGGCGGCGCAGGGAATCGGCAAGGGCGACGTCGTCGCAGTCTGGCTGGTCAACCGGATCGAATGGATCGCGCTGCTGTTCGCCGCCGCCCGGCTCGGCGCGATCGTCGCCGCCGTGAATACACGCTACCGCAGCGCGGAGGTCGCGCATCTCCTCAAATTGTCCGGCGCCAAGCTGCTGGTGATCGAGGCGGCGTTCCGCGCGATCGAGTTCGCGGCGATCCTCGCCGACATCTCCAAAGACGAGGTGCCCGCGCTGCAGAAGCTCGCAGTGATCGGCCCGCACGCGGTATCCGCGCAATGGCCTTTCGTACGCTTCGATGCGTTCGAGAAGCCCTACCCGTCGGCACGTGCCCAAGGCGATATCGACCTGCCGGTTCTGCTCTACACCACATCGGGCACGACCAAGGGGCCCAAGCTGGTGGCGCATTCGCAGCGGACGCTGACGAGCCACGCCAACGCTGTGGCCCGCGCGCTTCGGCTCTCTCCGCAGCGCCATTCGCTGCTGGCAATGCTGCCTTTCTGCGGCACCTTCGGCATGACGAGCCTGCTCGGCTTCATCGCGGCTGGCGCGACAATCCACGTGCTCGATGCCTTCGAGGCGGCGCCGGCGTCGAAGATCCTCAGCGAACACAGGATCACGCACGCCTTCGGCTCCGACGAGATGTTCCGCCGCATTCTCGCTCTCAGCGACGCGCCGCGGCCATACCCGCATCTCGAAGTCTGCGGCTTTGCCGCCTTCCAGCCCGGCTGGCGCGAGCTGGCTGCGCAGGCCGAAGCGCGCGGCCTGTCGCTGTTCGGCCTCTACGGTTCGAGCGAAGTGCAGGCGCTGTTCTCGATCGGCCGTGGCACCGACGCCTTTGCCGATCGCATCGAGGGCGGCGGCTGGCCGATGTCATCGGAGGCGAAGGTGCGCGTGCGCAACACCGAGACCGGCCAACTCGCCGCTCCCGGTGTCTCCGGCGAAATCGAGATCAGCGCGCCGTCGCGCTTACTCGGCTATTTCAACAATCCCGATGCGACGCGCGAGGCGATCGCTGCGGATGGCTTCTTCCGCACCGGCGATATCGGCCGGCTCCGCGGCGACGGCTCATTCGTTTATGAAACCCGCGCCGGCGATGCCATGCGCCTCGGCGGCTTCCTGGTCGCGCCCGGCGAGGTCGAGGATGAGCTCAAATCCTGCGCGGGCGTTGCGGATGCGCAGGTCGTCGCCGTCGATCTGAACGGCCAGGCGCGCTGCGTGGCCTTCGTCATCCCGGCCGGCGCGCCCCCGCAGCAGGAAACGTTGCTCGCCCGCCTGCGCGAGCGGCTCGCCGGTTACAAGGTGCCGGCACGGATCTATCTCGTGGACGCCTTCCCGGTCACCGACAGCGCCAACGGCGTCAAGATCCAGCGCGCAAAGCTCCGCGTCATGGCGATGGAACGGATCGCGGCCGAATAGGCCTACTTCAGATAGCTCGCCAGATTCATGCCCAGGATCTTGGACATCGCCGAATAGGACGCGGTGAGCTGGGTCTGGTCGGTCGAGAGCTGGGCGGTGATGGCGGCGACATCGACCCCGGTGAGGTCGTTCGACAGGCTCTCGGCATAGCTCTTGTAATCGGTCTGGCGTGTGCTCGCCGCCTCGATCGAGGACGCTGAGCTGGAGAGCTTGGCCTGTACCGCGGCGGTGTCGTCGAGCGCGGTGCTCGCCAGATCGAGCGCGCTCGAAATGTCCGAGGACGATAGCGAGCTGCTGTTGGCCACGAACTTCAGCACGCGCATCACCTCCTCGAACGCCGAATTGTCGGCGTTGACCCCGTACGACACGGTGTTGTCGGTGGCGACACGCACCGAGGCGATCTCGTTACCGCCCTTGTAGTAGCTGGCATCCACCGTGGTGGTGGAGCCTGTCCCCGACGAAAAGCTGGTGAGGTCGACCGGCGCCGTGTCGGTCTTACCGCCGGCAAAGACATACTGGCCGTCATATTGGGTGTTCATCAGCGAGCCCATCTCTTGCAGCATCTGCTGTGCCGAGGAGATCACGGATGTAGTTTCAGTCGAGCTTCCGGTCGAGGCGGCGCTGAGCTGGGTGCGGAGCTGGGTGATGATGTCGGTCATCGATCCGACCGCCGAATACATCACCTGCACCTTGCTGTCGGCGAGCGTCGCCGCATCGATATAGGACTGCGCGCGCGTCACCGACACCTGGAGATTGACGACATGCTGCGCGTTCGAGCCGTAGCCGCCGAAATCGGTGGAGACGACGCCCGAGGATTCCTGGACCTGCTCGCTGGCCATCACCGATTCCACGCGCATCGCGTCGGCGATCATCTGGCTCGACTGGGCGAAGGTGGCGATCCGCATCGCGACCATGGGCCTGCTCCCCGCGTTACGACGACTGCACGGCGGTGATCAGCGCCGAGTACATCGTGTTGATCGCCGAGATCAGCGCGGACGCCGCCGAGTACTGGTTCTGTAGCGTGCTCAGATTGGCCGATTCCTCGTCGAGGTTGACGCCCGACTGCGACGACAGCGAGCTTGCATAGGTCGATTGCGCGGTCTCCTTGGCGGTGTAATTGGTCGAGGCCTGCGAGGACTTGCTCGCAACGTCGGCGACGATAGTCGAGGCGTAGTCGGCGAACGACCCGGTGGTGGCAGCGAGACCTCCGGTGGAGGAAAACGTCCGGGACGCAGTCAATGCGCTGTAGAGCGCATTGACTGTGGTCGCCGACCCCGATGTCAGCACGCTGTTGCCGGCGGTGAGGCTCGATGAGGAATTCAGCGTGGCGAGCTGCAGCCCCTTGGTGCCGGTCAGAATACTGCTGTCGACCGCGATATCCGATGCACTGGTTCCGGTCATGAGGTCGTTGAGGCCGAAATAGCTCGAAAACCCCTCGTTCGAGCTTCCCACCGAGCTCGTCATCTCGTTGATGGCGATGCCATTGCCCGAAGCGGTCGCCGAGATCGAGAGATGGCCGTTCGCATCGATTGAGGCCGACATCCCGGAGATGCCATTGATGGCCGTCACGAGATCGCCGACGGTCGAATAGGACGACAAATCGAGATCGCCGTATGAGACCAGATTTCCGCTCTGGTCGGTGACAGCAAGGCGCACCGTACCGGTGGCGGACAGCGCCGTGCCGCTGGTAACGCTGGTCGTTCCGGTTAGGCTCGTCGGCGCCGGCACCGAGGAGGCGCTGTTCGAGACGGTGTTGACCGCCGAGGCAAGCTGGCTCGCGAGCTGATCGAGCTGCGATTGCGCCGCCGGCAGGGTCTTGTCGCGGAGAGTGACGAGCGCGCCAATGTCGCCGCCAGTGATCTGCGACGTGATGTCGACACCGTTCACCGAGATCGCGCTGAAGCCGCTCGACGAGGAGCCCGCCGTGTAGGTCGTCGACGGCGACACGTTGGCCGCAGCCGCATAGCTGATCTTGTGCGCGGACGAGTCGACCAGCGCCTGCCCGGTCGTGGTGTAGACCTGGAGATCGCCGTTCGAGGCGGTGTAGTAGCTGACGTTCATCTTGGAGGCGACGTCCTGGAGCGCGGTGTTGCGCTGGTCCTCCAGGTCGGCCGTCGACTGGCCGGCCGCGGCCGTCTGCTTGATCTCGGCGTTCAGATCCGAAATGTTCTGCAGGTCCGTGTTGACGTCGTCGATCGAGGACGCGATGTCCTGGTCGGCATTGGAGCGGAGCTTCTGGATCCCGCTCGAGGTCTCCCGCAACTGGCTGGTGACGTCGTCGAGCGCGCTGACGACGTTGGATTGCAGCGAGGCGCTGCTCGGCGTGCTCGCCAGCGACGACAGAGCCGATTCCAGCGAAGCGATGCTGTTGGCGAGCGACGTTCCGGTTGACGAGCTGCTGGTGCTGCTGGTCGAGCCGTAGAGCTTTTCCAGCGACGTCAGATAGGTATTGGTCGTGTCGGCCGCACCGAGATCGGAATCCGCACTGACCAGCGACTTCAGCAGCAGCTTGTCGACCGTCGAGGTGATGCCCGTCACGGTGACGCCGGTACCGACGCCGTTGGTGACGCTGCTCGACTGGTTCGCGGTTTTTTTGGTGTAGCCCGTCGTGTCGGCGTTCGAGATGTTCGACGACGTGACGCTGATCTGCACCGACGTGGACGACAGGCCGCTGAAAGCGATCGATCGTGCGATATCGAGCGACACGGAGGCCTCCCCTGCTCTTCAGGCGCTGCGGCTGGTGCCGCTGGAGACGGCGCGCGCGGAAACGCGGCCCGAGGCGCCATAGGGCGTCACGGCGGCGATCTGCTCACGGATCGCCTGCATGACCGCCTCGATCCGTCGGTTGCTGGCCTCGATCGCGGCCCGCAGACGCACCAGGTTCTCGTCCATGGCGGCGCGCAGCTTCAGGATCCGGTCCAGCAGCTGCTCGCGCAGGATCCGGTCCCGCACGTTCAGCGTGGTCGTGCCGGCCGCGCACTCGGCGACCGTACGCTCGAAAATCTCTGCCAGGCGGTTCTTCTCATCGACCTGCTTCAGCCGCGAGGCCGGCAGGCCCTTGGCGAGCTCGGCGTTCTCTTCCGCGATCAGCGCGATCAGGACGTCGATCAGCGCGATCAGCGACTTGATCCGCGCATCGCCGGTTGCGGCGCCGGCTTTGGTGGCTTGGCTATTGGCTTGGGCTACACTCATGATCATCGCCTTCTTCTAATTGTGCCGCTTGCCGCGACGGGCTTGCGCGTTGCGCAAGTATGTGCCGATCGCGGTCGTCCTGACGGTCGCCTGTCTCATTTCGCTGTCGACATCAGCGCATTCCTTCAGCAGACCGCGCCGCGTCGTCTCGAGATCGTCGAGCAGCGCAACGATTTGCTTGCGATCGCTCTCCGCGACGGTTGCGGCCCGCGCGACCAGTCGTTGCAGCCGGCGCAGCAGCGCTTCTCCGGCGGCGCTCGCCTTGTCGCGACGCATCGCTCACCTCATCGCCGAGATCAGGGTGTCGTACATCTTGTTGACGGTGGAGATGACCTGAGACGCAGCCGAATAGGCTTGCTGCGCGGAGATCATGCTCGAGAACTGGCTGGAGGTGTCGGTGGTCGAGGATTCCAGCTCGCTGCCGTAGATCGTGCCCGCACCGTTCTCGCCGGAGGCCTGCAGCGCGGCGCTCCCCGAGGTGACCGTCGCGGAATAGAGACCGTCGCTGGCGGCGGATAGTCCGGTGGGGTCGGCAAAGGTCGCCACCGCGATCTTGTAGATCGCGATGGTCTGGCCGTTGGAATAGGTGGCGTCGACGACGCCGTTCTTGCCGATCGAAATACTGGAGAGCTTGCCGTAGGACAGGCCGTCCGAGGAGATGCTGGTGACGTTGACCGTCGGCGTCGTCTCGCCCGAGGCGTATTGCGTCAGACCGTCGGTCTTGCCGGCGGTGCCGAGATTCATCGTAATCGTGCTGTCAGCCGCGCCATCGGTCCAGCCCGTGATTTTGACGGTCGCGGGACTTGGGCTGGTGCTGGCAAGCGAGCCGTCGCTGTTGAAGGTGATGGCGACCGAGCCCGAGGCCGTGCCGGTCGCGGTGGTGGTATCCGAGGTCGAGGTCGGATTGGCGAAGCTCGCGCTCCAGGTGTTGGTCCCGGTCTTGGTCCAGGTCACCTGCATCGAGTTCGCGGCGCCGAGCGAATCGTAAACGGTCATCGAGCTGGTGTAGGTGTCGCCGGTGGCGGCATCCGACGGCAGGTTGGCCGCAATCGTGGTCTTGGTGGTGGCGCTGCCACTGGTCGAGGCGATCTCTGTGTTGATGGCCTGGAGATTGCTCGCCGATTCATTGCCGACGACGTTGCCGTCCGCATCGGTGCGCCAGCCCTCGAGATAGCTGCCGTTGTTTTCGAGATAGCCCGCATTGTCGGTCGAGAAGGCGCCATTGCGGGTGTAGGAGGTGGTGCCGCCCGACGTCGCGCTGGTCACGACGAAGAAGCCCGAGCCCTGGATCGCAACGTCGGTGGCGTTGGAGGTCGAGGCCAGCAGGCCCTGCTGGGTGATGTTGGCGCGGCCCGAGACGGTGACGCCGCCCGAGGCATAAGACGTCGCGTTGCTCGAGGCGGTGACGAGGTCGTCGAACATCGCCGACGTCGTCTTGTAGCCGGTCGTAGAGGAATTGGCGATGTTGTCGCTGATCATGGACAGCGACTGGCTCTGCGCGCTGAGCGCGGAGATCGCCGAAGAAAGGGCACCGGTGAGACTCATGATGAAACTCCGAGGAGATCTGGACGCGGGATCAGGACGTGACGCCGATGATGTTGGAAGCGCTGACGGAGACGCCGTTCACCGTGAGCGAGGGCGTGGACGTCGAGGTGTCGATGCCGGTCACGGTACCGGTGACGGTCGTGTAATTGAGGACCGAGTTGCCGGCGCTGTCCGTCGCGGTGACCGAGATGGTGTACCGGCCGCCGTCAGCGAGCTGGGTGCCGCTCGAATTCTTGCCGTCCCAGGTGAAGGTGTTGGAACCGGAATTGCCGGTCCCCGTGCCGGTGTAGACCGTGTTGCCCGAAGAATCCTTGACGGTGATCGAAACGTCCGAGGCCGCCGATGACAGCGAGTAGCCGAACGTCGCCGAGCCGTTGCTCAGCGTCGACGTGTCGGTCTTCGCCTCGACGGTGTGGCCGATATAGTTGACCGAGTTCAGCGTCACGAGGCTCGAGAACGAGCTCGCGAGCGAGGTCAGGCTGGAGTTGATCGACTGCTGGGAGCTGAAATTGGCGTAGGAGGTGAGCTGATTGACGAGGTCGGTCGTCGAGGTCGCATTCAGCGGATCCTGATTCTGGAGCTCGCTGACGAGCAGGCTCAGGAAATCGCTGGACGTCAGCGTTGAGCTGGAGGAGGTGCTCGACGATGACGACGTCGCCGTGGTCGCGGTCGTTGCAGAACTCACTGCGGAAACTGTCATCAGGAACTCCGACCTTCCCGCGCGGCCGGCGACACGGATGCCGGTCAGCGCGCTTGAAATCTGTGTGCTGATGAAACGCGGGGGCGCGCGGATTCAGGCGCGGATTCGCCGCTGCGATAATCGCTTTCGATTCGGCAAAATCTGCCGCGTGCGCAGTGAGAGGCTATCTCGAGCCGATTTGCAGCGGCGATGGAGGCGTGCCCTCTCGCCCTGCTTGCGGGAGGGGTGAAGAGGCGCACATCAAAGTACAGAAGAAGAGCCGTTCAGCTCTCCGCCGTCTCGCCTTCGGTGCGCGGCTCTGCGGTGTCGCTCTTCATTTTCGCTGCCGCCGCCGCAATGCGATCAGTGAGGCCTTCGGGCGCTCGCACCGGGGGAGCGGCGAGGGCCTGGCGCAGAGCGCGCATCTCCTCCAGCAGGGCCTGGGCGGCGGAGGAATGCTTCAGCAGCTCTTCGGCGGGCAAGCGCCGGTCGTCGGGCCAGAGGGAAAGATCCTCGCCCAGCCGATCGATCAGTTGCTCAAACTCGGTGACGTCCATCGCCCGCCGATCCCGCCTCGGTCAGGCCGTCATAAAGCATTGCAAGTGGGGCGGAAACCGGTTTCCGACGGCCGCGTGCGCCAAAACCACCCGGAGCACTACGGAAACAGGCCCAAACGGCGGGACAGGCGATCGCGCGGAGGGTTCGCGGGCCCCGATGCCCCTCGCACTTCAGCCCATGCGGGCCGAATCAGCCGGCGCGGGCTTGCCGGCCCGCACTGTTGCGTCCACGTACTCCCAAGCCTCCCGCAGCTCGGTGAGGGCCGCAATGATCCGCCGAAAACTCTCGCGGACGTGCGGCCGTCCGAACGCCCTGTGGCTCGCCACGATCAGGCTGTTGTAGGTCTGGAACAGCCTCTCGGCGACCGCCCCGCCCCTGGTGAAGTCGAGATTGTGGCTGAGCCCGCGCAGGATCGCGGTCGCCTTCAGCAGATAGTCGTGCCCCTCCTCGAAGCGCCGCGCTTCCTGCGCCGCCAGCGATTTCTGGAGGAAGGTGATCGCGCCGCCGAGCAGCATCGAAACCGCCTTCAGCGGCGGCACGCTGGTAGCCGCGCCCCGATAGGCCTGATTGGCCATGTACGCCATCGGATTATGCATCATCAACCACTCGAGCTGGAGTTAAGCAGGGCCTTGAGATAGGTGAGCGTGTTGTTCGCGCTCGTGATCGCGGCCTGGTAATTCGCGTATTGGGTCTGGAGCTGCGACTGGTAGGCGGACGCCGCGCTGTCGATGTCGTCGACCTTCTGCTGAAGCTCGGTGTCGCGATCGGTCAGGTTCGTGATCAGCGTCTGCAGCGAGCCGGAGCTCGACGAATAGGTCTTGGACAGCTGATAGAGCTGCGTGGCGATGCCTGATGTCGAAGTCACGGTGATCGATTGCGACGTCGATCCCGAATAGCTGAAGGCCATGCCGGCATAGGCGGTTCCGGCGGCACCGATGATCGTGGTGCCGCTGACCGTAAACAGCGAGGAATCGCCCCCGACCGAGGCGGAGGTGAGATTCCCGGACGAATCCACTGTCAACTCCAGCGTGAAGGATTGTGGAGAGGTGCCGGTGTTGACGACGCTGAGCTGGCTCGACGAGGTCTTGGTCTGCGCCGACAACAGCGTGGTGACGCCGCTCAGATTGGTGCTGAGAACGTTTGACAGCGTCGAGGTGTCGAGCTCGAGCTCGTTCTTCTCGTTGAAGGACAGACCGAGGTCGGCCATGGTGAGCCCGCCCACGGTGCTGTTGAGCGCGTTCTGGAGCGAATCCATGATATCGCGCATGGTGCCGTCGC
Source organism: Bradyrhizobium sp. UFLA06-24 (assembly GCF_054967145.1). NCBI lineage: Bacteria > Pseudomonadati > Pseudomonadota > Alphaproteobacteria > Hyphomicrobiales > Nitrobacteraceae > Bradyrhizobium > Bradyrhizobium sp. UFLA06-24. The sequence goes on from NZ_JADFUE010000007.1 coordinate 67,809, forward strand.
CGAATAGCACCGCGCTCGTATCCGCCGTGCCGTCCGAGGCCGTCGCCTGTTGCGCGATCACCGCGTCGCGGAACGTGTTGTAGTTGGTGACGAGGTTCTGGACCGCCGTCGAGATCTGGCTGGTGTCTGGCTCGATGCTGATGCTGAGCGATGCTCCGCTGGGCGTTGCCTGCAGCAGGTTGAAGGTCACGCCGGTCAACACGTCGGTGATGTCATTGGTATCCCGCGTCATCGAGATGCCATCGAGTGAGAATTTCGCCGCCTGCGATGTCTGCAGCACGTCGGCGAACGCACCGGTGCTGTCGGTCACGCCCAGCTTGTTCAGGATGTCGTCGCCTGATGTGCTGGAATAGCTGATGTCGGCGGCATCCTCGGTGCCCGACAGCACCATCTCGTACGACCCGCTCGACACCTGGACGATCGAGGCCTGCACGTTCGTGGTCGAGGTCTGGGCATTGATGGCGTCGACGACGTCCTGAAGCGACATCGTGCTTGTGACCGTGATATCTGCGGTGCTGCCGCTGCCGAGACCCAGCGAGAACGTGCCGGAATAGCCGAGCGCGCTGGTCTGGCTCGACTGCGAGGTTCCGACCACCTTCTGCGCCGTCGCGACCTGGCTGATCGTCAGCGTGTGGTCGCCGGTCGCCGCGCCGTTGCTGACTGACATCGAGAGCGCGGAGGACGCGCTGACGTCGCCGGTCGAGCTGATGGTCGCCGAGCGCGTGGCGAAGACGTTTGTGGCGAGCGAATTGACGACAGCCGTCGCGAGCGAGGATAGTCCGCTCGACAGCGTCGAGAGGTCCGTCTGGAGCGTCTGGTAGGCCGAGATCTTGGCCTCGTTGTTGGTAATGGTGGTCGAGATCGTCGTCGCCTGGGTGAGCTTGGCGTTCACCGCTGCGGTGATCAGCGCGCTCCAATCGACGCTGGACGACGTCGTGGTGCCGGTCGTGGTCACGGTGGCGGCGCTCGACGTGCTCGAGCTGGTCGACGCGGTGCTGGTGCTCGAACTGACTGACGTCACTGTGCTGCTGGATCCATCGCGAGGAGGACCGGACCGGCGTCACGCCGGCCCGGAAATCGTCAAGCCGGGCGCTTAGCCGAGCAGCTTGAGCAGATATTGCGGCATCTGGTTCGCCGCGGATTCGGCCGAGACCGCAGCCTGGGTCTTCACCTCGGCCGAGGACAGCGTGGCCTGCTCCGACGCGATATCGACGTCCTTGATCGCCGAATTCGCCGATTGCAGGTTCTGGGTCTGGGTCGAGATGGAATCGGACGAGAAGTTGAACCGCGATTCCTGCGCGCCGATGCTGGCGCGGGCGGCGGAAACCGTATCGATCGCGGTGTCCAGCACACTGAGCGCCGAGGTCGCGTCGGACAGCGAGCTGACGTCGAGCGAGGACACGCCGAGCGAAGACGACGTCAGGCTGGCGAGCTTGATCGTGATCGTGTCGGAGCCGGAGGAGCCGACCAGCACCGAGACACCCGAGGAGAACACGCTCGAGCCGTCCAGCAGGCTCTGGCTGGAATAGCGCGTGCCGGTCGAGATCGAATCGATTTCGCTCGTAAGCTGCGAGAATTCCGAGTTGATGTAGGCGCGGCTGGAGTCGGTCGTGGTGCCCGACGCGGACTCCGAAGCCAGCGACTTCATGCGGGCCAGGATGTCCGAGATGTTGGAGGCGCCGCCGTCGGCCGTCTGCAGGATCGCGGTCGCTTGCGAGGAGTTGGTTGCGGCCTGCTGCAGCGTGGTGACGTCCGACGAGATGCGGGTCGAGATCGCGAGGCCCGCCGCGTCGTCCGAGGCCGAGGTGATGCGCGAGCCGCTCGACAGCTTGGCGAGCGCGCTGCTCTCCTGCGCGGAATTGATGTTGAGGTAGCGGACCGCGGAGTTGGCCGCGGTATTGGTGGAGATTGCAGGCATTGGAAACTCCTGTGCTGATGGGCATTGCGTGCCGCATCGAAGACGATTGACGACGCGGACCGCAGCCCCGTCCGTTCGCTCAAACGGTGGAGCGCAAGGAGATCAGGCGCGAAAATTCTCGCGAGCGGGATTTTATGGTTAGCAATCGGTAAAGGCGGTGCGAATGTCGCGCTCGTGCTTGCGCAGCAGCTGACGCAGCTGCTGGCGCCCACGTTTGAGCAGGGACTCCACCGCCGCCACCGTGGTGTCCATCACCTGGGCGATCTCGCCGTTGCTCATGTTCTCGTGGTAAGAGAAGATCACTGCGATGCGTTGCTGCTCGGGCAGCCGCTGCATCGCGAGCTCGAGCATATGATTCATCTCGTTGCGCTCGATGATCTCGACGGCGCCGGGCTGGCCATCGGCAACCTCAGGCACCGTCTCGACATTCTCGTTGCGCGGCTTGCGGCGCAGATCGATGCAGCGGTTGGAGATGACGCGATAGAGCCAGGTCGAGAATTTGGCGCGGCCGTGCTGCCAGCGGCCGCGATGGCTCCAGACCTTGAGCATGGTGTCCTGCACCACGTCCTCGGCATCCGCGGCATTGCCGACGATGCGCAGCGCGATTGCGTAGGCACGATCGATGTGACGCTCGACCAGCATGCGGAAAGCGGCTTCGTCGCCGAGCGCAAGCTTGTCCAGAAGCTCGCTGTCCTCGTCGTAGACCACATCGGCAGCATCGGGCGTGCTGTCCGGCGCCAGCGGCACCGACGGTGTCACGGACACGATCCCGTCAGCCGGTAGCGCCGTCGTGATCTCGGCCTCCGCGGGAGTCCAGACATCGGCCGCGTAACTCATCCCGCAATCTCCAACCCGCAATGCCGGCGCACATGCCACACGGCTTCCAGGCGTTGAACGCGGCTCCAAAACAATCCAGGCGAAGAATTTTTGTTATTTTTCAAAATGTTAGCCGGTATGTTTTGCCGAGTATCGGGCAATAATTGCCGGGCGCGCGATCCCCTCGCGCATCGCACCGGCAATCATCACATCGTCTCGCGCCATGGCGGATCAATCATCCTGAGCAGATGTCGTTGAGAGAAAACGCTGACATTACGCGGCACTAGGTGATCAAACGCGATGCGCGCGAAGCGCACCAGGAAGCGATTGTTTCCGAGTGTGAATGAACGCGAGACGTTTCACGCACTCGGCAATTTTTTCCGAATCACCTTTTTCGAACCTAGCGATTTTTTTGAATCTGTCAGTCGCGACGAGCGCGTTTTTGAATCGCGCGCGAGTTTTTTTCGCGTGCATGCCGCCTGACTTGGTGAGGATGCACGTTAATTGATCTGATTGGCGGGGACTGTGCACATGACGATCGCAACGGCCGGCGCGCAGCGGCGCGCGCAAATTGTTTCTGCCTGGTCGTTCGATGTTTTCGATACATTTCTGCTGCGCGCCTGCACGACGCCGGATGGCGTATTTGAAAGGACTTACGAGCTCTCCGGCATTTCACGGACATGTCCTGATGTTTCCGCAAGTTTCGTTCAGCATCGTATCCAGGCCGAAGCACGCGCGCGAAGAACCGCGAAGCAGACGCGCGGCACGGGCGAAGTTCGCATCGATGAAATCTATTCCGGCTTTCCGTTCAGGCTGTTCGGCCTTGCGCGGCATCATCTGACCGATCTCATCGAATCGGAATTTGCAGCCGAGCTCGAGCTCTGTCGCGCTAATCCGGACATGGTCGGGAAATATCTGGACATGAAACGTGCCGGGCATCCCGTCGGGTTCATCTCCGACACCTATTGGGATTCTGATCGGCTGGCGCGGCTGCTGCGCGCGTGCTGCCCCGGACTGAGCTGGGACTTCCTCTACGCCTCCTGCGACCACGGCAGCGGCAAGGGCGAAGCGCTGTTCGCAAAATATCTGTCAGAGCAGGCGATCGATGCCGGCGCCTCCTTCCACGTCGGCGACAACGACAGGGTGGATGTCAGGGGCGCGAAGCGCCACGGCATTCGTCCGCGTTATTATCCGCAGGCGACGCCGCAGCTGGCTTCCAAGTTCCAGCGCGAGACGGCGCTGTTCGAATTGCTGTGCGGCGGTGCGCCGTCCAGGCTCGATCACGGCGCGCGGACCTTGCGGCGCGTGGTCGCCGCGCGCAGCGCCGAGAAGTCTCCGGCCTCTCATCTCGGCATGACCGTGCTCGGCCCTGTCATGACGGCCTTCGACGCCTTCATCGCCCGGCGGTGCCAGGAGGTCGCGGGCCCCGGCCGAAAAGTCGCCCTCGCCTTCCTCGGTCGCGACGGCTTCTTGCCGCACCGGATCTGGCAGGAATTGCACGGCGCCATATCGGCCTACCTCGAGATCAACCGGCGCGTCAGCCTGATCGCCTCGGCCGACACCATGCAGCCGCTCATCGACCTTCTCAGCAAGGTGTTGAAGATCGACGCGCCGACATTCGGCGACATGATGAAGTTCCTGCCGCGGAAAGTCGCTTTGTTCTTCGCGGGGTATCCCAATGGAATAGCGCCGGGCGAGGATCTCGCCAAAGCGCTGCCGGAACTGATGGATGCCAACGAGATTGTCGGCCTCGCTGCGGATTTACGCACACGGCTGCTGGCTTATCTGCGTCACACCGTCCCTGAGTTCGACTCTTGTACCGACCTCGTGCTCGCGGACCTCGGTTATTCCGGCAGCGTGCAGAAGGCGCTGCGCCGCGTCTTCGAGATGGAGGGCATCAGGATCCGCCTCCATGGCACCTATCTGCTCTCGCTCGACGATGCTTTCGACGATATTGCCGAAGAAGACAGCGCGGAAGGCTTCATCTCCGATCTCGTGGTGACGCCGCATATCAAGCGCATGCTGATCCGCAATGTCGCACTGCTGGAGCAGATCTGCTGCTCCGCCGATGGCTCGGTCCGGGACTATGACAATGGCCGGGTGCTGCGCGAGATCAATCCGCGCCCCGCCAGCCAGGTCGCGCTTGCCGCGGAAATTCAGGCAGGCAGCATCGCCTTTGCGAAGAGTGCCGGCGATGCCGCGCTCGACTTGCGTCTCGATCCCTACACGGCGCCCGACGTGGCGGCGCGCTGGTGCGCGGCGACGTTGGCACGTTTGCTGTTGCTGCCTGACGAGGACGAACTGGCGCTGCTCGGCGGATTGAAGCACGACGTCAATCTCGGCACGCATGCGCTGGCTCCGATGATCGACAGCGACTTCGTCCGCCGGCAGATAACCGCCCGGGGCGTCTCCGCCGCCTGCACGTCGGCGGCACCGCCGATGTGGCTTGCCGGCAGCTTTGCAAGCCTGTCGCCATCGAACGCCTATCTCTACGCGCTGTTCGGCGCCAACCGTCTGCCCGCTGATGTCTTCGAGGAGAGCCCCTGCGGCCAGGTCCAGGTCGGGTTGTTCCGCACCGACGCCGAAGCGACGCTGGAAACCGCAACCCTCTACCGCACCGGCCTCGGCGAGCTGCGCTTGCGTATTCCGGTCTCGCGCGCCATGGGCATCACCATGATCGCGCTGCCGCTGCCGAAATTTGCTCCCGAAGGCCTGCTTCTTGGCGTAACCATCCAATCCGCCGACGACGTCAGCGACGCAGCCGAGAGCCAGGAGGTGGTCGGCATCCCCACTGAGAGCCTCGTCTATGCCGGCATGCAGCGGACCGGCTCGCATTATCGTGTCGAGACCGAAGATGCCTGCCTGCTGATTCCGACGGTTCCGATGACGCAGGATATCGCGATCTATTCGGTCGCGATCAACCCGCTCGGCTCCTGCCTCAAATAGTGCGCCTGATCGCACCGTCCCGGCCGTTCAAATCCAAGGGCTGGCCCGAGGGCCGGGCGGTGACGCGAGGGGACACGGAATTGACTGAGGGGACGCACGCAAACCTTGATGACCTCCTGCAATCCGGCGGCATCCGGCTTGGCCGCGCCCAACGCCAACGCCTCGACTGGCTGACCGGGCAGTATGGCGCGCCGACGCTCGACGACAGCGGCGGTATCAGGCATAACGGCGTGGTTATTCTGAAGGAGCCGCCCAGCGGCGCGGCCGCCGAGCTCTTCTACCGCTCGCTCAATCCCGCCTCTGCCGTCGTCATTGCCTCGAGCGAAAACCCCGGCTTCGACTTCCTCAAATCCAAGCTGACCGAGTTCGGCACCGTCGGCCCCTGCGGGGTGGATGGCCCGCACGAGATGTGGTGGGGCGGCATCGGCTGGTCGAAATTCCACGCCGCCGCTGCTGCCTGCACCCTCCGCCCACGGGTCGTCTCTTGCTACCCGCGCGGCAGCGACGCGGCGGCGGCCTTCGCGCTCCGGCATTCGCTCGAGCGGTTTGGTCTCGCCAGTCACATCGAGCCGATCGACGCCCAGCTCGGCGATCGCCTGCTCTGCTTCGAGAAAGCGGAGTTCATGCTGCGCATGTGGAATAGGTATCGCGAGCCGCTGCTGTTCGTCGAGGCCGGCGCCGTGCTCCGCGAGGCCCCGCTGCTGCCGTGCTTTCTCGGCTGCGACGTCGCGCTCCACAAATGGAACCGCTGGGAGATGTCGGCGCGGACGCTCTATATCGGCCGCACCAGTGCTGCGGAGATGCTGCTGCGGACGTGGCAGCATCTCGCCGCATCCTACCCTGCGATCTGGGAAGGCTATCTGCTCGATCAGGCCTGGAGCCTGACCTCCTCGCAGGTGCCGCTCGACACGGTATGGCTGCCGCGCTCCTATCATGCCCTCGCGGGCGATCTCGGCGCGATGCGCGCCACGGTGCTGCACGGCGAGCAGACCACGACGCTCGATCTCGGGCCCGATCCTGCCTTTGCGGGCCTGGTGCGCACCGCCCGCCGCGCCGGCCGCACCGGCGCGCGCGATGCCTTTCTGGTGATGACGTCGAAAGCCGAAGCGGACAAGGGCATCGCCGTCATCCTGCGCGACATCTCGGCCACCAACGCCGGCGCGGTTGCCGCCACTGTGGAGGCCGTGACCGGCGCCTATGCCGCCGATTGCGGCGGCTACGGCCGCCTCGAGCTGTCGCTCTGCGCCTGGCAGGACGACGTGGGCGCGGCGCGCGAGGCGGCGACTCAGGCCCGCTACCGCATCCTGGAGATCGCGCCGGGACAGCACATCGCCAACGACTTCTTTGCCCACCACGCGGCCGACGATTCCGTCATGACCGCCCGCCATCTCTTCCCCTGAGGACCATCGCGCGATGCTCAAGACCATCATCCTGCTCACCGACACCGTGCAACAGCAGCAGCCGCTGGCCAATCTGCTTCGCGAGCACAATCGCGAACTCGCCTTCTGCTCCGCGCTGCGCGCCCAGGACCTCAGCGCCATCGAACCGGAGATTCTGGGCGAGGCACGTTTGGTGTCCTTTGCCGCCGATGTCGCGGTCCCCGAGAAATTCCTGCTGCAGCTCGGCTACGGCGCCTACAAGTTCTACGCCGCGCCGACGCAATATCCGGGGCTGCCGTCGCCACCGGACGAGAACGATGAGGCCCCGAGCTGCTACTCCGTGATCGCGCAATCGATGATGATCTGGCCGGATTTCAAGAAGGTGGTGGGCCTCGAAACCGTGACGATTCCTGATGGAACGGTTGCCGCCGAGCGCGAGCGGCTGGTGTTCAGCCGCCTCGCCCATTTGTTCTGGCGGATATCCGACATGATTGCCGGCGGCGCTGAGGAGCTTCCGGGCATCATCGGGGCCAACGACAGTCAACGCCCGTCACTCTCAATGATGAACTGAGCTGGCGCGGGGCGTCGTCACCGTCTCCATATGGGCGACGGTCCGGCTGGTGCCATCAGATCTAGTAAGATTTCGCCAGCCCCAGCACCTTTTCCGCGATGAAGCTGAGCGCAAGCTGCGGGCTGACCGGCGCGATGCGCGGGATCAGGACTTCGCGCAAATAGCGCTCGACGTGGAATTCCTTGGCATAGCCGAAGCCGCCATGGGTCATCACGGCCTGCTCGCAGGCCGAGAAGCCGGCTTCGCCCGCGAGATATTTCGCGGCATTGGCCGCAGCACCGCAAGGCATGCCCTTGTCGTATTGCCACGCCGCCGACATCACCATCAGCCAGGCCGCCTCGAGCTCGACCCAGTTCACCGCCAGCGGATGCTGGATGCCTTGATTCTTGCCGATCGGCCGGTTGAACACGGTGCGCGTCTTGGCGTATTCGGTCGCGCGCGACAACGCGAGCTTGCCGAGACCGACGGCTTCGGCCGCGATCAGGATGCGCTCGGGGTTCATGCCCTCGAGGATGTACTGGAAGCCTTTGCCTTCTTCGCCGATGCGGTCCTCCATCGGGATCTCGAAATCCTCGAAGAACAGCTCGTTGGAATCCACGATCTTGCGCCCCATCTTCTCGATCTCGTGGACCTTGATCCTGTTGCGGTCGAAATCGGTGTAGAACAGGCTGAGGCCGTGGGTCGGCGAGCGCACCTCCTCCAGCGGCGTGGTGCGCGCCAGGAGCAGGATCTTGTGCGCGACCTGTGCGGTGGAGATCCAGACCTTCTGGCCGTTGACGATGTAGCGGTCGTTCTTGGCGACCGCGCGGGTCTTGAGCTGGGTGGTATTGAGGCCGGTATTGGGCTCGGTGACGGCGAAGCAGGCCTTCTCACGGCCTTCGACCATCGGCGGCAGCATGCGCCTGCGCTGCTCCTCGGTGCCGAACACGACGACCGGATTGAGTCCGAACACGTTGATGTGCACCGCGGAGGCGCCGGACATGCCGGCACCTGATTCCGCGATGGTCCGCATCATGATCGCAGCTTCGGTGATGCCGAGACCGGAGCCGCCGTACTCCTCCGGCACGCAGATGCCGAGCCAGCCGGCATCGGCCAATGCCTTGTGGAAATCGTGCGGGAAGCCGCCGTCGTGGTCCTTCTTCAGCCAATAGGCATCGGGAAAGCCTTCGCAGATCTTGGCGATGGCGTCGCGAATGGCTTCCTGTTGATCGGTGAGCGCGAAATCCATGTTCTTGTCCCACCCTCCCGAGCATTCCCTGGGTTCGAAGACTGAGTAGATAGACGTGAATTTGTCTGTCAAGTGCGTGTATGATGCAAAGCGTCATGCGGCGCGAAGCAACGGGCGCGCCGTTATTTCGCAGGGAGGAAAGCGCGATGGCAGGGCCTTGTTTCGAGGATTTTTCAAATGCCGCCGCATGGCGATGATGCACGAGAGGCCGGTCTGATGCGCTCCATGCTGTTCGTGCCGGGCGATTCCCCGCGCAAATTCGCGAAGGCGAGCGAAGGCAAGGCCGACGCGCTGATCATCGATCTCGAGGATTCCGTCGTCACCGACAAGAAGCCGGAGGCGCGCAGCCTGACGCTGGAGATGTTGAAGAGCCGCCCGGGCCCGCACCAGTTCTATGTCCGCGTCAACGCGCTCGACACCGGCATGACGCTGACCGATCTCGCCGCGGTAATGCCGGGCCGGCCGGACGGCATCGTGCTGCCGAAATCGCAAGGCGGCGACGACGTGCGAAAGGTCGCGGCCTGGCTCGAAGCGCTCGAGGCGGCATCAGGCATCGCGGTGGGCACAACGCGGATCGTCTGCGTCGCCACCGAAACCGCGAGTTCGATCTTCGGTCTCGGCAGCTACAAGAACTGCTCCCCTCGCCTCGCCGGCCTGATGTGGGGCGCGGAAGATCTCTCGGCCTCACTCGGCGCCACCGAAAAGGCCACCGGCGGCGTATTCCATAGCCCCTATCGGCTGGCGCGCGATCTCTGCTTGATGGCGGCGGCCGCGGCGGAGGTCGCAGCGATCGACACCGTCTATACCGACATCGACAATCTCGCAGGCCTCGAGCAGGAAACGCGCGCGGCGCGGCGCGATGGGTTTTCGGCGAAAGCGCTGATCCACCCCAAGCACGTCGACATCGTCAACGCGGCATTCGAGCCGACCGAGGCCGAGCGCATCTGGGCGGAGAAGGTGATCGCGGCGTTCGCGAGTAGTCCGAACTCCGGCACGCTGCGGCTCGACGGCCAGATGATCGACAAGCCACACCTTCGTGCCGCGCAGAAGATCCTCAGCCGGAGCTAGGGCCTCGCTCTACTCGAATCCCTGAACGGGCGGCATCGTGGTCTCCGCGGGCGCCGCTTGAGCCGGCTGCGCCGCGGGGGCGGCCTGCACCGGCGGATTGCTTGCAGCTCTCATCTGACCGTTGGCTTCCATCGCCTGGCGCGTGCGCGGCGGAGCGCTGGCCGCGGCAACGGGGGACGCCTCGCGACGCGAGGGCTGCCGATGTCTTGCCGACCGCGACGAGCCTCTCAAGCCCCATGATCTCGCGATCGAAGGTCCGGCGGTATAGCCGATCACCGCGCCCGCGACGGCACCGACCGGACCGAGCACGACAGCACCGGACACGGCGCCCAACGCCGCAGAACCGGCGCGCTCTTGCGCAATTGCGCTAGCCGGCTCGCCAGCCAGCAGCAGGATGGCAATGATCAGAGCCCTGTTCATCGAAGCATCTCCCTCATGGGAGATCACTCTTATTCAAATATGGCCACAGCGGGTTTGTTTATGGCCCAAGACGGGGCAATCGCCGATGGAACCCGAGCCTGCGCTCCCGGTTCCCGGCGGCGGCCCGCGCGCGCTAGACGATCTTGATCGACATGTCAGGCAGGCCTTCGAGCTTGCACAGAAGCACGTCGCCCTTCACCACCGGGCCGACATTCTCCGGCGTGCCGGAATAGATGATGTCGCCGGCCTTGAGCTCGAACGCTTCCGACAGCTTTGCGATCTGCTCGGCGACGCTCCAGATCATCTTGCTGAGGTCCGAGTTCTGCCGCACCGTGCCGTTGACGGCGAGCGAGATCGCGCCCTTCTCGAAATGGCCGGTCTTGGTCGCGGGATGGATCGGGCCGAGCACCGCGGCGTGATCGAAGCTCTTGCCGATCTCCCACGGCTTCTTCTCCGCGGCCATGCCGTTCTGGAGATCGCGCCGGGTCATGTCGAGGCCCAGCGCGTAGCCATAGACATGGTCGAGCGCCTTGTCGGCCGGGATGTTGGTGCCGCCTGACTTCAGCGCGGCGACCAGCTCGACCTCGTGATGATAGTTCTTGGTCAGCGACGGATAGGGATGATCGGCGACCTCCCCGATTGCCACGTTCTGGATCGCGTCGGTCGGCTTCTGGAAGAAGAACGGGGGCTCGCGGTTCGGATCCGAGCCGCGCTCGATCGCGTGCGCGGCATAGTTGCGGCCGATGCAGTAGATGCGGCGGACCTGAAACACCTGGCTCTCGCCGACGATCGGGATCGTCACCATGGGCACCGGAAAGATCGGCTTGGGTGCGGCCTGTGCTGCGGCCGGCGTTGCTTCGGCGATACCCGCCGCGGTCATCGCGGCTGCGGCGGTCAGCACGCTACGGCGGCTGGTTCTTGTCATGGCGTCACTCCCTGCATTTCGCCGATCGTTGTCGGCGACAGTCATAGAGCCAATCGAGGGCCGCGCCAATGCTCGCACACGGCACCATGGCACGCGCGCTAACCTCTTGACACGCAATTCCGGCCGCCTATTTTTTTCGCCGAGAAAGCTCGCTTTCTCGCTCTCAAAAATCAAGGAATCAAACGCGACCGTCTGGAGAGACGACGATGCTCGATGAGAATCTGGCCCGCATTCGTGCGCACCGCAACAACATCCACCGCTACCGGCGGCTGCTCAAGACCAGGCTGTCGGAGCTGGAGCGTCATTTCATCGAGAGACGGCTTGCAGAGGAGCGGTCGGCGCTCGAGGGCTTGAGCGCGACGACCTTCCCCGTGGCTTTCGCTGCGACCCATGCGCCGATCGATGTGCGGGGAGCGGTGCAATGATCAGCCAGCGAGAGCTGCTCATCCGCGGCAGCGAGAAAGTCATCGGCCATTACGAGCTTCTGCTTGCAAGCGCGAAAAGCGAGCACGAGCGCGAGCTCTTCCGGCAACGCATAGAACGCGAGCGCCGGTTGATCCGGGACCTGCAGGACGGGCTGGATCACCGCGCGGCCTGAGCGGCTGATGAAATTGGGCTGGATCGGGCTCACCTCTCCCCGGAGGGGAGAGGTCGGATTGCTCCCCCGGCGATGCAAAGCATCGTCCAGAGCAATCCGGGTGAGGGGCCGCAGCAATCGCTGAGACTGTAACCCCTCACCCGGATCGCATCTTACGATGCGATCCGACCTCTCCCTTCGGGAGAGGTGCCTCGGGGCGCCGATCGAACTTGATCTCATCGCGCTTTTAGCGGACGAGGCGACCGGGGCCTGCGAGCGCACTGCTCGATTCCGTCGCAGGCGCCACCCTGACGACAACCGCGAACGGCACACCGTTGCGCAGCCCGGCGAGCTTCACATCCTCGCCGATGCGCGCGAGGCCGATCGTATTGCGGAGCTGGGCGGCGGTGCGGATCGGACGATCATCCGCTCTGGTGATGATATCGCCTTTCCGCAAGCCCGCTTTGTCGGCGGGCGAATCCGCCGCGATCTCGGCGATGACGGCGCCTTCGGTCAGCCCTCTGTTGACCGATGGATGTGGCTCCCTCAGCGAGACGCCGATACGGCCGCGCTCCACCCGGCCATTGGCAATGATCTGCTCCATCACCTTGCGCGCCATGTTGACGGGAATCGCAAAGCCGATGCCGACATTGCCGCCGGCGGGCGAGATGATCGCGGAATTGATGCCGACGAGTTCGCCGCGCAGGCTGACCAGCGCCCCGCCGGAATTGCCGGGATTGATCGCGGCATCGGTCTGGATGAAATCCTCATAACCCTGCTTGCCGAGCCCGGTCCGGCCGAGCGCGCTGACGAGACCGGACGTAACCGTCTGACCGAGGCCGAAGGGATTGCCGATCGCGAGCACGAAGTCGCCGACCTCCAGCGCGTCGCTGTCGCCGAAGGCGAGCGCCTTGAGCCCGGCCGGGCTCTGGAGCTGGAGCACCGCGATATCAGTGGGCGGATCGCGCCCGATAACCCTCGCGGAAAACTGCCTGCCGTTCTTGGTCGTGACCTGCACGGCGGAGGTGCCTTCGACCACGTGATTGTTGGTCAGCACGTAGCCGCGCTGGGCATCGACAATCACGCCGGAGCCGGTCGCGCTGACCTCCTTCTCGATCTGGCGGGGTACGTCGAAGAATTCACGAAACACCGGGTCGCGATAGAGCGGATTGTCCTCGCGCACCCGGCCGTGGACCGAGATGTTGACGACGGCCGGCGTCACCTGACGCACCAGCGGCGCCAAGGTCGGCACCGAGCCGCCGGTCTTGAAATCGGGGATTTGGCCGGCGGCAGGCTGCGACGCCGTGAGCGTCAGCACCAGCATCGCCAGCAAGAACGGACGCACAGCACGCATCGTCATCACCTGCCACCTTGCCTCGGATCGAATGGAAGACTTTGGCCTCAGCTCTCGCCACGTGGCGTGGCGACAAGGCCCTGCAGAGCCAGAAACGGAACAGCCCAGGCCGCCGAGACCTGGCCGAGCAGCACGAGTCCGAGAACGGTCTGCGTGAGCATCATGCACTTCGCCCCTCTACGGCGGCCCATGGCCGCCGCAGCCGCATCGGGACGCCGCCGCCGCGCGGCGGGTCGTCATTGTCGTTGTCCCCGTCGAGCTTGCGCAAGGCAGCCAGGATCTCGACGAGCCGGACCGTATGGCTCATGCCGGGAATCTCGCGCAGGCCAGGACAGGATTCCACCGCATACATGTCGGACGCCCAGGACGACAGGATGATGCGCTTCTCCGGCGTCGAGAGCTCCTGCGCATTCAGGACCTCGGCAGGCGAGTCGTAATGGGCGGCGGGATGAAACAGCGGATTGAGAGTGCCGGCATTGGCATTCACGTTGGTCATTGGCAGTGCCTCCCTCATGCTCCTTTCAAAGGGACGGGTTTGTTGACGAGGACGGCGGCGCCAGTCGCCGCCGCCCGGGTTTCACGTTAATGCGTGTTGATCGCGATGCGCTTGACGCCCTCGCGCGCCTTCTCGGATTTCGGCAGCGACACGGTCAGGACGCCATCCTTGAACGACGCCTCGGCCTTGTCCTCATCGACACCCTCCAGCGGGATCTGCCGCTCGAAGGCGCCGTAGTAGCGCTCGGTGAAGTACCGGCCTTCGCCGTTGCGCTCCGCCTTCTTCTCGCCGCGCACGGTCAGGACGCCGTTGGCAATCTCGACCTGGACGTCCTTCTCGTTGAGGCCGGGAAGCTCGGCCGAGACGGTCACCGTCTTGTCGGTCTCGCCGAGTTCGACCTTCGGCCAGCCGAAGCGGCCTTCCATCAGCGGCGACAGGCCGGTCCCGCCGAATCCGCGAAAGACGTCGTCGAACAGACGGTTCATTTCGCGATGCAGCATCAGGAAGGGATCGAAATTGTCGCGCGCAGGCGCAAGCTCCTGTTTTCCAGACCAGGGAATGAGGTCACGAAAAGCCATGGTTCTCTCCTTGATGCATCGGGGAGCGCGGCGCGCTTCGCACGCCGCGTTCCGCCACTGGACCGATTGAGCGCTCAGGCTGCTTTCTTCTGCTCGATCTGCGATGCCGCAGGAGTGCCACCCGCGATCGGAATCCGTCGCGGCTTCATGGCTTCCGGAACCTCGCGGACGAGGTCGATGATCAAAAGACCATCCTGGAAGGAGGCCTGCTTGACCTGGACATAGTCGGCGAGATTGAACACGCGCCGGAACGGACGCGCGGCGATGCCTTGGTACAGGTATTCACGCGCAGCAGTCTCGGGCTTCCGGCCCTCGATGGTGAGCGCGTTCTGCTCGGCCGTCACCGTGATGTCGCTGGCGCCGAAACCCGCCACGGCAAGGCTGATCCGGTAGTGATCTTCGCCGGAACGTTCGATGTTGTAGGGGGGATAGTTGTCCTCGGTCGCCTGGCGCAGCGTGCTGTCGACGAGGTCGGCCAGGTGGTCGAAGCCGATGGTGGAACGCCACAGGGGCGCAAAGTCGAAACTGGTCCTCATAACCAAGTCCTCCTGAGAGCAAGATGGATACGAAGGAGCGCAGGACAGGGTATCAGACAGGGTCCGAAGACCGGCCCGGCGCCCGCGCCGGACCCGATCTGGCGCCCGGCACACCGCTCTCGCGGCGAAAAACGACTTAGAAAAACCGCCGGCGATTTCAAGGGACCCCTCCAAAAAAATTTTGGGGCCGCGGAGGGACGACGGAGCAATGGTTTTCAGGATCTTAATCCCTCGCGGGCGGTCTCCGGCGCCAGCAAAGTCGCGACGATGGTGACGATCGAGAGCGCGACGATGTAGAGCGACACCGGCCAGTAGGTGCCGGCCCAGGCCAGCAGCGCGGCCGCGATCAGCGGGGAGAAGCCGCCGCTCAAGGCGGCTGCGACATTTGCGCCGAGCGAGGCGCCGCTGTAGCGCACCTGGGTGCGGAACAGCTCCGGCATGAAGGCGGCCTTGGGCCCGAACAGCAGCGCATGCGTCAGCGTCATGGTGACGACCAGCGCCAGCGTGATCAGCACCGGCTCCCTGGTGTCGAGGAACCAGAACAGCGGAAACGCCAGCGCCACCGAGAACACGCCGCCGGCGAGATAGAGCGCCTTGCGGCCGAAGATGTCGGAGAGCCAGCCGGCCAGCGGCAGCGTCGCGAACTCGACGAGCGCGGCATAGACCACCGCATTCAGGATCACCTGGCGCGGCAGGCCGAGTTTCGTCGTGGCATAGACCACGGTGAAGACGGTGAGGAGATAAGCGAGCCCGACTTCCGACACCGTGATGCCGATCGCGAGCAGAAAGCTGCGCCAGTCGCGCCGCAGAACGTCCCAGACCGGCTGCGCCAAGACTTCCTTGCGCTCGACCACGGCCTTGAAGTGCGGCGTCTCGGCGAGCCTCATGCGCACGATGAAACCGACGCCGACCAGCAGAATGCTGATCCAGAACGGCACGCGCCAACCCCAGCTGAGGAAGTCGGCCTCGGGCAGTTGCGTCATCAGTCCGAAGATGCCGGTGGAAGCCGCGACGCCGACGGGAAAGCCAATCTGCACCAAGCTGCCGTAGAAGCCGCGCCTCGAGCCCGTATGCTCGACCACCATGACCACTGCGCCGCTCCATTCGCCGCCAAGGCCGATGCCCTGCACGAAGCGCAGGATCACCAGCAGGATCGGCGCCCACACGCCGATCTGGCTGTAGGTCGGCAGGCAGCCGATCAGGAAAGTGCCGAGCCCCATCGCGATCATGGTCGCGACCAGCATGGTCTTGCGGCCGAGCCGGTCGCCATAATGCCCGATGATCGCGCCGCCGATCGGCCGCGCGACGAAGCCGACCGCATAGGTCGAGAACGCCGCCAGCGTGCCGACAAAGGGATCGAAGCTCGGGAAGAACAGCTTGTTGAGCACGAGTGCGGCCGCGGTGCCGTAGATCAGGAAGTCGTACCACTCGATCGCAGTGCCGAGCGCGCTCGCCCACACCACATGCGCCGTCGTCGACCTCTCCGCCGCAGCGGAGACCCCCGTTGCTGCCGCCATGCCATCCGCCCCTTATTCCAGCGGGCATCATGGCCAATCGCAATAAAGGTTGCAACTTGCGAGGGTGTTGCACGCCGCCGAGATCACCGTGCGGGATTTTCCCGTCGCTTCTCTCACAACGCCCGTCATTGCCAGGAGCTCTTGCGACGAAGCAATCCAGGATGTCTCCGCGAAAACAGTCTGGATTGCTTCGCTTCGCTCGCAATGACGGCTGTTGAGACAACAGTGCACCCCTCTCCGCAAGTCCTCGCGGCAGCCATGGAGGCCCAGCTAGCCACTCTTCGTTATTGACAAACTAATTTGCTAATATCTAACTTAGCCTCAGAACAACCGGCCGCATCCAAGCGGCCCAAAGAAGAGGGAACGACGATGAGAGGGCTTTTGGCCTGCGCCATGCTCGCGGCCATGACTTCAGCTGCCGTGACCACGGCCGCCACCGCGCAAGTCTCCGACGACGTGGTGCGAATCGGCGTGCTGACGGATCTGTCGAGCTGGGGTCGCGACAATTCCGGGCCGGGCTCGGTCGAGGCGGCCAAGATGGCGGTGGAAGAGTTCGGGCCGACCGTGCTCGGCAAGCCGATCGAGATCATCAGCGCCGACCATCAGATGAAGACCGACGTCGGCGTGAATATCGTGCGCGGCTGGTTCGACAACGGCAAGGTCGACGCCGTCGTCGACATCCCCAATTCCGGCATTGCGATCGCCGTGCACAACATGGTGCGCGAGCGCAACAAGATCGCCCTGCTCTCCGGCCCCGGCGCCAGCTCGCTGACCGACGAGTTGTGCAGCCCGAACACCGTGCACTTCACCTACGACACCTACGCGCTGTCGAAGGTGACGGCCTCGGCCGTGATCAAGGAAGGCGGCAAGTCCTGGTACTTCATCACGGCGGATTACGCCTTCGGCCAGCAGCTCGAGAAGGATGCCACGCGCTTCATCAACGAGATGGGCGGCAAGGTGCTCGGCGGCGTCAAGCATCCGACCAACACTGCCGACTTCTCCTCTTTCGCGCTGCAGGCACAGAGCTCGAAAGCCGACGTCGTCGCCTTCGCCAATGCCGGCCAGGACACCGACAACGCCATCAAGCAGTCCGGCGAGTTCGGCCTGGTCCAGGGCGGCCAGAAGCTCGTCGGCCTCCTGATGTTCGATACTGACGTGCACGCCATCGGCCTGAAGGCCGCGCAGGGCACCTACATGACCACGGCCTCCTACTGGAACATGGACGAGGCAACCCGTGCCTGGTCGAAGAAATTCTTTGCACGCACCAACGTGATGCCGACCATGATCCACACCGGTGTCTACGGCTCGGTGCTGCATTATCTCAAGGCCATCAAGGCCGCAGGCACCGACGATCCGGCCAAGGTGATGGCGAAGATGCGCGAGCTGCCGATCGAGGATACATTCGTCCATGGCGGCAAGTTGCGCGAGGACGGCCGCGTCATCCGCGACATGTACCTGGCCAAGGTCAAGACGCCCGAGCAGTCCAAGGAGCCCTGGGACTATCTGGAGATCATCAAGACCGTGAAGGGCGAGGACGCCTTCCGCCCGGTCTCCGAATCCAAATGCCCACTCCTGAAGAAGTGAGGTGAGACATGACCGGCAGCGAGCAGAGCGCAATTGAAACTTACGAATGCGACGTGCTCGTCGCCGGATCTGGCTGCTCCGGCATGTCGGCCGCGATCACTGCGAGATATCGCGGCCTCGACGTGCTTGTTGTCGAGAAGGAGCCGCGGTTCGGCGGCACCACCGCCCGTTCCGGCGGCTGGCTGTGGATTCCCGGCACCTCGCTGGCGAAGGCCTATGGCATCCAGGAAACACCGGAGCAGGCCCGCACCTATCTGCGGCACGAGGCCGGCAACAATTTCGACGCCGCGCGCGTCGATGCGTTTTTGTCCGCAGGCCCCGAAGCGGTCGACTTCTTCACCACCAAGACCGCGCTCCGCTTCGACATGCCGCTGGTGTTTCCGGATTACCATGCCGAAGCGCCCGGCGGCGCGCAGGGCGGCCGCTCCATGGTGACGCGCCCGTTCGACGGTCGCGAGCTCGGCGATCAGATCAAGGTGCTCGGCATGCCGCTGCCCGAGCTCACCGTGTTCGGCATGATGCTGGGCTCCGGCAAGGAGATCATCCACTTCATGCGGGTGACGAAGTCGCTGACGTCGGCGGTGTACGTCGCCAAGCGCTTGTCGCGGCATTTGATGGACGTGCTGCGCTACGGCCGCGGCATGACGCTCACCAACGGCAATGCGCTGGCCGGGCGCCTCGCCAAGTCTGCCCAGGATCTGAAGATCCCGATGTGGCTGTCCTCGCCGGTGCGCGAGCTCACGGTCGAGAACGGCGCGGTCACCGGCGCGATCGTCTCGCGCGAGGGGCGCGACGTCCGTGTCCGGGCACGGCAAGGCGTCGTGCTCGCCTGCGGCGGCTTCCCGCATGATGTCGAACGGCGCAAGAAGATGTTCCCGCACGCGCCGACCGGCCAGGAGCATTATTCGCCTGGGCCGACCGGCAATACCGGCGACGGTTTGCGCCTCGCCGAGAACGCGGGCGGACATGTCGAGGATCGGCTGCCGAACGCAGCAGCCTGGGTGCCGGTCTCGCTGACCACGCGCAAGGACGGCTCGAAGGGCGCGATGCCGCATTTCATCGACCGCGCCAAACCGGGCGTGATCGCTGTGATGCGCGACGGCAAGCGTTTTGCCAACGAAGGCAATTCCTATCACGACTTCGTCCAAGCCATGATCAAAGCGGCCAAGCCGGGCGAGGAGATCGCGGCCTACCTCGTTTGCGATCACAAGACGCTCCGGAAATACGGTCTCGGCTGCGTGCCGCCCTTCCCGATGCCGCTGGGTCATCACCTCAATACCGGTTATCTCATGCGCGGCGACACGCTGGAGGCGCTGGCGGCAAAGGCCGGCATCGACGCGAAAGCGTTCACCGAAACCGTCAGGCAATTCAATGCGACCGCACCGCTGGGCCAAGACGCGGCCTTCGGCAAGGGCTCCAAAGCCTATAATCGCTATCAAGGCGACGCGCTGCACGGCCCCAACCCCTGCGTTGCGCCGATCGAGCGTGGTCCATTCTACGCCATCAAGATGATGATCGGCGATCTCGGCACCTATGCCGGCATCGTCACCGACGAGAACGCCCGGGCGCTCGACGCCGAGGGCCGGGTGATTCCCGGGCTCTATGCCGCCGGTAACGACATGGCGAGCATCATGGGCGGCAATTATCCGGGCGCCGGCATCACGCTTGGGCCGGCGCTGACCTTCGGCTACATTGCCGGCCGTCATCTCGCCGACAGCGCCGCCAAGCGCGACGCGGCGTAAAGCATGATCCGGACCCGAAGGGCCGCGTTAGCGCAAAGTGCGCAGCGGTTTTCCGAAAAGAGCATGCTCAAACGAGAACTCAGGCGCATCGGAGGCGCATGAAGCGAGAAAGCCGCGGCATTCAGTCGATCGAGGTCGGCGGAGAATTGCTCCGCGCGCTCGCCAGATGCGGCGAGCCGATGATGCTGCGCGATCTCGCCCGCGAGGCCGGCATGACGCCGGCCAAGGCCCATCCTTATCTCGCCAGCTTCTCCCGCATCGGCCTGATCGAGCAGGACGAGACCACCGGCCGCTACGAAATCGGCGCGCTGGCGCTCGAGCTCGGCCTGATCAGCCTGCGTCGTCTCTCGGGCGTCCGCATCGCGCGGCCGAAGATCGCCGCGCTCGCGAGCCAGATCGGGCATGCGGTCTCGCTTGCGGTGTGGGGCACGCATGGCCCGACCGTGGTGCAGATCGAAGAGCCGGCCCAGCCTGTCCACATCGTGATGCGACCGGGCTCGGTGATGGCGTTGCTGGAGACCGCGACGGGACGCGCCTTCGCGGCGTTCCTGCCGGAGCAGACCATCAGTGCCGCGCTCGAGAGCGGGCTCGATCGCCAGGGCGTCGGCTACAATCCGAAGCGCGCGGTGAAAGGCGCCAAGGTCGCCGAGATGCTCACCGAGGTCCGCAAGCATGGCCTCGCCCGCGCCCTCGGCGATCCCCTGCCCGGCGTCAACGCATTCTCCGCCCCCGTGTTCGACCATTCCGGCCATGTCGCGCTGGTCATCACCGCGATGGGACCGGAAGGCACTTTCGACGCGCACTGGGACAGCCCGATCGCTCATGCCTTGCGGGAATGTGCGGGCGGCATTTCGAAGCGGCTGGGTTACGGGATGACGGCGGCGGCGGAGTAAGGGGCAAACCGGCCGCCTCACAACATGACGCCCTGCCGGACGTCAATTCGCCGCCGTTCGCGCCGCGGCCGGCATGTAGATCTGCGCGTAGCCTTCCTTGATCGCGGACGTGATCCGGTCGAGGCGGCGGTCGATGTGCTTCTCGAGCACCGACACGCAAGCCTCTTCGTCCCGCGCCTTCAGGCCTTCGATGACGGCCCGGTGCTCGGCTTGCGTCTTGGAGCGGTTGGTGCTGTCCATGTCGATCCAGCGTACGAAGCGGATGCGGGCGTTGACGTTGCGCAGGACGCGCAGCATCTCGGCATTGTCTGACATCGCCATCAGCCGCTCGTGGAACGTCTCGTCCAGCTCGACCAGCTCGATCGAGGAACGCTCGCCGGGATCGGGACCGGTGGCTTCGAGGAATTTCAAGAGCGCATCGATGTCCTCGTCCCTGGCGCGCTTGACGGCGAGGCGGACCGAGGCGACCTCGATCGATTTGCGCAGCTCGTAGAGATCGAAGATCTCGTGCGCGTCGAGCTCGCGGCAGAAGAAGCCCTTGCCCGGCGCGAAGCGCAGGAAACCTTCGGTGTTGAGACGGTTGAGCGCCTCGCGCAGCGGCGTACGGCTGACGCCGAGGCGCTTTGCCAGCTCGCCCTCGTTGAGCCGCTCACCCGGCTTGAATTCGTAGCTCACGGCCATCGCCTTGAGCTGCTCATAGACGCGATCGACGATACTATCGGAAGCCAGTTCCACGTTGCTCATCATCAGCTGCATTCATGCCCGAACACGGCGCAAATATACCGGGCCCGCGGCAACGATTGCAATTCAGACGAAAGCAGAGGTTGTAAAGCGCTGCGCGACAGCCGCAAATCAGGCGAACACGCGCGGGCGCAGTCCGGCATGAAACCAGGTGATCATGGAATAGATGTCGTAGACCGGCAGGCCGACCTCGGCCTGCAGCGCCGCCGCGTAGGGCGGCATGTTGGTGCATTCGAGCACGATAGCGCCGACGTCGGGGTTTTTGGCGACGAGCTCCTTGCCCGCCTCGACCACGTCGCGCTCCGCCTGCGCGATGTCCATGTCCTCCTTCTCGGCCTTGATCAGGACGCGGAAGAATTCCTTGCCGTGCTCGGTGCCGACCACAGGTGTATCGAGCGGCACGCCGGCGCCTTCGAGATGGGCCGGCGTCAGGGTCGAGCCTGATACGGTGACGAGACCGACGCGCTTGCCTGGCGGCAAAGTCGCCTGCACCCACGGCACCTGCATCAGCGAGGAGGTCGCAACGGGAACGCCGACGGCGGAGGCGATCTCCTTCTGGAACAGCGAGAGAAAGCCGCAATTGGTGGTGATCGCTTCGGCCCCGAGCCGCACCAGATCCCTCGCCGCGTCGATGAAGTCGGGCAGCAGCCCGGCCGCGCCCTTCAGCACCACCTTCTCCGGCGAGGCGCCGCTCACCACGCGATAGAGCACGGGGAATGGCCAGGTCGTGCCGTTGCCCATGTCGCCTTGGATGCGGGGAAAGCGCGCTTCCAGCATCAGGATGCCGAGCGGCGCGCCGTAAATGGCCTTGCCGCCGCGGGCGATGCGGGAGGTCGGATTGGCTGCGTTGCTCATGGTGCGATCTCAGAGGAAGCGATTGGGCGAAAACGGCGCGAGCGGAATCTCCGGCGGCTTGCCGCTCAACAGCTGCGCGACGAGGCGGCCGGTGCGGGCCGAGCCGACCAGGCCGACATGGCCGTGACCGAAAGCATAGACGATGTCGCGCGAGGCGCGCGCATAGCCGATGCAGGGACGACCGTCCGGCATGCTCGGCCGATGCCCGAACCATGTCTTGACGCGCGAGGCCGGAATGTCCTTCGGCAATTTCGGGAACATGCCGAGCAGATGGTTGCGCAGGATCTCGGCGCGCTTCCAGTTCGGCGCGGCCTCGAGGCCCGCGATCTCCACCGTGCCGGCGGCGCGCAGGCCCTTGTCGGTCCAGTTCACCACCATCTTGGCGTCCGAGGCCATCATCGAGCTACGCGGACCTGTTTCAGGGTTCTCGATCATGACGTGATAGCCGCGCTCGGTCTCGAGCGGCAGCGGATCGCCGACCGAAGACGTGAGCTGCTTCGAATGCGCGCCGGCGGCGATCACCGCGGCGTCGCAAGCGATCTCGCCGGTCTCGGTGAGGACGGCGACGAGCTTGTCGCCGGAGAGCTTGAGGCCCGTCGCCCTGGCACGCACCAGCTCGGCGCCGTTCGCCAGCGCGTGCCGGGCGAGCGCTGTGACATAAGCGCCGGGATCGCGGCAGCGTCCGGCCTCCTCCACCACCACGCCGAAAGTGTAGCGCGGATGCAGCTCCGGCTCGCGCTGGCGCATTTCGTCGGCGGAAAGCTCCAGCCATTCGACGCCGACCTTCCTGCGCAGGCGCCAGCCGAGATCGTTGTCGAAATTGCCGCGCGAGGTGAACACGTGCATCACGCCGTTGCGCTCGATCAGCTCGGGCACGCCGGCCTCTTCCGCGAGCCTGCGATGCAACAGCGGCGCGTCCTTGAGCAGATCGCGCAGCGCGAACGCGGTCTTCTCGACCCGCGCCGCGGTCCAGCCCGAGCGCAGGTACTTGATCAGCCAGGGCAGCGCTTTCGGCAAATACGACCAGCGGATCGCGAGCGGGCCGAGCGGATCCATCAGATAGCCCGGCACCTTCTTCCAGACGCCCGGCTCCGCCGGCGGGATCACCGAATGCGACGACAGCCAGCCGGCATTGCCGTAGCTCGCCGCCTGCTCGCCGCCGGGCTCGCCTGCATCGATCAGCGTGACGCGATGCCCCTCGCGCAGCGCCTCGATGGCGCTGATCACGCCGACCGCGCCGGCTCCGATGATCGCGACGTGGCGGCCCGTAGGCATCGCTTACGCCTTCGCCGCCGGCGTAAAATCCTTGCCGACCGAGATCGCCCTGGGATCGATGATGCAGTGGAGGATCGACGGCTTGCCGGAGGCGAGCGCGCGCTCGAATGCGGGGGCGAATTCCTCGGTGCGCTCGACGCGCTCGCCATGGCCGCCGAACGCCTTAGCGTACATCGCAAAATCAGGATTCTTCAGCTGCGTGCCGACCACGCGGCCGGGATAGTCGCGCTCCTGATGCATGCGGATGGTGCCGTATTGCGAATTGTCGACGACGATGACGATCAGCGGCGCGTCGTATTGCACGGCGGTCGCGAACTCCTGGCCATTCATCAGGAAGCAGCCGTCGCCGGCGAAGGCGACGACGACACGGTCGGGATATTGCCGCTTCGCCAGCACGCCTGCCGGCACACCATAGCCCATCGAGCCCGAGGTCGGAGCGAGCTGCGACGCAAAGCTGTGGAAGCGGTGGTGGCGATGAATCCAGCCGGCATAATTGCCGGCGCCGTTGCAGACGATCGCATCCTTCGGCAGCCGATCGCGCAGCCAGGTCATGACCTGGCCGTACTGGAACGAGCCCGGCAGCTCGCGCGCCTTCTCGGTCCAGGCGAGGTAATCGGCATGCGCCTTGGCGGCCTCGCCTTTCCAGGCCACGGCGCCCGAAGGCTTCAGCGTCTCGACCGCGGCGGCGAACGCGGCCGGCGTCGCCTGGATCGCAAGCTCCGGCTGGTAGACGCGGCCGAGCTCTTCCGAGCCGGGATGCACGTGGATCAGCTTCTGCTTCGGCGAGGGAATGTCGAACAGCGTGTAGGACGAGGACGGCATCTCCGACATGCGGCCACCGATGAGCAGGATCACATCGGCGCCCTCGATCCGCGCCTTCAGGCCAGGGCTCGGCCCGATGCCGAGATCGCCGGCATAATGCGAATGATCGGCGTCGATCAGCGAGGCCCGGCGGAACGAGGTCGCGACCGGCAGGTCGAAGCGCTCGGCAAAACGCGCGATGCTCCTGGTGGCATCGTCGGTCCAGCGCGAGCCGCCGAGGATGACGAGCGGCGCCTTGGCGCTGGCCAGCATCGCACCGACGCGCTCGATATCGGCAGGCGCCGGCCAGCTCGCAGCCGGCTCGATGCGCATGGCGTCGGCCACAGCTGCGGTCTCGGTCAGCATGTTCTCCGGCAACGCGATCACCACGGGACCGGGGCGACCCTGCATGGCGACGCGGAAGGCGCGCGCGACCAGCTCGGGAATGCGATCGGGACGATCGATCTCGACCGCCCATTTCGCCATCGAGCCGAACACGGCCTTGTAGTCGAGCTCCTGGAACGCCTCGCGCTCGCGCATGCCGGTGTCGACCTGGCCGACGAACAGGATCATCGGCGTCGAATCCTGCATCGCGATGTGGACGCCATGGCTGGCATTGGTGGCGCCGGGGCCACGGGTGACGAAGCAGATTCCAGGCCGTCCCGTGAGCTTTCCATAAGCCTCTGCCATCATCGCGGCGCCGCCCTCGGCGCGGCAGATCACGACGTCGATCGGGCTGTCATGCAGCGCGTCCAGCGCCGCCAGATAGCTCTCGCCCGGCACGCAGGTGACACGCTCGACGCCTTGGGCAACGAGCTGATCGATCAGGATCTGGCCCCCGGTGCGGGTGTTTCGGATGGTCATGACAGCTCCCTGCAGGCTCCGGCGATGCGTTTGAAGGCCTCGCGCAAATTTGTTCCGAGGTGGCGTAAGACAAGCGGAAATAAGGTGCAAGCCGAAACACTGCACAGCAGCCCGGCATCGTTCTGCGTTTCGGATGCTCTGAGCAAACCGGGACGCTGATATGCGCACCGCCCGACGTCGAGCTTCCGGTGTTGACGCAGACACATGCGCGTTTAAGTAGGTGAGAGAAATAATGCAGGGGTGGCGACGTTCGCTGGGCTGGCTTCCCTTGCCCCATGCAGGCCCCATGACGCCCTCGCCCCCCGCGACTTCGCCAAGCACGACATCGAAACCGGCTTCAGCGCCTCCTCATCTCGCCATCGTCCTGTTCTCGCTCGCGATGGGCGGCTTTGCGATCGGAACCACCGAGTTCGCATCGATGAGCTTGCTGCCGTTCTTCGCGGCGGATCTTCATATCGACGAGCCGACCGCCGGGCACGCGATCAGCGCCTACGCGCTCGGCGTGGTGCTGGGCGCGCCGCTGATTGCCGTGCTCGGCGCAAAGTTCGCGCGGCGCACGCAGCTGCTGGCGCTGATGGCCGTGTTCGCACTCGGCAACGCCCTCACCGCGCTGGCACCCGGCTTCGGCTCGATGGTCGCGGCCCGCTTCCTCTCGGGCCTGCCTCACGGCGCCTATTTCGGCATCGCCGCGCTGGTTGCGGCCTCGCTCGTTCCGCAACATCGCCGCTCGCAGGCGGTCGGCCAGGTCATGCTGGGCCTGACCGTCGCCACCATCATCGGCGTGCCGCTGGCCAATCTGATCGGCCAAATGGTCGGCTGGCGCGCGAGCTTTGGCCTCGTGTCGCTGCTCGCCTTGCTCACCGTCCTGCTCTGTGCGCTGTTCGCCCCGCGCGACCAGGCCGGCCGGTCGGATCCGCTGCGCGAGCTCGGCGCACTCAGGAGCCGCCGCGTCTGGACGACGCTCGCGATCAGCGCCATCGGCTTCGGCGGCATGTTCGCCGTCTACACTTATCTGGCGACGACATTGATCGAGGTCACCAAGGTCAGCACCGAGGTCATCCCGTTTTTCCTCGCGATCTTCGGCATCGGCGCCACGCTCGGTAATCTCTTCGTGCCGCGCTTCGCCGACCGCGCGCTGATGCCGACGGCGGGCGGCATCCTGATCTTCGCCGCCGTGGCCCTCGCGGTCTTTCCGCTCGTCGCCGGCAATCCCTGGCTGCTCGCGATCGACATCTTCGCCATCGGCGCCAGTGTCGCGCTCGGGGCCATCCTACAAACCCGGCTGATGGACGTGGCTGGAGATGCACAGGCGCTCGCCGCCGCGCTCAACCATTCGGCCTTCAACACCGCCAATGCGCTCGGCCCCTTCCTCGGCGGCCTCGCCATCCGCCAGGGGCTGGGCTGGACCTCCACCGGCCCGGTCGGCGCCGGCCTGGCAGTTCTGGGCTTTCTGATCTGGATTTTCGCCTATCGCGACACCGGCCCCGCGCCGGTCGAGCACGCATCGAGCGGCGAAGCGTCACGCCAGGCAGGTCCCCTGAAGCAGGCCCCGCCGCTGGCGCCACGTGAGCGCAGCCGTTCCGAAGATCCCGTCGCCTGACCGACCGAACGGGCTCAGAACAGAGCGGCGTTGATGGCCTGTCCGTAGATCATCGCGGCGACGAGCGAGACCAGGAGGCCCGCGCCCGAGAAGATCACCAGGATCTTCAGAGTTTCGATATCGACGTTGGTTCCCGTCGCGCGGGATATTGCTCTTGCCAATGCAGCAATCATCGCCAGCTCCGAAGCCGGCCGCGCGGTGGCGGGGCCTGATCTCATCTAGCGCAGATCGGCGCATCCGCCTGTGAAACAGATTACAGGTGCGGCTGGCGGGCGGTCTTAGGCCAAGGCGAAAACGCCGGCCACATCTTCGGTCATGTCAGCAGCAACCCCGAGATGATGGCCAAGGTGCCCGCCTTCTTCGACCGCAGGCTGACAGGCAAGCGTTGGGCCCTCGCGCTAGACAGATGGCAGCAGCGCCATACACTCGCTGTCATGCCCCGGCTTGACCGGGGCATCCAGTACGCCGCGGCCGATCGAGGACTCGCAACTGTCCCGGAGTACTGGATCGCCCGATCAAGTCGGGCGATGACACGGAGAATGGAGCACCAGCAGCGGCGATGGGGAAACTGCCAATCACCGATGCCCGATCGCGCGGATCGCGCCGCGCAGCTCGGCGAGCCCGCGCAGGCGGCCGATGGCGGTGTAGCCGGGATTGGTTCGCTTGGTGGCGGCGAGATCGTCGAGCATTCGGTGGCCGTGATCCGGGCGAAACACGATCTGCTTGTCTGGGGCCCGCCGCGCGTTCTCCTTCAGCAGCGCCTTGAGCACCGCGACCATGTCAACGTCGCCATCGAGATGATCGGACTCGTAGAACGACAGACCGTCGGCCTCGCGCTTGGTGGCGCGCAGATGGGCAAAAGCGATGCGCGGGCCGAACCGTTCGGCCATCTCAGGCAGATTGTTCTCGGGCCGCACGCCGAGCGAGCCGGTGCACAGGCAGATGCCGTTCGCCTTCGACGGCACGGCATCGAACAGCGCCTGATAATCCTCTGCGGACGAGGCAATGCGCGGCAGGCCGAACAGCGGCCGCGGCGGATCGTCCGGATGCAGGGTCAGCGACACGCCGAGCTGCTCGGCGACCGGCGTCACGCGCGCGAGGAACTCGGCCAGATGCTGCCGCAGGATCTTCGGCGTGATGTCGCGATAGGTCTCCAGCCGGTCGCGGAATTGCGGGATCGTCATCGGCTCGGTGGTCGAGCCGGGCAGCGCGCTGGCGATGACCATGACAAGATAATCGATGTCGGCCTGGCTCATCTGCTCGAAAAGCGCCTTCGCGCGCGCCTGTGCTTGCGGCGAATACTCCTGCAGGGCCGCAGGCCGCTTCAGGATGTGCAGCTCGAACGCGGCAAAACGGTCCTGGTCGAAGCGCATGGCGCGGGCGCCGTTCGGCAGCTCCCATTCCAGATCCGTGCGGCACCAGTCCACCACGGGCATGAAGTTGTAGCAGATGATCTTGATGCCTGAGGCGGCCACCGCCTCCAGGCTCGCGATCCAGGCGTCGATGGACTTCGTGGCCTTGGCCCCGAGACGCTTGACGTCGTCGGGGATCGGAATCGATTCCACCACCGACCAGGTGAGCTGCGAGCGGCCCGGCTGGCCGTTCTCGATGAAATTCTTGCGCTCCTCCACCGCCTTGCGCGTCCAGACTTCGCCAATCGGCACCTGATGCAGCGCCGAGACGATATCGCTCGCCCCGGCCTGCCTGACATCGTCGAGCGAGACCGGATCATCCGGCCCGTACCAGCGCCATCCCTCGAGCATGGGTCTTCTCCGATCAGTTCGCGGTCAGCACGACCTTGACGCTCTGCGAGCGATCGAGGGCCAAGCGCAACGCATCGGGCGCGGTCGAGAGCGGCCGCTCCGCAGTGACCAGCGACAGCACGTCGACGCTGCCGTCCCCGATCAGTTCCACCGCTGTCATGAATTCGAGCCCGAAGCGGAACGAGCCGCGCAGGTCGATCTCCTTGGCCATCACCGCATTCGACGGCGTCGGGATCTGGCCACCAGGCAGATTGCCGATCTGCACCACCACGCCGCCGCGCCTGACGATGCCGATCGCGCTGGCAAGCCCCGCGGCCGTACCTGAGACTTCGAACGCGACGTCATAGGGACGCGACGCCGCCTGCGCCTTCAGGCCCTCTTCCCCTCCGGAGACGTTCTCGACATGGGACGCGCCGAGCTTGGTCGCAAAGGCCAGCGGCGCCGGTGCGATATCGGCCACCGTGATATCAGCCATGCCGGCGCGGTGCGCGGCCAGCATGGTCAGAAGCCCGATCGGGCCCGCGCCGAAGATGACGCCGCGCTTGCCCTTGATGTTGCCGGCGCGCGCGACCGCGTGCAGGCAGACCGCCAGAGGCTCGGCCAGCGCCGCAGCCTGGTAGGAGACATGATCCGGGATGTTCACGCACTGCGCGGGGACGGCGTCGAAGTAATTGGCAAAGCCGCCCTGCATGTGCGGCGTCTTCGACGCCGAGCCCATGAAGTAGATGTTCTCGCAGAGGTTCTGCCGGCCCTCGCGGCAGGCGCCACAATGGCCGCACCAGCGCGAGGGGTTGACGGCGACGCGGTCGCCGACCTTCAGATTCGCTGCCGAACCTGCGATCTCGACAACCTGCCCCGAGATCTCGTGGCCCAGCACCAACGGCGACTTCACCACGAAATCGCCGGTCCGGGCGTGACGGAAGTAATGCATGTCCGAGCCGCAGATGCCGCCGGCGCCGAAGCGCATGCGCACCATGCCATCAGCGAGCTTGCCGAGCGGATGCTCGACCATACGCAGGTCTTCGGGGCCAAACAGCGTTGCGGCGAGAGAGGTCGAGGTCATTTGGAGAGTCCTATGTATTTCGGCAGCCAGAGGGTCAGTTCAGGAATGTAGGTGATCGCGATCAGCGCGAGCAGCAGCGGCACCAGCCAGGGCAGGATCGCGACCGTGGTGCGCTCGACCGAGAGCTTGGCGACGCGGGCGAGCACGAACAGCACCATGCCGAGCGGCGGATGCAACAGGCCGATCATCAGGTTCAGCGTCATGATCAGGCCGAAATGAATCGGGTCGATGCCGAGCTTGAGCACGATCGGCAGCAGGATCGGCACCAGGATGGTGATCGCCGCCGTGGTGTCGATGAAGCAACCGACGAACAGGATCAGCACATTGGCCAGCGCCAGGAACGCCCATTTGTTGTGGGTGATGCTGAGCATCCAGTCCGAGAGCAGCTGGGCGGCCTGCGACACCGTCAGCAGCCAGGCGAAGATCGAGGCTGCGGTGACGATGAACAGCACCGAGGCCGTGGTCTCGATGGTGTCGAAGGTCGCCTTCGCCACCGTCTTCAGGGTCATGGTTCGGTAGCGCACGAGGCCGAGGAACAGCGACCAGATCACCGCGGCGACGGCGGCTTCGGTCGGCGTGAACCAGCCGAGCGTCATGCCGCCGATCAGGATGACGGGCGCCATCAGCGCCATCACCGCCGAGAAGTCGAAGTACCAGTCGATCGCGAGCAGCGCGCCGAGGCCGATGACGACCGCAAGATTGGTCGACAGGCCGGCCATCACCATCAGCCAGATCGCGAGCGGGAACGCGAGCACCACGACGATCTCGAGCCCGGCGGAGCCGAGCTGCGGCCAGGAGAACGGCGTGTCGCTGCCCCATTTATTGCGGTGCGCGAAATAGGTCACGGTCGCCATCATCAGCAGCGTCAGGACGACGCCCGGAATGACGCCGCCCAGGAACAGGGCGCCGATCGAGACGTTCGCCATCATGCCGTAGATCACGAACGGCAGCGACGGCGGAATGATGGGTCCGAGCGTCGCGGAGGCCGCGGTGACGCCGACCGAGAACTCGGTGGTATAGCCGTGGTCCTTCATCGCCTTGATCTCGATGGTGCCGAGACCGGCGGCATCGGCGATCGCGGTGCCGGACATGCCGGAGAAGATCACCGAGCCGATGATGTTGACGTGGCCGAGGCCGCCCCGCATCCAGCCCACCAGCGCGACCGCGAATTTGTAGATGCGCCCGGTGACGCCGGCGATGTTCATGAGATTGCCGGCCAGGATGAAGAACGGCACCGCGAGCAGCGGAAAGCTCTCGACGCCGGCGATCATGCGCTGCGCCAGCGTGACGTCGGGCGTCACGCCGCTGACGAGGATGTAGAGCAGCGACGAGGCGGCCATGGCAATCGCCACGGGAACGCCGAGCAGCATCAAAACGAGAAAACCGCCAAGCAACAGCAGCATGAGACTACCCTTCAAAACCGTCGTAGGCACCGGGACGTTCGAGGATCGAATAGCCCTGCCGCAGATGCTGCAGAGCGACCTGCAGCGAGCGCGCAAACATCAGCACGAAGCCGGCGAGCACCGCGTAATAGACGTAGTTCTTGGGAAAGTTGATCGTGGTCATGGATTCGTCGCCGATGATCTGGATGTAGACCCAGACCAGCTTGATGGCGTAGCCGAAGAAGACGATGCGGATCAGGTCGATCAATGTAGACAGCGTCCGCGCGACGGCACCAGGCAGATAGCGGTAGATCAGGTCGACCTGGATGTGCCGCGACAGCCGCACGCACATCGAGGCGCCGATGAACACCACGCCGATCAGGCAGTAGGTCGCGATCTCCTCGGTCCAGGCATAGCTGTCGTTGAGCACGTAGCGGGTGAAGAACTGCAGGAAGA
Source organism: Bradyrhizobium sp. UFLA06-24 (assembly GCF_054967145.1). Taxonomy (NCBI): domain Bacteria; kingdom Pseudomonadati; phylum Pseudomonadota; class Alphaproteobacteria; order Hyphomicrobiales; family Nitrobacteraceae; genus Bradyrhizobium; species Bradyrhizobium sp. UFLA06-24. The sequence goes on from NZ_JADFUE010000007.1 coordinate 99,157, forward strand.
CGGCGAGCGCCATCACCCAGAAGATCGCCAGCGCCACCCAGTCCTCGAAAGCGTAGACGCCGAGATCGATCTTCGGCGTCCCCTCCTCCTCGAAGGTATGGGCGATCTCGTCGCCGGTGATCTGCCGGTGTATTTCGGCGGTGGACATGGGTTACTCTCCAAACATCTCAATCGTCATTCCGGGGCGGCTCGAAGAGCCGAACCCGGAATCTCGAGGTTCTCAGGTGCGCAATTGCGCACCATAGTTCTCGCTTCGCGGGCCCCGGAACGACGGCGCGCCTTACTTCACCGCCTGGATCCGTTCCCAATCCGCCTTGCGATAGCCGAAGGTCTCGAACGGAACGTTCTTCAGCACGGTGTCGCGGAACTCGTTCTTGTCGACCTCGGTCACGGTCAAGCCCTTCTCCTTGAAGAAGGCGACGAGCTTGGCCTCCTTCTCCTTGATCTCCTCGGTCGCCTTGGCGGCGGCCTCCTGCGCGACGTCGGTGAAGATCTTCTTGTCCTCGTCGCTAAGCTTCTTCCAGAGCGCGCCCGCGATCACCGTATTGAGGTGGTCGACGATATGGCCCGTGAGCACGATGTGCTTCTGCACCTCGTAGAACTTCTTCGCCTCGATCGTGGTCAGCGGATTTTCCTGAGCCTCGACCGTGCCGTTCTGGAGCGCGAGATAGACTTCGGCGAATGCGATCGGTGCGGTGTTGGCGCCGCAGGCGCGCGGCATCGCAAGGTAGGCCGGCACGTCGGGCACGCGCATCTTCAAGCCCTTCATGTCGGCGCAGGTCTTGATCGGCTTGTTCGACGAGGTCTGGCGCACGCCGTAATAGGTCACTGCGACGATGTGATGGCCGCTCTTGTCCTCATAGCCCTTGGCGAGCTCCTTGAAGATGTCGCTCTTGGTGTAGGCGAGCAGGTGATCGGCATCGCGGAAGGTGTAGGGATAATAGGTCACGCCGATCGGCGGAAAGCTCTTGGCCGCGAAGCTCGAGCCGGAGATGATGATGTCGACCGAGCCGAGCGAAAGGCCCTGGTTGATGTCGGCTTCCTTGCCGAGCTGCGAGGCCGGATAGACGTCGATCTGGTAGCGCCCGTTGGTGCGCTTGCCGATCTCCTGCGCGGCCCAGACCGACGCGGTGTGGAACGGCTCCGAGGTCTCGTAAACATGGGCCCATTTCAGCTTGGTTTGCGCCAGGCTGGCTTCGGTGGTCGCAAATGTGGCGGCGACCGACATCGCCAGCACCGTCGTCATTGTCTTCAACACTGATCTTCCTCCACTAACTTAAGTCTGCTTCTTGTTCGCCCGCCCTCAAATAAAGAGGCGGACCGCCCAATCTCATCGTCGTCGTTCGCTGCCGCTCTTGGCCTGTTTGTTCGACGGCCGCTTTGGTTTGCCGGGCTGAGCCCCGGATCGCGCTGCCGGCGCCCCCGCTGATGTCTCGGCGCCGAAGTTCTGCGCGAAGCGCTCCTGCGAGTGCGCGAGGTGGTCGCGCATGGCGTCGTGAGCCGCCAGCGGCCGGCGCGCCGCAATCGCGTCGCGCACGGCCCGGTGCTCGCTAAGCGCGGTGCGCCACGTGGAGGGGTTCTCGAAATAATGCGCCAGCTGCGCGAAATAGGGATTGAGGCGCTGATCGAACAGCTCGCCGACCACCCGCACCAGCACGGCATTGCCGAGGCACCCGGCGATGGCGATGTGGAAGGCGCGGTCATGGATCATCGAGGCTTCGCCGGGATGCTCGACATTCTCCATCGCGACGAGCGCCGCGTCGATGCGCGCGACATCGTCCTTGGTCGCCACCCGTGCGGCCTGCTCGGCAATGGCGCTTTCCAGGAATTCGCGGGCGCGCAGCAGCTCGAACGGCCCCTCGATGACGGCTGTTGGAGCCGGCGTGGCCTCGGCGGGTTCGGTCACATAGATGCCGGAGCCGACGCGAATGCGGACGCGCCCTTCCACCTCGAGCGCGATCAGCGCCTCGCGCACCGTCGGCCGCGATACCTTGAGCTGATCGGCGAGTTCACGCTCGGTCGGCAAGCGGCTGCCGACCGCGTATTCGCCGCTGTCGATCAGGCTTCGCAATTGATCGGCGACCTGGCGATAGAGCCGTCTCGCCTCCACAGCTTCCAGCGGCACGCTGGTCCTCCCGAAAGGGTCTCGCCGGGAAGGCTTCCAGCCCGGCGGCCCGCCAATTTTGGATAATTGGCCTTACCAATTGACCGAAGCATTGACCTGATATGGCCGCCATGTCAAGCAGCCGCCAAAGCAAAGGGGAGACGTCGATGCGCCTTGGTCGCGCCAATCTCGATCGGCTGCCAGCTGGCATTCGCCGCCCGGCCTATGACCGCTCGCGCATCACGCCTGGGATCGTGCATCTCGGCTTGGGCGCGTTTCATCGCGCCCATCAAGCCGTCATCATCGACGATTGTCTTGCCGCGGGCAGCTCGTCCTGGGGCATCATCGGGGCGAGCCTGCGCAGCCCTGACACGCGCGATTCTCTCGCCCCGCAGGATCATCTCTATACGGTCGCCGTACGCGCTGCCGAAGGCACCGAGCACCGCATCATCGGCGCGCTGCTGGACAGCGTCGTCGCGCGCGAGAAGCCGGCAGCACTCGTCGAGCGGATGGCCGATCCCGCCATTCGCATCGTCTCGCTCACGGTCACCGAGAAAGGCTATTGCCACACGCCGCAGACCGGTGATCTCGACGAGCGCCATCCTGACGTCGTGCACGACCTGAACAATGTCGATGCGCCGCGCTCGGCGCCCGGCTTCATCGTGGCCGCGCTGGCGCGGCGGCGGGCGCTGGGCATTCCGCCCTTCACCGTGCTGTGCTGCGACAACCTCGCCGCCAACGGCCACACCGTGCAGCGGATCGTGACCCAATTCGCTGCGCTCCGCTCGAGAGATCTCGGCAAGTGGATCGCCGATACGGTCGCATTCCCCTGCACCATGGTCGATCGCATCGTGCCGGAGACGACCAATGCGGATCGTGACGCGGTCGCCGCGGCACTCGGGATGCGCGACGCCTGGCCTGTCATGACGGAACCGTTCACACAATGGGTCGTCGAGGACCGGTTCTGCGCGGGCCGTCCCGATCTCGCCGCTGCAGGCGTCGAGCTCGTCACCGACGTCAAGCCGTTCGAACTGATGAAGCTGCGGCTGCTCAATGCCAGCCATTCGGCGCTGGCCTATCTCGGCTATCTCGCCGGCTACGAGACCATCGCCGATACCATGCAGGATCCGCGTTTCGCGCGGCTCGCCGCGCGGGTGATGGAAGATGCCGCGGTGACGCTGACGATGCCATCTGGCACCGACCTCGCCGCCTATCGCGCCTCGCTGCTCGAGCGCTTTGCCAATCCGGCACTGCATCACCGCACTTGGCAGATCGCGATGGACGGCTCGCAAAAGCTGCCACAGCGCCTGCTCGGCGCGATGCAGGATCGCCTCGCCAGGAACCTGCCGATCGCAACCCATGCGCTCGCGGTGGCCGGCTGGATGCGCTACGTCAGCGCGATCGACGAGCAGGGCCGCGCCATCGACGTGCGCGATCCCCTCGCCGCCGAGCTTGCAAGTCTGGCGCGCGAGGCCGGCCCGGTTGCCGAGCGGCTCGCACCCGCGTTGCTCGGCGTCGCCAGAGTGTTCGGGCCGCTCGGCGCCGAGCCGCGCCTGCGCGAGGCCGTCACTGCGGCGCTCGGCCGTCTCTATAAGGAAGGCGCGCGGCGCGCAGTGGAGACGCTGGTTTCGGCGTGACCACGAACAGGGCAGCGATGCTGCACTGCGTTCAAAGTGCGCCTGAAGTCGCGCTTGATTTTTGCCTGCCATTGGCCCACCCGAGAAGGATGGCAAAGGACAGCAAGGTCATCGCCGCCAACGCGGCTTTTTACGCCGCCTTTTCGACCGGCGATTTTGACGAGATGAAGCGGATGTGGGCGGATGACGACGGCATTTCCTGCATTCATCCCGGCTGGCCTGCGATTGTCGGCCACGCCACGGTGATCGGAAGCTGGCGCGACATCCTGCAGAACCCGGAGCGGCCGCAGATCGTCTGCGCCGAGCCGCAGGCCATCGTCGATGGCGACAGCGCCCGCGTGCTCTGCATCGAGATCGTCGACGGCACCGCGCTCGCCGCCGCCAACCATTTTCGCCGCGTCGGAGATGACTGGAGGCTGGTGCACCACCAGTCGAGCCCGATCGCGCAGATTGTCGAGCAGGCCGAGGACGATAGAGCGAGCCACCGGGTGCACTGACGATCGCCCTCACGCCGGCGTGATCTACTGTGCATGGGGTTGTTTTGCGTTTTGTTGTTTGGTGGCGAGTTCCGACAACTCGTCCAGCACGAACCGGGCGTCGCGAAAGTCGTCTTCCCGGAAGTACATGCTGCGGGTGATGAGCACGGGAATGCCGGCCCGCGTCGCCGCCACCAGCCCGTTGGCGGAATCCTCGATCGCGACGCAATCCGATGGCTCCAGCTTCAGCCGCGTCAGGATCTCCAGATAGACATCCGGCGCAGGCTTCTTGTGCCTGACGTCGTCGCCGGCAACGATCGCCTCGAAGTCATTCGCCCACCGCCGCCCCAGCGCGCGCGACAGCAGCGCCTCGATATTGCCGTGCGAGGTGGTGGTCGCGATCGCAAGCCGCTGGCCGCGCGCCTTTGCGCTCGCGAGCAGCTCCGCCACGCCAGGCCGCAGCCGGCAGCAGCCGGTGTCGACCAGCTCGGCATAATGTACGGTCTTGGTGCGGTGAAGCTCGGCGATGTCGGCGTCCGATAGCGGCGGCGCGATCGACAGCATGGTGTGGTAGGCGCGGATGCGCTCCTTGCCGCCGGTCACCCGCAGCAAATCCCGGTAGACGGCTTGGTCCCAATGCCAGTCGAGACCGTGACCGGCGAAGGCGAGGTTGAAGGCCCGCCGATGCAGCTCTTCGGTCTCGGCCAGAGTGCCGTCGACATCGAAGACCAGGGCGGCGGCCTTTCGGATCAGCTCTGCCGCGCCCGAAGGCGTGATGGTGGCCGCTTCCGCCTGCATGATCGACGCCTCCCTGGATGGCGCGACCATCGCCTGCACGGGCGGACGAGTAAAATCGCAATATCTTTGGCCGAACCCAAAAATCTCTTATGAGCAAGCACGCGCTGACAGCGCGAACGGGAACTCGGATCTAGCACGGCAAACGCATGCGGCTCTTCATCCTCGGTCTTGGCTATACCGCCCGGCATTTCGTCCGCAGGTTCGGCGGCAGCTTCTCGCATGTCGCCGGCACGGTGCGCGATCCGGCCAAGCGGGACGACCTGGCCGGCCTGGAACTGCATGGCTTCTCCGGCAATCGCCCGGCTGAGTCGACGGTCAACCGGATCCGTGATGCCGACGTCCTCCTGGTATCGAGCCCGCCGGGCAACACCGGCGATCCCGCGCTGGCGGCGCTCGGCGACGTCGTGGCGAAGGGTCACCGCAAGGTGGTCTATCTCTCCACCATCGGCGTCTATGGCGATCACGCCGGCCGTTGGGTCGACGAAAGCACGCCGCCACAGTCTTCGCTCGACCGCGCACGGATGCGGGTCGCGGCGGAGCAGGCCTGGACTGAAACCGCCCAAGGCAATATCGCCATCCTGCGGCTTGCCGGTATCTACGGTCCCGGCCGCAACGCGCTGACGAGCCTGCGCAGCGGCACCGCCCGGCGCATCATCAAGCCCGGTCAGGTCTTCAACCGCATCCATGTCGACGACATCGCGGGCGCGATCATGGCCGCCATCAACCACCCTAGCGGCGGCATTTGGAACATCTGCGACGACGAGCCGGCTCCGCCGCAGGACGTGATCGCCTATGCCGCGCAGCTCATGGGCATTGCACCGCCGCCCGAAGAGGCGTTCGAGACCGCCGAGATGTCGGCGATGGCGCGCAGCTTCTATGCCAGCAGCGCCCGCGTCTCCAACGCGAGACTGAAGCGCGAGCTTGGCGTCACGCTGGCCTATCCGACCTACCGGCACGGCCTCGATGCGCTGTGGCGTGATGGGGAGGCGAAGCTTGCGCCGTGAGACAAGAAGGGGGGCCTCTCGCGCTGCCCTTCTTGAGCTCGACGTCAGCTCAACACGCCGTACTTTTTAAACCAGGCCTGCGCCTGCTTCCAGGCATCTTCCGCCGCATCCTTGCGGTAGCTGCTGCGATAATCGGCGTGGAAGCCGTGCGGCGCATCCGGATAGATCTTGAATTCGGCCGTCTTCTTGTTCTGTTCGAGCGCCGCCTTGAGCTGCTCGACCTGGGCAACGGGAATGCCGGTATCCGCGCCGCCATAGAGGCCGAGCACCGGAGCCTTCATCTCGGGCGCGAGCTGGAGCGGGCTCTTGGGCCAGAGCGGATTGGGTGCATCCACTGGCGGACCGTAGAAGGCGACGCCGGCCTTGAGCGCACCGCTATGCGCGGCATATTCCCAGACGGTGCGTCCACCGCGGCAGAAGCCGATAATGCCGAGCTTCGTGGTGTCGCCGCCCTGCGATCCCGCCCACGCCACCGTCGCGTCGAGATCGGACAGCAGCTCGGCATCCGGCTTGGCGTTGACGATCGGCAGCAGATCCTTGATGTCGGTGATCTTGGTGAGATCAGTGCCCTTGCGGAAATAATAATCGGGCGCGACCGCAAAGGCGCCGAGCTTGGCGAGGCGCCGCGTCACGTCCTTGATGTATTCATGCAGGCCGAAGATCTCCATTGCGACGATGATCACCGGCGCCTTGGTGTCGCCCGCGGGCCGCGCAAAATAGGCCGGCATCTCCTCGGAGCCGACCTTGACCCTAGCGTCGCCGGCCTGAAGGCCATTGGTATCCGTGGTGATGACCTCAGCGCGGACGGGACCTGCCGCAAGCGTGTAGCCGGCGGCGACGGCCGCGGTGGCGCTCATGAATCCGCGACGCGAGACCGGGGCGACTTTCGTCAGCCCGACGACATCGGCCGTCATGGTGGTTTCAATACTCATGGGTTGATCCTTGCTGATGCCTTGCCCTGATGTCTTGCCCTCGTTTCTTGCCCTGATCCTGCAGGCGACGCATTCGCCAATAATTGCCGGCGAAACGCAAATCACCAGCCTGCGAGCGCGGGACCTTTCAGACCCGACGATCGCGCTGCTTCACCGGTGCAGTTTCCGGCATCAGACTCATCGCAACCAGTCCGACGATCGCCGCAAGCAGCAGGTACCAAGCCGGCGCCAGCGGATCGCCGGTGACATGGAGCAGCCAGGTCACCACGAGCTGTGCGGTGCCACCGAAGCTCGCGATCGCGACCGCGTAGACGGTGGCGAACACGCCGCCGCGGATACTTTGTGGCAGCGCCTCGGTGAAAGTGGCGTAGAACGCGGTGAACGGCAGCGAGCCGATGATGGACAGCAAGCCGAAGCCAACCAGCAGCGACAGCATGCCCGGCGCATGGACGATCCAGAGGAAGACAGGATAGGTCAGCAGCAGGGTCGCAAGCTGCGGCCAGATCATCACAGGCTTGCGGCCGAGACGATCGGCGAGCCAACCGCCAACCAGCGCGCCGACGAACTGAATGCCGTTACTGACGAGCGATACGGCAAACGCCAGAGTCGACGAGACATGCAGCGTATTCTGCGCATAGGTCGTCATGTATTGCGTGACATAGGTCGAGATCGTGCCGCTGGCCAGCACCATCAACGCTAGCACGATCAGGCCGGTGTGGGAGCGAGCCTGCGACAGATGACCCGTGCTTTCCTTTGCCGCGACACCGACGTCAGCCGGTGAGATCGTCTCGGGAAGGGTCCGGCGCATCCAGACTCCGAACGGCAGGCAGACCGCCCCGATCAGAAACGCCACGCGCCAACCATAGAGATCCAACATCTCCGGCGACATCGTCCTGCTCAGGATGACGCCGACGAGCGCTCCGGCCGTTGCTGCGATCTCCTGACTCGCCGGCTGCCAGGCCACCACCAGCGCCCGATGCTCCGGCGGCGCGATCTCAATCAGATAAGCGGTGGTCGGCCCCACCTCGCCGCCGAGCGCAAAGCCTTGCACCATGCGGGCCGCAATGACGATGATCGGCGCCGCAAGCCCGATCGAATTATAGGACGGCGTGAACGTGATGGTCAGGATCGCCGCCCCCATCAGCGCGAAACTCAACAGCATCGCGGGCCGCCGGCCGATCCGGTCGGAATAGATGCCGAGCACGATACCGCCGATCGGACGCGTCACGAAGCCGGCACCGAATGTCGCCAACGACAGCATCAGGCTGCCGTACTCGCTTCCGGTCGGAAAGAAGGCATGCCCGATCTGGATCGCGAAGAAGCTGTAGGTGATGAAATCGTAGAACTCGAGCATATTGCCAACGGTGGCGGCCAGTGCCGCGCGTTTGACGCTGAACGGCGCGGCTTGCTCTTTTGCTGACGACACGCCTGACCTCTCCGATCTGATGATGTGCCCGATTTAACCGCGTCCCCGCGTTGCGCCGCAACATCCATTAACCGAAAGAAAGGGTTCTCCCGTGACCTGCCGCACCAACGCGTGCCGCAGATTGTGTGCGGCTTCGCGCGATTGGGAATGCATTGCCGCAACAAATGAGCCCGATCGGGCCATATCGCCACATCATGTTGCTTAGGCGCAGCACAGCACCCAATGATCGACGCAGGACCGCGCCATTTGACTGAAATTTTCAGATCAGTCGAGCTGTCATATTTACTCGAACTTTCTTCGTGGCGCTCTAGTTCCACTCGCGAATGCTCCATCTCCAGAACGGAGAAGCGTCTTTCAAAGCGCGGCAATTGTTCTCGCTTCGGGCGAAGCAACGCTCGACAGCTTCATTGCGTCCCGCAGCGATCGCGCACCAAAGGCTCAATTGAATAAAGCTTTATCCGATCTGGCACCCATATGATTTTGGCCCGCGAAGCGATTGAATTACTGGGACAAGTGGCACGAATCCTGTGGTTCGAAGGCACCAAGCACGGCATGCGCGATCGCGAGTGGATGGCACTGCGGTTCCTCTCCCGTGCCAACCGCTTCTCCAGGACGCCATCGGCGCTGGCGAGCTATGTCGGCACCACACGTGGCACCGCCTCGTTCATCATCGGCGAGCTCGAGAGGCTCGGCTATCTGGAACGCAAGCGCTCCGCCAAGGACAAGCGCTCTGTGATGCTGAGTGTGACGTTGCAGGGAAAGAAGTTTCTGGCGCGCGATCCTGTCAATGGCCTGATCGAGGCTATCGCCGTCCTCGAGGAGGACAGCAAGATCCGCTTTCGCGACACCTTGCGACAGGTGCTCGATCAGGCGGATGCCGCCGAACAGCGGCACCACACCGACGTCTGCAAGCGCTGCATCTTCCTCCGCGAGGATCGCATCAGCTCCGAGAACAAGACGACGGTCGAGTTCACCTGCCGGTTGTTTCGCGCGCCGATCGCGGAGAGCGAGGTGGATTTGCTATGCACCAGCTACGAACATCACCGCCAATAGAATTATCGGCCTCTCACTTCCGCGCGGAATAGACGACGCCGCCGCTGGTTTCCACCACCAGACGGCCGTTCTCGTTCCTGATCTCCTCGATACGGCCGAGGTTCGGAACCTGTTGGCCGAGCACGGCCTCGACGACACCGTTCGGCCCCTGAAGGATCGCGATGCCTTCATAGGCCTGGCGGACTGACCACCCCTTGACCACTCTTCGTGGTGCCGAGCTTCGTTCGACCGGGGACACTGATCCCGTGGTCTCCGGCGCGGTGACCGAGGCCATCATAGGCATCGCCGGTGCCGGCGACAGCGGCTGCGCGGCGACGGGAGTCGGCGGCTGGACCTGGGCCTGAGCCAGCCTGTCGAGCTTCGCCGTCGAGGACGAGCTCACCCGCTCGATGCGATCAAGGTTCTCGGCAAACCGGCCGAACCGATCGCTGGTCGCCTTGCTTGACTGATCAACCGCCGTGCGCAGGCCATCGAGATTCTCGGAGACACCCGATAATTGCTTGCGCAGCTGGGCGACCGTGTCGCGCAAATTCCTGATCTCCGCGTTGGCCGCGACATTGGGCTGGCTCGGCTGCATCGTGAGATAGGCGATGACACCGGTGCAGGCGCTGACGACGAGGATGGCGGCAACTGCCAACGTCGCGAGCGGCGCGACCCAGGTCGGACGCGGCGGCGGCGGTTTGGCGACGATCACGGCCGGCTTGATCACCGTCGGCACGGGCTTTGGTATCGCCATCTTGTCCAGGCGCGCCTTGGCGCGAATACGCTTCAATCCCTCGAGCGCTTCTTTGGCTGCGACCTCATCGCTCGACGCCGCTGCAGGCTTCGCGACGGTCGCGGGCCTGGCGCCGCGCGCATTCGTATTGAGCTTCGCATCGCGCGCGTCCGGAGCGGGCTTCGCCGTCGCGGACAGATCCGCAGCTTCGACGGGACGCGTTTTTCCATCGGACAACATTTGAAAATGCTCCGTTCATTTCGATCTTCGAGCGAAGCTAGTTGGTGAAGCTTGCCTGAAACGTGCGCATCGAAAAACTGTTGGTCGCGGATGATCGTTGGCGTGTCCGACGCAACTGCATAAGGCAAAAGTGCGACTCGAAAGCCACACCCTCGCCAAGATTTCGCCAAGCTGAAGCCGCGTCGCTACAAATCAGTCGAGTTGTCGCACGCGGCTGCGCGGCAAGGAGAGTCAATCCGGGGTTGAAAACCCTTCACTGCGGCGATCCGGCAGTACCACCCAAAATAGCTGGATTTTTACGGGTATATGGAACTTTATGACCACCACGGTGCAAAACTAGTTCGGATTTGAAATCAACTGATGCGAGGCGACACATAAAGAAACAACCGGAAACGAATCAACAGCATCAAGCACACGTAGCAAACGCTTTGTTTCGCACGCTTGATCGGAAATCGGCAATTGTTACGGTCTACATCAAGTGATTCGCGCCCGTTGGCGAGGAGATCGACTGAGTTCGGTAGTGTTCGGACGCAATGCGTAACGTGACGCCACTGTACCAGGTCGTTTTCTCAATCCGCTCCGCAAGGTGATCGTAAGACACCCGCCGGGCTTCACGCAGTAGCGTTCAGTATCGAGTCGAAGTAGCAGGCCTGCTCGCGCAGGCACTGAATGCGTAGGGCTGCCCGCGAATATCGAAACGATAATAACGGTTCGCGGGAGGGAAATATCGTCAAACAGCATGGCTGCCGAGCCGGGGCATCACAATAAACCTCCCGGCCGCGGCAAGTGCGAAACAGGGGCGACTGACTGATGTATATTATCGTTGATGATCGCGAGAGCGTCGCGAACAGCTACGTAGGAGGACTCGTTCGCGAGGGTGTATCGTCGATCGGCTTCTCCTCCGGAGAATTCTGGGACTGGCTGCAATCCGCGAACGAATCGGACCTCGCAGCCGTCGATGCCTTCCTTCTGGGGGAGTGCGATGCCCGCGGAAGCCTGCCACGGGCGATGCGCAAGCGGTCTGCGGCTCCGATCATCGCGATGAGCGGCCAGAAGATGCTCAAGAACACGCTGGAGCTGTTCGAATCGGGTGTCGACGACGTCGTGCACGTGCCGATTCACCTGCGCGAGATCCTCGCTCGAACGGCCGCGATCGCACGCCGCCGGGTGGGCGAGTTGCCGCGGCCCTGCGAGACCAGGATCCAGGTCTTCTTCAACGGACGTGATCCCGAAATCGCGGGCCACGCCCTCACCCTGCCCCGCCGCGAGCTGCGCATCCTGGAATATATGGTCAGCAACCACGGCAAGTGGATTACCAAGACGCAGATCTTCAACGCCGTCTACGGCATCTTCGAATCCACTTTCGACGAGAGCGTGATCGAGAGCCACGTCAGCAAGCTGCGCAAGAAGCTTCGCGACCGCCTCGGCTTCGACGCCATCGTGGCACGGCGCTATGTCGGATACCGGCTCAACATCCCCGCCAACGAGGCCATTGACGAGCCGATGCAGGATCTCGACGACGTCGGCATCCTGCTGAACCGGGCCCATGCCGCCCCGGCGGCGTACCCGGCCGGCAACTGACGCGCTGGAGCAAGGCTCGCAAACGACGACCGGCCTCTGCGGGAGATCCCGCAGAGGCCGGCTTGCTTTTGAGGCCAGAAACGTCGTTGCGCAGGCGCGGCTTCGCGGCCCGGCAGGCTACGGCTTCTGCTGGAATTCTTCCTTGGAGACGTAGTTGAAGTCCTCGACCAGCACGTCCTGAACGATATCGGCTTGCATCCGCTCGTTGACGCGCTGCTTGATCGCTGCGGTGAGGAGGGAGAGGTCGTAGCGGGCGAGCTTCCTGAAATCGAGGCGCTCGTCCGCATAGATCCTGCGGAAGGCCTCATCCACGACGAACGGCTCGGGTGGAACGGTGAGCTGGTGCATGGTCTTGGCGTCCACCGTGTAGACGAATCGCGCGACGATGTAGCCCTGCACGGCGCCGCCCTCGACCATGGGCACGCTCAAAGCACGCGTTTTCTGGTATTGCAGCCCATCCAGATATTCGTCCTTGGCGGGCAGCAAGCTGCCGTTTTCCTTCCAATAGGCCACGCCGTAGCTCGTGCCCGCGGTGAGGATGCATACCCAGAGCCCGGCCAGCACCAGTTTGATCATTTCGCATCCCGCACTGAACGACCGGTATAGGTGCCGTCCGACTCGGCATCCTTGATCGCCTTGACGATGATGCCCGCGACCTCGCGCACGGCCTCGTAATGCATCTCGAGGAGGGAGCGATTTCGCTCCAGCTTCTCGCGCAGCCGCTGGATCTCCTCGGTGATCTCGGTTTCGCCGCCGAGATGCATCCGCGCCCGCATCAGGCGGACGAACTCCAGCATGCTCCGGCTTTTCCGGGCGCTGAAGTCGTCGAAGTCGACCTTCTGTCCTGTCGCGAGCGCGGTGGTCTCTTCCACGACGATGGTTTCGAGCCGGCGAATCGCGGCCAATAGGCCGCGGATCTCCTCGGAGCGCGTCGCCTCCGCTCCTGGCGATTCAGCATCGTCGGATGTCATCTCGCCGCCGGAACTGAGCAGGAGGGCGGGCAGCAGAACGTCGCCCCGTGCAGCCTCCGTCGCAACGGCCTCGATGTCGACGACCGGCCGTTCCATTACCGGCGCCGTCGCGCCCTGTTCTACCTGCATAGCAAATTCACCCCTCAACGTTCGTCATCCCTGTCTGGCTTCATCATCCGGCCTTGCCCGTCACGTCCGGCCCCGCCGGATGCGCAGCTGCGAGCTGTTTGGCAATTCCGATCCCTTTGCCCTTCGCAAGTTGGGCGCCAAGCTGCTCGGCCAACATCGATTTCCAAATGCCGCCGGCTGTGCCCTTGCCGAAGACCTCCTCCGACTCCTTCGGCAGCATCGTCTCGACGAAGGTCTGGAGGATGAAGGCTTCGAACTTGCGATAGACCTCGTCCGGGCCGGGCTTCTTGATCACATGCACCGGCGGCCCGTTCACTACGCCCGATTGCGCCTCGGCGACGCTTGCGGCGGATTGATCCGCCGCCTTGCCCGCGGCGTCCATCGTTGCGGCAAAATCGGCGTCGGACGATTTCAGCGCATGGAGCTTGGCAGTCGCCGCGTGTTGCGCCACAGGATCGGCGGCGTCGAGAACATCGAGAACGAGGTCGGATGTCGGTGTCACGATCATGGCTTGTTCCGGCTGGCTGGCCGCGTCGTCAAATCGCGGACAGCGGCGTGTGTCCCCGCGATGTCTTCGAGCGAGCGCTTCTCTGCATCGCGCAGCTTGTCGGCGAGCGCCACCCTGGCGACCTCCTCGAGCTGCTTCACGCGCCGGGTCTCCGAACGGACCTTGTCGAGCTGCATCGAAGCGCGCTCCTGCACGGCGCGTGCACCGACACTGGTCCTGTTGAGGCGCCGCGCGATCGAGTCGCTGGACGAGCCCGCCGGCGCCTTGCCATCGTTCAAGGTTCCGACCAGCCATGCCTGCTCGTCCTGCATGGCTCTTTCCTGCTGCCGCAATTGCGCGAGCTGCCATTCAGACAGCCGCAGTTGGAGCTTCACCAGCGAGACGATGCGACCGAGCTTGTCCGCGCGCGATTCCATGGCCGGTCACCCCGCCAGCCAGGACGAGAGGCCGAGCATGAACTGCGTCAGCAACTCGTCGCTGGTGAGATAAAGCAGCAGGAAGCCGCCGAACAGGACGAACGGCACCGAGACGAAATAGACCGGAATCGCCGGCGTCAACTTGTTGATGAGACCGACCGAAAAATTGACGACGATGGAGTAGACGATGAAGGGGCTGGTGATCCGCAGCGTCAGCACGAACGCGTCCGTGAGCCGGTTCACGAGCTGGTTCAGCGCCATTTCGCCGCTCAGCTTCTCTCCGGGGTGCCAGACGTCGTACGAGTTCATCAACCCGCGCAGCACCTGCCAGTGCTGGTCGGTCAGGAAGAACAGCGTGGTGACCGCGGCCATGATGAGCGGGACCACGGGCGGGGCCGGATCGGTGTCACCCACCGGCGTGCCCGGGATGCTGCTCAGGCCGATCGCGCTCGCCATAACGGCCAGCATGGTCTGGAGCGCGAGGAAGAACACACGTCCGCCGAGACCGATGACGCTGCCGACCAGCAACTCGGTGCCGATCAGCAGCGCCAGCGTCAGTGGCGAAGCGTCGTCCACGAGCGGCTTCAGGATTGAGACCAGGATCGGCGTCAGCGCGAACGTCGTAACCAGCGCGACGAACAGCCGGATCTGCGGCGGAACGTTCACGCTAGAATAGCCTGGCACCAGCATCAGGCAGGCACCGATGCGGCAGAACACGATGAACGTGGCGAGCACGTTGTCGGTGAGACCGCTGATCACGAAATGGCTCCGAGCGCCCTGATCTCGGCGCTGCGGGCGACCTCGACATGCGAGAGGATCGGCAATGTCGGGAACACACGCTCGAGGATCATGCGGACATAGGGCCGTGCTTCCGGTGTTACCGCCAGCACCACGCTGGTGCCGTCCTCGGTGAATTTCCGGATCGCGGCGCTCGCCTCGGTCGCGAACTGCTCGATCAGCCGCGGGTCGGCGTCGAACTCGACGACATCGCCCTTGCCGTCGCGCTTGAGGCTCTGGTGGAAGGCGAGATCCCAGCGGTTGCCGAGACGAAGGACATTAAGCACGCCATTGTCGGAGAGGTCGCCGCAGATCTGCTGAGCCAGGCGCATCCGCACATGCTCGGCGACCTGCTCGGAGCGCCGCACATGGGGTGCAATCTCGGCGATCGCTTCGAGGATCAGATGAAGATTGCGGATCGACACACGCTCGCCAAGCAGGATCTTCAGGATCGCCAGCAAGCCGGAATAGGATATCTGCGATGGGCAGAGGTCGTCGACCAGGCGCTTGTACTCGGGCTCGAGCCGGTCAAGCAGTCCTCGCATGTCCTTGTAGGACAGCAGCTGCGAGAGGTTTGCCCTGAGCACTTCGCTCAGATGCGTGAGCAGCACCGACAGATTGTCGACCGGCTTGCAGCCCTGCCGCTTGACCTCCTCGGTGAAGGCTTCCGTCACCCACAGCGCTTTCATGCCGAACGCGGGTTCGATCACCTCATCGCCGGGCACGTCGGGCTTGCCGTCCTTGTCCACGAGCACCAGCACCTCGCCGATCCTGAGCTCGCCGTGGGCGACGCGGGTATCGTGGATCCGGATCTGGTAGCCCTTGGGGTCGATCGACAGATTGTCCGACAGCTTGATCTCGGGAATGACGAAACCGTACTGCTTGGCGAATTTCTTGCGGATCTTGCTGACGCGGTGCGCGAGCTCGTTGCGCGAACCGAGCAGGTGGACCGACAGATGGCTGCCGAGCGACAGCTCGATCTCGGCGGTCTTGAGCGATTCCTTGACGGACTCCTTGGCCTCGTTCTGCGCCCGCTCCTCCGCCTTGTGCGCGTCATCCTTCTGCTTCGCCGCGGCCTGCCGCTTCGGCAGCGAGTAGCCGATGAAGGCCATGACGCCGCCCAATAGTACGAACGGCGCCATCGGCAGGCCCGGCATCAGCGCCAGCACGAACATCATCAAGGAGGCCGCCGACACCGCGCGCGGATAGCCGCCGAGCTGGCGCAGCACGGCCTGCTCGGCCGAGCCCCTGGTGCCGCCCTTGGACACCAGAAGACCCGCCGACAGCGATACGATCAGCGCCGGCATCTGCGACACCAGGCCGTCGCCGACCGAGAGCTTTGTGTAGACGTCGGCGGCGCGCGACAAGGTCAGCCCATGATGGGTGACGCCGATGATGATGCCGCCGAAAATGTTGATCGCAGTGATGATCAAGCCGGCGATGGCGTCGCCGCGGACGAACTTCGATGCACCGTCCATCGCACCAAAGAACGCGCTCTCTTCTTCGAGCTCGCGGCGCCGGCGCTGCGCTTCCTTGTCGTCGATCAGACCGGCCGATAGATCCGCGTCGATCGCCATCTGCTTGCCGGGAATGGCATCCAGGGTGAAGCGGGCGCCGACTTCCGCGATACGCGTCGCGCCCTTGGTGATGACGACGAAATTCACCGTGACCAGGATCGCGAAGATGATCAGGCCGATGACGAAGTCGCCGCCCATGACGAATTTCGAGAAACCGGCGACGACGTGGCCGGCAGCCTGCTCACCCTCTCCGCCGCGCGACAGGATCAGGCGGGTGGTCGCGATATTCAGCGCCAGCCGCAGGATCGTCGCGATCAGGAGAACGGTGGGAAAAGCGGAGAAGTCGAGTGGCCGCTGGATCCACAACGCAACCATCAAAATCAGCGCGGACAGCGCGATCGAGAAGGCGAGACCGAGGTCGATCAGAACAGGAGGAATCGGCAGGAACAGGATCGTGAGCATGGTCACGATACCGCCCGCGAAGAAGGCATCCGCGCCGAAGCGTCGCGGGTTCGGCAGGCTAGCAGCTAACGTATCGGCCATGGGTCACCGGCAGCAGGGTCCGCCCCGCAATCTGCCCCCCAAAGCTTACGCGAGGATGGTGGCTGGAGGTTCCGCGGATCAGAACCCGTGCTCGATCCGCGAATAGACCATCTCGGTGAAGGTGGAGAGATGCGCACCGATGAAGGAGCCGGAGATGGCCACGACGACGAGAATGACGATGATCTTCGGAACGAAGGTCAGCGTCGCCTCCTGGATCTGGGTCAGGGCCTGGATCAGCGCGATGAGGATGCCGACCAGCATCGCCGCCCCGACTGCGGGTCCGCAGGCGACGAGAATGGTCCAGATCGCGGCCTGGACGATGTCGAGAGCATCCCGCTCGTTCATCGCTAGCCGCTGATCGTGAGGCCGGGGCCGACCGCAACCTTGGTACCGTCCTGAAGGGTTGCGACGGAACCGTTGCTGTTGATCGAGATCGAGGCGATCTTGCCGCTGAAGGTGGCACCGGTCGAGTCGGTGAAGCTGACGGTCTTCCCGATCAACCCGTCCGCCTGCGACAACGACTGGGAGGACAATAGCGAATCCAGCTTGGTATTGGTTTGCATCGCCTGCTCGACGGTCGAGAGCTGGGCGAACTGGCTCATATATTGCGAGGTATCGGTCGGATTGGTCGGATCCTGGTTCTTCATCTCTGCGATGAGGAGCTGGAGGAAGGTATTGTAGTCGACGCCCTTGCTCATCGAGGTCGCGCCGGTTGAAGTCGAACCGGCCGGATTGGTGCCGCTGGTATCGGTCGCGCTGGGGACGTTCATGTGCCTCTCCGCTGTCAGGCCGCCTTGAATGGGGATTCCGTGGCGCCGGCCAGGATGGCCTGCTCCAGGGGAAACAGCGCCCGGATCCGCTTCAGCGCCTCGAAGTATCGGGTCCCGCCGACCATCTCGTCGATCGCGGCGAGCCCGTCTAGCATTTCGCGGTTCTCGCACACGGCAAGCAGGGCCGCATGATGCTGTCCATAGAGCGAAGCGGCGGCGCCGATGTCGGTCGGGTTCATCAGCATGAGCTGGACGATGAAATAGAGCTGGCGCATCGCCGTGGTGGCGTCGGAAGCCTGCATCACCTGCCCTTCGAGCAGGAACATCACGTCGTTGACGAGCTCGAGCGAGACCTTGCGATCCACGCGCAGCACCGCACCGTTGATGTAGATTCGTTCACCCGCGCGCAAGGAAATCTTCATTAAAGCGCGTCTCGGATCAGGCGGTTGATTTCGACGAGCTGCATGACGTCGTTCGAGCGTTCTTCACGCAGACGATCGGTCTCCTTGACCACCCACAGGCCGATGGAGATGATGTCAGCGCGCAGTTGCTCGGGCAGCCCGTTCTCGGGATGAGCGAGATCCTCGATGAAGATGGTCCATAGCCGCCGGACATAGAGCAGGCTCTGGACCTGGTCCTCGATGCTGAAGCGCTGCTCCTTCTGGAGACGCTCCAACCGCTCGATGCCGAGGCTGAGCGCCTGGCGCTCGCGCCCTCGCGCCTCGTAGCCGCTGTCTTCAACGACCGTCTCATAGGCTTCAAAAGTCATGCGGACAACTCTGCCAGGATATTGCAGGAAACTGAATCGGGAGCGACGGTCGCCGGGCTCAGAGATAGTTGATCAGGCTGATCTTCTGGAGCTGCGAGGTGAGCGCGAGCGCGGTTTGGATCTGGGTCTGCAAGGCATTGACCCGCGTCGACGCTTCCGCCGGATCGACCTTCTCCATGCCGACGATCTGGTTGCTCAGAATGTCTTTCTGGGTCTTGAGCTTGTCGGTCGCGGTGGTGATCCGCTGCTGGACCGTTCCGACGCTGCCGCCGAGCGCAGCAAGATCCGTAATGGCGCTGCCGACGAGGCCGATGGCCTTGTCGACGACCACCTGGAACGTCGACTGGTTCAGGTTCGCATTCCCGAGATCGGCCATCATGGTGTAGGCCTCGGCGAGCTTACGGAAGCCGATCTGGTTGGCACTGACGGACGTATCGGCGATCTCGGTCGTGGAGATCCTGCTTTGCATGACCTGGTCGGTCGCCGTCGACCAGTTGGTGTTCCAGGCCGGGCTTGCGAATTCGGCATCGAAGCTGGTGTTGAGAAACGTCTGCATTTGAGCCGGCGTAATGCTGCTCACGCTTGCCGAGGATTGCGAGAAGCCGAAAGCCGCAAGGAAGTCGCTGTCGACCTGGTTCTTGCTGGCCGAGCCGGCGGTGTAAGCCGTAATCGGCTGGTTCTGCGTGTTGATGCCCGAGAACAGATAAGAGCCGTTGTACGAGATGTTCAGCGCGCCGATCAGATCCTGGAGGTTGGAGGACGCAGGCGGCAGGATGATACGCCCGCCGCCGTCGGTGCTGCGGGCAGCGATCAGATCCTTGAGGAAATCCGTGGCGGTCGTGCTGAGCTGGGTGATGCGGTCCTGGGTCACATCCAGGCGCCCCGCGACGAGCCCGTTGGTATCGACCAGTTGGTCGGCGAAGTTCAGGTCTGCCCGCAGGGTGACGTCGCCGCCCGTGGTCGCACCAAGCTGGAGGCCGACATCGGCGAAGCGGCCGGTGGTTGCTTCCGTCGAGGCCTTGCTCAGCGCGGCCTGGTTGTTCGTGATGGAATACCTCAACGACGAGGACAACATCAGGGTGGAAATGTAGTTTGCGCTCATCATGACTTAATTCCCCACGGCGGCCAGCAGGCTCTGCATCATCTGATCGACGGTCGAAATGATCTTGGATGACGCCGAGTAGGTCCGCTCGACCTGGAGCATCAATGACATCTCGTCGTCCATGTTGACGCCGCTGACGTTCGACAGCGCCGTCGTGCTGCGGTTGAGCAGCGTCGTCTGATACTGGGAGCTGTCGTTGGCGGTCTTGCGTTGATTTTCGATCCAGCTCGTCGATGACGACGCGTAATCGATCAAGCTGCCGTTCGGCTTGCCTTGCGTCGTTGCATCGAACGGCTGCGAGGCATCCATATTGCTGATGAGCTGCTGAAGCCGCGTCGAATAGCCGCCGTTGCCGGCCGTATTGTATTTGTAGGCGACGTTGCCGCTGATCGCACCATCGCGCAGCAGATTGGGGTTGCCGCCCTGGGCCGGGTCGACCGATGCGGCAACCGAGATCGTGGCGGCTAGACCCACCGAGACGGTGGCGCTCGCCGGCATCGCGGGCGCGCCGGGATAGGTGAAGAGGCCGGGAACATCAGGCAGCGCAGCGCCCGATTGATCGCTTTCCCTGAAAGCGTTGATCAGGCCACGGGCGACTTCGTCGAGCTGGCTCTGATAGGTGACCGTATCCTTGTCGCGCAGTTGGGCGAGACCGGCCAGCTTACCGGACTTGATCGGCATCACCGAATTGGCGCCGGTCACGGGCACGCCGTCGATGAAGACCGCGTTGCCTGTGATGCTCGCCGAATAGGAGGTGGTCGGGGCGAAGCTCACGGTGCGCGCGGTCTTGTCGAACAGGACCACGCCGCTGTCGGTGTAGAGCGCGGCATCGCCGTTGGTGCGGATCGACATCGTGACGCCGACTTCCTGCGACAGCTTCGAGACGATGTTGTCGCGCTGATCGAGATAATCGGTCACGTCGTCGCCAGCGATCGTTCCCTTCACGATCGCCGTGTTGACAGTCTGGAACTGGGAGAGCAACTGATTGATGTTCTGGACCGATATATTCATGTCGGCATCCGCGCCTTCGCGGACCGACTGCACGGTCTGAGTCGCCTGGTTGAGCGCTGTCGCCATGTCCTTGGCGGACGTGACGGCTGCTTGCGCCAGCGTGGTGTTGTCAGGCGCGTTGGCATATTGCTGCAACGCCTGCTTCAGCGCATTGAGCTGGGCCGTCGGCGACTGATCGAGCTGCGGATCGTCCACCGTGGCGGACGCGATCTTCTGGAGACCGTCATAGATCGCGCTCTGCGTGGCCGCCGCTGAGGTTGCGGTCAGGACGTTGCTGTACAGGCCCGACGACGCCGCGCGCTGGATCGCCGCCACATAGACGCCGGCGCCGGGGAGATTGTCCAGCTCGGTGATCTTGCGCGAATAGCCGGTGGTGCTGGCGCCGGCAATGTTGCGCGAAATGGTCGAGGACTGGATGCCCGACGCCATAAGCGAAGAGCGGGCAGAGTCGAGGGCAGATGTAAGGGACATGGGGAGCTCTTGCCCGCAAACCGCGCTGAGGGACTCAGCGCTTCAGGTTGACGACGACGTCGAGCAGATCGGCGCCGGTCTGGAACGATTTCGAGTTTGCGGTGAAGCCGCGCTGCGCCTCGATCATCGAGGTCAGTTCGTTGGCGAGATCGACGTTGGAGTCTTCCAGCGCGCCCGACTGGATGGTTCCGAGACCGCCCTGGCCGGCGAGGCCGACCTGCACGTTGCCGGAGTCCAGGTTCGGCGAATAGACGTTGCCGACCTCGGGCGTCAGATGGTCCGGGCTCGGCACGGTCGCGAGCGCCACCTGGAAGCTCGGCAACGTGGTGCCGTTCTTGAGCACCGCGGTGACCACGCCCTTGCTGTCGATATTGACCTTGTCGACGGCAGACGGCGCATTGCCATCGACAGTCGCCTTGAAATCGAAGCTGGAGGCGACCTGGGTCATGGCCGACATATCGATCTTGAACGTGCCGGAACCGCCGGGAATTGCAACCGTGAGCGAGGTCGCGCTTGGCGGCGGGCCCACGAGGTCCAGCTTGCCTTTTCCAGTCGAGCTCACGTCGAACTTGAAAGTGGTCGCGGCAGAGGGGCCGCTCGTCAGCGCGGTGGCACCATTGTAGACCTCGATGTCCCAGGTGTTCGCGGCGGTCTTTGCGGCATATACGTCGAGCGTCACGGCATTGCCGATATTGTCGTAGGTTACCATCGACGTCTTCGAGGTGTAGTTGCTCGGGCCAGCTGCAGCGGCCGGTGCAGCGACAACCGCCGCGCTCGGATCCAGATTGGCGGCCACGGTCGCCAAGGTCGACGGCGAAGCCTGCAGCGCCATCTTGTTGACGTTGATGACCTGGAGCCCGCCGAAGCCGTTGGCGGCAACGTTCGGTGCGGCGCCGTTCTGGATGTTGTAGCCCATCAACTGGAAGCCGGCCGTATTGACGAGGTTGCCGCTACTGTCAGGCACGAACGAGCCCGCGCGGGTGAGGAAATTGTTGCCGTTCGCGTCCTGCACGACGAAGAAGCCGTTGCCCTGGACCGCAAGGTCCGTCGCGGAGGTCGTGAACTGAAGATTGCCGCGATCGGTGATGGCGTAGCGGACCGTGGTCTCGACCGCGCCGGAGTCGTAATTGCCGGAGCCGCTCTTCAGGATCAGGGAGGAGAACTCCGTTGAAGCCCGCTTGTAGCCGACCGTGTTGACGTTCGCGATGTTGTCCGAGACCGTCGACAGCTTGTTGGACTGCGCGTTCATCCCGGAAACGCCGGTGCGCATAACACCATACAGGCTCATGTAGTGGGCTCCTTTGGCAGATTGGATTTACAATGGGGGGTCTTGCTTGCGCGGGGCTGATGGTTGGCGACGATGCACAACTTGATGCGCCGCTTGGTCATTCAGGTCATCTTGGGTTGGCAGAACGAGCGTGCCTTATCGGTCCACGCGCCGAAGCCGCTGGAGACGAGATGCGCGACGATGTGGCAGACATAGCGCTTCTGCGCCGGCTGGTTATTGGGGCCGGCATTGTAGCGGGCGACCGCCATGGTCCAGCTGCCCTCGCGCTGCTTAAGCTCCTTGAGGAAACGCGCGGCGTAGTCGACGTTCTTGGCCGGATCGAACATCGCCCGCACCGAAGTGAACTTGTCGCCGTGAAAATGGTGGTTGATCTGCATGCAGCCGAGATCGATCAGCTTGATGCCCCTGGCTCGCATCGCTTCGAAATTCGCCATCGCGTCATCCAGGTCCTTGGCGAACACGGTCTGTCCTTCGGCCCCGAGTGCGTAGGGATAGAGCGCGCCGCGCCGCCCGGTCTCGGTGAGGCCGACCGCATAGAGAATGCCGAGCGGAATCCCGTGTTGTTGCGAGGCGCGCGCCATCTCTCGCTCGCAGGAGCGTGCAACGTCGGTCGCCGCGGCTGCGGCGGAGCCGGTGTTACAGATAAACAGGGCCGCGACGAGTGTGCGGCGCCACGTCCTGGTCATGGCGTGCCTCCTGGTTAAGCTGCCGTTCCTGTCGGGCTTGCCTGGCTCCGCCGTCGGACTGACCGGACGACGTGCCCGCGCCGCCGAACGCGCCTTGCGACTGGGACGATTGCTGTTGCTGGCCCGAGAGCTGCGGCTGCGACTGGCCGGATCCGGACTGGAATCCGTCGAGCGAGCCGTGCTGTACCGGCGCGACGTCGGCCACATAGCCCGCCGACTGCATCAGGTCGCGGATCTGGTCGCGCTGCTGATCCAGCATCGTGCTGGTATCCTTGCGTTCGGCAGCGAGCTGGACCGAGACTTCGTTGCCGACGAGACGAAGGCGCATGGTGACATTGCCGAGATCAGGCGGCTCGAGATTCACGGTGAGTATCCTGAGCGGCTGATCCGGCGAATTGCTCTGGGCACCCATGATACCGGGCGAGGCGGATGCAGCCGGCGCGGGCGAACTCTTCAATTCCGACACAACGGCATTTGCGACCTGCTGGGTCGCGCCGAACTGCGCCACGGGAGGCAGATGCGTCTCCTGCTGAACCACCGTGACCTTTGTTGTCTCGGGCAGCGCGTCTCGGCCTGCGGACTTTGCAGCATGCTCGACATTCGCCGCGACGGCTTCGAAGTCAGGCATAGGTAGGCCTTTCGGCTGGACGTCGCTTTCCTGTGGCATCGCCTGGCCGGCCGCCGAGGCCTGAGCGGCCATCGCCGGTTGCGGGCGCGGCCCGGATGCATCGCTCGCGGAATGGGCGGCTGTCGACGGCATGGTGGCGGATGGCGCGACATCTGCCTTTGCCGTGCTTGTCGTGCTCTGTACCTCGCGCTTCGTTGCAGCGGGCCGCTCGTCCCGAGCCGACGTCTCCTTCTTGTCGCTTGACGGCTGGGCCGTTTGCATTGTCACGGCCGGCGCGGCGGCGAGCTCCTGCCCCATGATCGTAGGAACGTTTGACCGGTTCGGGACCTCCGCTTTTGCGGATTTATCGATCCGATCCTGCTTGCGCGACGATTTGCTCTCTCCGGATCGCTCGTGCGCGGTCTCATCCTTCGGCGTGTCGCGCCCAGTGAGCTGGGCGATGCGCGGAAGCACCGGAGCAGCGGTCTTGGCGGTCGTGTCGCCGTTCTGGTCGTCCAGAGCCCGCTTGGCCATGTTCGAGACAGTGTGGAGCAGATCGTGGAACGAGGAGTCGTCGGGTGTTTTTGCCCCCGTCGTCGCCGATCCCTTCACCGAGCGGGAGACCCCGCGCACGAGAGATTCGGCGAGGCCTGCGAAAAGCTGTCCGGAGGTTCCACTAAGCTTGGTCATGGACGGCGATCCCTCGTGAGAAGCTCCAGTTCGCCGAGCTGCGTCTTGGCGCGCGCGAGCGTCGCATCGGATGATGCGAGATCGATCCGCGCCGGCGTCGGTGGCGGTTTTTCGGCCGATGCGAGCGCGGGCGGAGCTGCAATCGGCTTACGGATGTCGAGTGCGAGCTGAAGAGTTGCGTTGAGGAGCTGGACGTCGCGCTCGGCCAGCTTCGATCTGTCGAGCGCCTTCAGCTCGGCCAAACCGCCGTCATACTCGTCGGTGAGCGCGCGGGAGGCGCCCCGGTAAAAATGGGCGCGCTCGCGATCGGCCGCAGCATCGGCGCTGAGCGTCAGAGCGCGCTCGCCCGCGAGCCTGACGACGGTGAGCCTGCCGCGGATCAGAGCGCCGCGCGCGATCACCAGATAGAGCTTGAGGCGGCTGGCGCGGTCGACCTGTTCCAGCAAGGCCGCGATCCGCGCAAAACGACGTTCGTCCAGGGCAAGGCTGGATTGCGTCAGGCCCGTGGAGAATCGCTGCCAGAAATCGCCGGCATAGACCGAGTTCCGGTAGTGGCGGATATAGGCCTGCGTCAGGAACTCGAACTTGTCGAAATCCTCGGCCTGCCCGACCAGCAGGATCTCGCGGCGCAGAGCCGCCTCTTCGACGAGCGTGCCGGGCAACAGCAGGCGCGCGTCGTCCAGACGCTCGATCGCGAGCGAGGCTTCGGAACGAGCGAACAGCGCGCCCTGGACCAGCGCGACCTGGCCGCCCATGCCGGACGAGATCGTGCGCGGCTTGATGTCCTTGAGCAGGTCCCTCGCCTCGTCTTGCCGGCCTTCGACATAGGCCAGCGCGCCGTCGAACAGCCGCGCATCGACATTGATCTTGTCGCGCGGCAACTTGCGGACGATCTGGGGCGCGCCGCCGGAGAGCAGATAAATCACGACTGCCTGGCCGTTCTGCGGAATGCTCCACACGGCGGGATCGGCGGCGAGGAATTTTTCGCCGATCTGCCGAATCAGCGCGATATGGCTGCCATGCGCGGCGGTGTCGCCGTTTGCTATCCCATCCTGCACCGCTTGCAGCGCACGGACGAGCTCATACGGCTCGCCGGACGGCCGTGGCGGATCGGCGACCGCACGTGTCGCCACGAGCGATAACATCGTCAGCAGCGCGGCACCGAGCAGCGACCTCTTCAAGGGCGCTTCTCCCGGATCAGGATCTCGATCCGACGGTTCTGCGCGGCCGCCGGATCGTTCGGGAGTTTCGGTCTCCTATCGGCATAACCCTCGACATGCTCGATCCGCTGCGCATCGATCCCGGATCGAACCAGCATGTAATAGGCCATCTGCGCGCGCGCCGAGGACAATCGCCAATTGTCGTAATTGTCCGATTTGTAGGGACGATTGTCGGTATGACCGCGCACGATGATCACGCCGCGGCGCTTCGCGATCAGCGGTCCGATCTTGTCGATGACGCGGACCAGTTCGGGCCGCGGCTCGGCCGAACCGACCGCGAACATGCCGAAGCTTGCATCGTCGGTCAGGCTCACCAGCAGACCCTCCTCCACCTGGCGAACCTCGGCCACCGGTCCGGCTCCGGCCTTGATGTCCGACAGCGCGTCGGCAATCGCGGACTGAAGCTGCTTGACGGTGGGCTGCTGGGTCTGGGCGGTGTCGCGCGGCTCGGCTTCCTTCGGCGCATCGGTGGCACGCGCCTGCGGTGCTGCATTGGCCTGAAGGTGGGGCTGCGGGTTCGGTTGAGTGTTGCCATCGCGCGCAGCCGATGACGGTGGCGGTCCCGGCGGCAGCAACGGCGACAGACTCGTCGACGAGGCCTGCGCGTCGGGAGCCACGCTGCCGCCGGCATCATCCGTCCTGCCGCGGCGCGGCTCGCCTTGATTTGTCGCAGCCGGGTTGTCGCGCGCTGATGCGTCAGGCTTCGGCTCGCCGTCCATGATGCGGTCGGCTTCCTTCGACGCCTCGGGCGCGAGTTTCCAATAACCGGGATCGAACGGGTCGCGATAGGCTTCACCGCCCTTGAGGCCGTCCTCCTCGACCGACGTCAGCGCGCCGGCGCGCCGCTGGCCCGATGCCTGGTTCGAGCTCGCGGCGATTTCAGCCAGCGTCGCGTAGGGATCGCGGAACAACACCTTCTCTTCGTAGAAGGGCGGCTTCTCAGCCGTCGGCGAGTCGCCGCGGCGCTCTTCGTTCGGCCCCGCCGGCTGACGCTTGCCGTCCTGACCGTCGAACGTCGTCGGCTCTTTCTTGGTGAGATCCTTCAGGCCCTTCGGCGCGGGCGCGTTCTCGGCGAGCTTGATCGGGTTGAAGTAGCTCGCGACCACCTGCTTCTGGTCCTGGTTGAGCGCGTTGAGCAGCCACATCACCAGGAAGAACGCCATCATCGCGGTCATGAAGTCCGCATAGGCGATCTTCCAGACGCCACCGTGCGCCTTCTCGTCCTCGAAGGCGCTCCGCCGGCGGATGATGACGAGCTCGTGCTTGACCTCCTCCATGGTGAAGCTACCGGCGCGCCTCTTTCAGCCGATCCATCCAGATCGAGATCTGCGTCTCGATCGTGGTCTGGTCAGCGAGGACGCGAACCTCGACGGTGTCGGCGGACTGATACTCGACACCCGTGCGGCCCGCGAGATTGAGTTGCGTCCTGACGAGATCGATGAGTTCGCTTGGGCCGGTGACACGGAACGCCGGCACAGGAGAATTCGAAGTCAGCGCCGATATCTGATCGACCAGGGATGCGATCGCCTTGTCGCGGACCGCCTCAGCGAGGAACGACAGCAATATCCGCGCGACCGAGCTTGCGATGTTGCTCTCGATCTCGCGGCACGCCGCATCAAACCCGTTGACGATTGCGACCGCCTGCTGATCGGACCATTTGGCCCGTTCCTCACCGAGCCGGATCGCACTGCGGACCCGCTCTTCGGCCAGCTTGGCTTCACCTTCCGCGAGGCCGGCGGCATGGCCGCGGCGATAGGCATCGTCGAGGAGATTGGCCGGTGCAGCTTCCGCCGGCGCCGGTTGAAGTTGCGGCTGCGCCGGCGCCGGGCGCTCCTGACGCTGCGGTTGAAGTTGCGGCTGCGATGGAGGCTCGCGCCGGATTTCCTTCCTTGCCAGAACGTCCTGGATCTTGGGCGGCGGAGGCGGCGGTGACTTGGCCCGGCCGTTGGCGTCGAATTGCGTCAGGAGTTTTCCGATTGCCGCGTTCATGCCGCCTCCTCGCGTCGCATCCAGTCTTTAAGGATTGCTGCCGCCTGCATCTGATCGAGGCGAACGATCTGTTCCAGCCGCTTCTGCGGCGTGCGCTGCATCTTGCCTTCGAGATCCTCGACGAGGTTGAGCTCGGGATCCTGGCTGTCTGCCAACGCGAGGGCCGCCGCAGAGTCGAGTTCAGCAGCTTCCGCCGCCTCGGTCTGCTCCTGCTGCGCGCGATGGGTCAGAATGCCGTTGACGGCGGGCCGAAGTCCGAACCAGACCAGCATCGAGGCGACGGCCAGGATCGTCACCGCATTGATGACGCTGCCAAGCTGCTTGTTTATCATCTCGACGAAGCTGATCGGCGGCACCGGAGCGAGATCGCGCGAGCCCTCGACGAAGTCGACCGCGGTCACCTGGATCTGGTCGCCGCGCGCCTTGTCCAGGCCGCCCGCGGTTGCTGCCAGCTGGCTAATCTCGGCGAGCTTGCTGTCGACGATGGCCTGGTTGGTCTTGTCGCCGAGGTCGGCGACGAGCCTCGCGCGGTTGACCAGCACGGCGATGAAGAGCTTCTTGACCGAGTAACCATCGCTCACGGTCGTCGTGGTCTTGGACGAGACCTCGAAATTGGTGACGTCCTCGCGGCGCGTTTTGTCCTCGCTCGAGTTCTTGGTTCCGCCGGAATTGACCTGCTGATCCGGCAGGTTCTGCTGCACTGTGGTCGGCGTCGAACGATCTGCGTTGGATGATTTCTCGTTTTCGCGGACGTTGCGAACGGAGCGCTCGGCGCGGGCCTCGGGATCGTAGACGGTCTCATTGATCTGCCGCTTGTCGGTCGAAAGCTGCGGCGCGACACTGACCTCGAAATTGTCCAGGCCCAGATAGGGCGTCAGTGCCTTGCGGATATTCTCCTGTACCATGCCGCCGACGGTCTTCTGAAGGCTCGCCATCTTGGTCGGCGCAGCGCTGGCCTCGTCTTCCTCGGCGAGCAGCATCGAGCCGTCGGCATCGAGGACGGTGACCTTGTCGCGCGTCATGCCAGGGATGGCGGCTGCGACGAGATGACGGATCGACTGAGCCGTGCGGGCTTCGATCGCGCCGTCGGTGCGCAGCACGACGGAAGCGGAGGGCGGTTGCTGCGTGGCGCGGAACGAGCCGCGCACCGGCATCACGATGTGCACCCGCGCCGCCTTGACGCCCTTCATCAGCTGAACGGTGCGCGCGATCTCCCCCTCAAGTGCGCGAAGCTTCGTGACCTCCTGCATGAAGGAGGTCAACCCGAGCGATCCAATTTTGTCGAACAGTTCGTAACCGGAATTGGCGCTGGTCGGCAGGCCCTTCTCGGCGAGAAGCATGCGCGCCTGGCTGGTCTGGCTCGGACGCACAGAGACGGTGTCACCGGCCGCGTTGACGTCGAATGCGATATTCTGCTCGCGCAGCGCGGCGCCAATGCGTGTCACGTCTTCGCGGGTCAGGCCGGTATAAAGAGACTCGAACTCCGGGCGGCTTAGATAGTAGGCCCCCCCGACCACGGTGACGAGGACGGCGAAGCCGATCAATCCCAAGGCCATCAGACGTCGCGGCCCAAGTTCCAGCAGATTGTTGAGCAGCTGCTGTAGCTGCGCGCGACTGAGCATATGACCTCGTACCAATGCGAATGGCAAGGACACTCCGCTGCCAACCTTGTCTGAAGGTTGCGCGCAGACTGGAATGTGTCCGTTCGCAGGCGAGACGTGGCAATTTTTCAGGAGTCTGGGTCGACGCCATCGGTCCCACGGCGACAGGCGGGCGCGCGCATTGTCGCGCGAAGCACGCACAGCATGACGTCTGGTGTCAGGAGATCATGGCGGGCACGTCATGTGCCGGTACATCCGCCGGTCGCGGCGGGACCGTGCTCCCGAGGGAGCACGGTCGTGTTCGATGCCGGAGCTTACTTGAACAGCGAGAGGATGCTCTGGCTGTTCTGGTTGGCGATCGAGAGCGCCTGAACGCCGAGCTGCTGCTGGGTCTGAAGGGCCTGGAGGCGGGTGGATTCCGCGTTCATGTCGGCGTCGACGAGCTGACCGACACCGCGGGTCACCGAGTCCATCAGGGTCTTGACGAAGTCGGTGTTGGTCGCGATGCGGTTCTTGACGGCACCGAGACCGGCGGCGGCCGACGCCACCGAGTTGATCGCGGTGGTGACCTGGGCGATGTAGCCGCTGAGCGTGGTCTGGTCAGCCGCCGAGTCGGTCAGCGTGCTGATGTCGATCGTGTCGACCGACGCGGTGCCGCTGACCTTGTCCAGGATACCGCCCTGGGTCGAGGTATAGAGCGAGTAGTTGGCGATCGTCAGGGTGATAGAGCCGATGGTGGGCGTGCCACCGACGCGGGAGAACGACGACACCAGGTCGAAGGTCGCGGGCGTCGTCGCCGTCGTGCTCAGCCAGTTCACACCGTTGAAGGTTGCCGCCGAGGCAGTGCCCTTCATCTGCTGCTGGATCTGGGTGATGTCGGCCTGGATCTTGGTACGATCGATACCGGCGGTCTTGGCTTCCACGAGCAGCGCCTGCAGCTTGGTGAGGCCGCCGGTGCTGTCGCCGACGACCGCAGTGAGAGCGGTGTATTCGGTGTCGACGGTCGCAGCCGACAGACCGAGCGAGTCGGAGACGGCGGAGAGCGCGGCGTTGTCGGCGCGCATCGAGGTCGCGATCGACCAGTAGGCGGCGTTGTCCGACGCGGTGGCGACGCGCTGGCCGGTCGAGATCCGGTTTTCGGTGGTCTGGAGGCTGGAGCTGACGTTGCGCAGGGTCTGCAGCGCGGTCATTGCAGCGGAGTTGGTGAGAAGGCTAGAGCTCATGTTGACGTCCCCTTGAAAACGAATTGAATGTGTCGGGACATACCGGGCTTGCACCGGTACGACAGGGCGGCATCATGCCTTTGGGCTGCGGAAAAGCGCGCTCAACCTGCCGTAAGGGCGGCGATAGCACGCGAAGTTTGTGCGAAGCTTGTGGCTCGATCACAGCCAGGTAGCGATTTCGAAGCGCCAAGTTGAGATCTCGGCGCGCAAGCAACACAGAGCAAACGAAAGGGCCGCGCTTCGCGAGAAGCGCGGCCCGCTCAGATGGTTTTCAGGCCTAGCGGAACAGCGAGAGGATGCTCTGGCTGTTCTGGTTGGCGATCGAGAGCGCCTGAACGCCGAGTTGCTGCTGGGTCTGGAGCGCCTGAAGGCGGGTGGATTCCGCGTTCATGTCAGCGTCGACGAGCTGACCGACACCGCGATTCACCGAATCCATCAGGGTCTTGACGAAGTCCGTGTTGGTCGCGATGCGGTTCTTGACGGCGCCGAGGCCGGCGGCGGCCGAGGCCACCGAGTTGATCGCAGTGGTAACCTGGGCGATGTAGCCGCTGAGCGTGGTCTGGTCAGCCGCCGAGTCGGTCAGCGTGCTGATGTCGATGGTGTCGACCGACGCGGTGCCGCTGACCTTATCCAGGATACCGCCCTGGGTCGAGGTATAGAGCGAGTAGTTGGCGATCGTCAGGGTGATGGAGCCGATGGTGGGCGTGCCACCGACGCGGGAGAACGACGACACCAGGTCGAAGGTCGCGGGCGTCGTCGCCGTCGTGCTCAGCCAGTTGACGCCGTTGAAGGTTGCCGCACCGGCGGTACCCTTCATCTGCTGCTGGATCTGGGTGATGTCAGCCTGGATCTTGGTGCGATCGATACCGGCGGTCTTGGCTTCGACCAGCAGCGACTGCAGCTTGGTGAGGCCGCCGGTGCTGTCACCGACAACGGAGGTCAGAGCGGTGTATTCGGTGTCGACGGTCGCAGCCGACAGACCGAGCGAGTCGGACACGGCGGAGAGCGCGGCATTGTCGGCACGCATCGAGGTCGCGATCGACCAGTAGGCGGCGTTGTCCGACGCGGTCGCGACGCGCTGGCCGGTCGAGATCCGGTTTTCAGTAGTCTGGAGGCTGGAGCTGACGTTGCGCAGGGTCTGCAGCGCGGTCATTGCAGCGGAGTTGGTGAGAAGACTTGAACCCATTTTGATGTCCCTTCGAAGATTGATGATGGGGGACATACCGGACTTGCACCGGTACGACAGGGCGGCGTCATGCCTTTGGGCTGCGAAAAGCGGTTAGGGCCCAACCTGTCGTACGGCGACCGTATCGCGCGAAGCTTGTGCGGGGCTTGTGGCTCTGTGTCCCGGCCGCAACAGGGCCGCCGAGATTGCGACGCGGGCGAGATGTCGCGTCAAACGGAAAGGGCCGCGCTTCGCGAGAAGCGCGGCCCCCTCGGATGGTGTTCAGACTTAGCGGAACAGCGAGAGGATGCTCTGGCTGCTGCTGTTGGCGATCGAGAGCGCCTGAACGCCGAGCTGCTGCTGAACCTGGAGGGCCGACAGGCGGGTGGATTCCTGGTTCATGTCGGCGTCGACGAGCTGACCGATACCGCGGCTCACCGAGTCCATCAGCGACTTCACGAAGTCCGTGTTGGTCGAGATACGATTCTTGACGGCGCCGAGGTTGGCGGCGGCCGAAGCCACCGAGTTGATCGCGCCGGTGACCTGCGAGATGTAGCCGCTGAGTGTGGTCTGGTCCGCTGCCGAGTCGGTCAGCGTGCTGATGTCGATCGTGTCGACCGACGCACTGCCGCTGACCTTGTCCAGGATACCGCCCTGGGTCGAGGTATAGAGCGAGTAGTTGGCGACCGTCAGCGTGATGGCACCCGTGGTCGGCGTGCCACCGACGCGAGAATAGGACGACACCAGGTCGACCGTCGTCGGGGTCGTCGCCGTCGTGCTGAGCCAGTTCACGCCGTTGAAGGTCGCCGCGGAGGCGGTGCCCTTCATCTGCTGCTGGATCTGGGTGATGTCAGCCTGAATCTTGGTGCGGTCGATACCGGCGGTCTTGGCTTCGACCAGCAGCGACTGCAGCTTGGTGAGACCACCGTTGCTGTCACCGACCACCGAGGTCAAAGCGGTATACTCAGTATCGACGGTCGCGGCCGACAGACCGAGCGAGTCGGAAACGGCGGAGAGCGCGGCGTTGTCGGCGCGCATCGAGGTTGCGATCGACCAATAGGCGGCGTTGTCGGAAGCGGTCGAGACGCGCTGGCCCGTGGAGATCCGGGTCTGCGTGGTGGCGAGTTGCGAACTCACAGACCGCAGGGTCTGGAGAGCGGTCATGGCAGTCGAGTTCGTAAGCAGGCTTGACATTGCGAATGTCCCTTTATGTACGCGTTACATTTTCACGAGGGGACATACCGGGCTTTCACCGGTACGACAGGGCGGCATCATGCCTTTGGACGATGTGGGTGGGGTCCAACCCGCCGTGCCGCATTGCTAGCACGCCGAATCTTGCTTCCGGCTTAATGTAAACTGGAATTATGTAGCAAAATCATATGGTTAATATCACCACTTGCTAACCTTAACCAATCCTTAAGACGATGCTCTCTGTTACGAGAACGACCGCACCAAGCCGGAGGCGAGCAGGTTCCAACCGTCGATCAACACGAAGAACAGCACCTTGAACGGCAATGCGAGGATCGACGGCGGCATCATCATCATGCCCATCGACATCGTCAGCGTCGCCACGATCATGTCGATGACGAGGAACGGCAGGATGATGAGGAATCCGATCTCGAAGGAGCGCCGGAGTTCGGAGATCATGAAGGCCGGGATGATGACGCGCATGTCGATGCGCTTGTCGTCGAACTTCTTGCGGAAGCTTTCCGCGGCAAGCGACTCGAACGTCTGCAGGTCCTTGTCGCGGACGTGTGACAGCATGAATTCGCGGAACGGATCGCTGATCTTCAGATAGGCTTCTTCCTCCGAGATCTCGTTCTTCATCAACGGCTGGACGCCGGTCTCCCAGGCGCGATCGAAGGTCGGAGCCATGACGTAGAACGTCATGAACATCGCGAGGCTGATCAGCACGAGGTTCGGCGGCGTCGTTTGCAGGCCGAGGCCCGCGCGCAGGAACGACAGCGCGACGGCGAAGCGTGTGAAGCTCGTCACCATGATGAGCAGCCCCGGA
This sequence comes from Bradyrhizobium sp. UFLA06-24, assembly GCF_054967145.1. Classification (NCBI taxonomy): domain Bacteria; kingdom Pseudomonadati; phylum Pseudomonadota; class Alphaproteobacteria; order Hyphomicrobiales; family Nitrobacteraceae; genus Bradyrhizobium; species Bradyrhizobium sp. UFLA06-24. Next base: position 132,590 of record NZ_JADFUE010000007.1, read on the forward strand.
GCGACGGAGAGCACCGTCAGGAGCGCCATCAGCTGGATGATCCGGCCGCTGGTCGAACCGTTACCCGGCGGCAGCAGCGAATTGAGGTCGGGAATCTGGGCGAATGCCACCTCGGGCAACACGACCAGCAGCAACGCGAGCAGCAGGACCTTCAATTTCACTGGATCACCAACGTCTCAATGATCAATTCGCGGACCTTTCCGGACGAGCGGATGCTGGCGCGTTCGGACAGATCGTCGCGCAGATGTTGCAGTCCGCGCGTGCCCTCGAACTGCGTGACCGAGGCCGACCGCAGATAGGTGACGATGTCTTCGCTGATATGAGCCGCCAGAATGCCGGCATCCTCGTCGCTCATGCTATCGGTCACCATGGAGGCCTCCACCCGGGCCCAGTTGTTGGCTGGAGCGGCGAGATTGGTCACGATCGGCGACAGCTTCCTGAGGCGTGCGCTGCCGGCGTAGCTCGACGCGATCGGCGGCGGTGTGGCGCCCTTCTTCGCGTCGGCGACGCGTTCGACGGCAGCGAACAGGTGCAGGCCCGCAAGCGCGCCCGCGCCGATCGCGACCAGAGTCAGCACGACGATGGCGGCAATCAGGCGCATGACGCCTCCTGCTCCCACGACGATCCAGCCTCAGAACGGTGCCACGGCATCATAGATCCGATGTCCCCATCCCGGCTGCTGCACGTCGGACAGATTTCCGCGACCGCCGTAAGATACGCGCGCCTCGGCGATCTTTTCGTAGGAGATCGTATTGCCGCGCGAGATGTCGCGTGGACGCACGATGCCGCCGACGTTCAGCACACGCATTTCCGTATTAACCTTGAATTCCTGCGAGCCGCTGATCATCATATTTCCGTTCGGCAACACGTCGGTGACGATCGCGGCGATCGAGAGCTTGATGTCCTCGGCGCGGTCGATCTGGCCGTTGCCCTTGATCTGGGTGTTGGTCGAGAGGTTGGCGTTGGCCTGACCTGTGTCGCTCCATCCGGCGACATTCATCAGCCAATCGAGCCCGAACTTGATCTGCGAATCGCGCGAACGACCGGTCTTGTTGTCGAGCTTCGCCTTGTCCTGCATCGAGATGATCACCGTCACGACGTCGCCGGTGTGCCGGGCGCGCGGATCGCGGTACAGATCGGTGCCGTCGTCCCAGGTCGAGCGATAGCTCACGGGCGTGCGGACACGCGGCGTTACCGGAATCGGATCGGCCTGCGACCTCAAGCCACTACCGACCGGCGACACCTGCGGACCGGTCAGGATCTCCGCCGGATCGTGCGAGCATCCGGCAAGAAGCACGAGCGACAGGATGAGGATCGGCGTCTTCATTCACTTGGTCTTTCCGTCGTCCACGCGACGCATTCCGCCGAGCAGATCGGCGAGATGGGCCGCGCGTGACGTTTCCATCTCGTTGAAGATCGCGCTCGAGCTTCTCGGGCTGAGCTTTGCGAGCACCGCGGCGGCGGTCTCGTCCGCCATGCCGGCGATCTGGGTGGCGGCAGCGTCCGGTTTCATCCGCGAATAGATCTCGACGACGCTCGCCTCGGCCTTCTTCAGGAAGTCGTCGCGTAGCGCCATCCATTTCTCGTATTCGGCCCGCTTCGCCTCGACTTCGGCGATCCGCTCCCGTAGCTGGGTCTCGGCCTTCTCCAGCTCTTTCAATTGCCAGGCGAGCCTGGCATCGACGGCAGGATCCGCTACGTTGCTACAGAACAGCGCTATCTCGTTGTCTGTAGGCGCGACTGCTTGCGCGGGCGCTGGCTTCGGCGGCGCCGCAACGCTGCCGGGCTTCACCGGACGCGTCGGCACAGGCGGTGGAGCGGGAGTGGCGGCCGGCGGCGGCGGCGGAGCCTCCGGCATCGGCACGGCGCCGGTGGTCGCGGGTCCCGAATCCTCGGCCGCCCACGCGCTTGCCCGGGTGTTATCGCCTGGGGCCGATGCATGCGGCTTCTGCGGCCCGGGCGCGCGGGCGCGCGCGAAGGACAGCAAGTTGAGCGGCTTCGACGGCTTCGGCTCGTCCAGCGCCAGCGCCGGCAATGTGCCCGCGAGCGCGAACATTGCTGCGAGGAGAAGAAGTTGCGCTTTGTGATCCAGCTTCAGCATCGGGTCGCGTGCGATTCTCGGTCGAGACCAGAGCATTGAGCGACCAAGCTTGCACGACGCTTATGCATCATTGCACGATGACTTCGGCCTGCAGCGCGCCGGCCGTCTTGATCGCCTGAAGGATCGCGATGATGCCAGACGGCTTCAGTCCGATCTGGTTCAACCCGCGCACGAGGCGCTGGAGATCGACGCCGCTCAGGATCGCCACCTGCGATCCCGCCTCGTTGGCCTCGACGACCGTCTGGGGCACGACGACCGTCTGTCCTTGGGAGAACGGCGCCGGCTGCGACACCACGGGCAGCTCGGTGACGCGGACCGTCAGATTGCCATGCGTGACGGCGACCGTCGAAATCCGCACGTCGCGTCCGATCACCACCGTGCCGGTGCGTTCGTTGATCACCACGCGCGCCGGCGTATCGGGTTCGACGGTCAGCTCGCCGATCTCGGCGACGAAGCGGACCGGACCGACATAGCGCGGCTTGGACAGCACGATGGTCCGGTAGTCGCGCTCGAAGGCGATCTGGGACCGGTAGCGGCCACCGGCATAGCGATTGACGGCATCGAGGATTCGCGTCGCGGTGACGAAGTCGGGGTTCTTCAGCTCCAGCACCAGGAATTCCATTTCATGGAGGCTTCCTTGCACCTCACGCTCGACCAGCGCACCGTTCGGAATGCGGCCCGCCGTCGGCGTGCCCTGGCTGACGTTCTGCGCCTGGCCTCCGACGCTGTAACCGGCGACGGTGACCGCCCCCTGCGCCACCGCATAGACTGCGCCGTCGGCCGCGCGCAGCGACGTCATCACCAGCGTGCCGCCGAGCAGCGACGTTGCATCTCCGAGCGACGACACCGTCACGTCCATCCGTTCGCCCGGCCCGATCGACGGCAGCAGGTCCGCGGTCACCATCACGGCCGCGACGTTGCGCGTGCGCAGAGTCGTCGGCCGCGGCGGATTGGTGGTGCTGGTCGTCTCGTTCCGAACGTTGATGCCCATGTTTTCGAGCATCGACTGGAGCGACTGTTCCGTGAATGGTGCGTTGCGCAGAGTGTCGCCGGTGCCGTTGAGGCCGATGACCAGGCCGTAACCCACGATCTGGTTTTCACGCAGCCCCTTGATGTCGGCGATGTCCTTGATGCGGACGGCAGCCTGGGCGCTGGCGGCGGAAAGAATCAGGATGAGGGCAATCAGCAATCTGGTCATGAACCGTCCGCGACCTTGACTGTGCCGTCCGCCTGGACGATCGCCCTGATGATCACGCCTGTGTCAGTGTTCCGCACGGTGATGAGCGAGCCGGGCGCGCCGGATTGCATGGCTGAACCGTAGGTCACGATTGACAGGCCCGAGTCTTCGACCACGACCTTGACCGTGGCGCCACGGGCAATGGTCCAGGGATCTTCCACCGAATTGGTCGGAATCGGTTGCCCCGGCAGCAGCGCTCGCCTCGCCATGCGGCCGACCAGCACCTGACGGCCTTCGATGAACAGGGCGACACCGAGCACGTTCGGCGCAAAGCTGCGCTCGATGATCATGTCGTCCTTGATCAGCTCGCCGGCGCGGATCGCTACCGCCGGCACGGGAAGCCGCCGCTCGTCCGCCGCGGCAAGCCGCCCGGAGACGAGCACCAGCAGCGCGGCGGCCAACCCGCGCGCGATCAGGCCCACCCAGTTCAACATCGATATACCAGAACTAGCGACTGAGATTCTTCGACACCGTCTGCGCCATGTCATCCGACGCCTGGATCACCTTGGCATTCATCTCGTAGGCGCGCTGCGCCGAGATCAACTCGGTGATCTCCTTGACGGGATCGACGTTCGAGGCCTCGAGATATTGCTGGTTGATCTTGCCGTAGCCGGCATCGCCCGGGAGGCCGACGACCGGCGTGCCCGACGCCGTGGTCTCGCGATAGAGATTGCTGCCCAGTGGCTCGAGGCCGGCTTCGTTGGCGAAGTTGGCGAGGTTGATTTGGCCGATCTGCCGCGGATTGACTTCGGTGTCGAGCTTGGCGAAGACCTGCCCGGTCTGGTTGACGGTGACCTGCACCGTTCCTTGCGGCACCGTGATGTTGGGGTCAAGCAGGTAGCCGTCGATCGTCACCAGCTGGCCGTTGGCATTGGTGTTGAACGAACCCGCGCGGGTGTACTGCACCTCGTTGTTCGGACCGAGCACCTGGAACCAGCCGCGACCGTTGATCGCGAGGTCGTAGGGATTGCCGGTCTGAGTCAGCGCGCCCTGGATGTGCAGCTTGCGAATCGCTGCCGACTTGACGCCAAGGCCGAGGTTGGCGCCCTCCGGGATCGGCGAGGAGCCGTTGACATTCGCGACACCCTGCATGCGGTCCATCTGGTAGAACAGATCGGTGAACTCCGCACGCGCGCGCTTGAACGACGTCGTGTTGATGTTGGCGATGTTGTTCGCGATGACCTCGATATTGGTCTGCTGGGCATTCATGCCCGTGGCCGCGATGGCGAGCGATTTCACTATCGTCACTCCTTCAGATCAAATCGACATGCGAACGACTTCTTGGTAGGCCTGCACGACCTTGTCGCGGACCGCGACCGCCGTCTGCAGGGCCTGCTCGGCCGACATCAGCGCCTCGACGACCTTTCGTGTCGATTCCTTGCCCTGCATCGCCGAGATCGAGGCCGCCTCACCCGCCTTCAGCGTCCCGATGGCGTCCGTGGTCACCTGCTTCATCACGGAATCGAAGCCGAGGTCGCCAGCGGATTGAACCGCAGACGTCGCCGTCGGCGCGATGGACTGTGTTTCGGTGGCGCGGGAGGCCGCCTGCCCTGCCGTGATCGCGGTGGACGAAATTGCCTCAAGCATTGTCAGCTCCTCAGGAGATCGATGGTCATGCCGAGCATCGACCGGACCTGCTTCACGACCTGGAGATTGGCTTCGTAGGACCGGTTGACTTCCCGCATGTCCGCCATCTCGATCATCATGTTGACGTTGGGCATCTTGACGTAGCCCGCCTTGTCGGCCGCCGGGTGTCCCGGGTCGTACTCGACGCGATAGGGCGTGGTGTCGACACCGATTTCCTTGACCTTGGCCAGCTGCGTGCCCGATGCGCGATCCATCGCCGCATCGAACGTGATCGTCTTGCGCTGATACGGATCCGCACCGGCCGTGCGCCCCGTTGAGCTGGCATTGGCAAGATTTTCCGAGACGATGCGCATGCGGGTCGATTGCGCTTCGAGCCCGGAGCTCGCAACCGTCAATGAAGCCGAGAGAGGGTCAAGCATGTCAGTTCACCTCAGACCTTCGCACCTGTCAGAATCATGCGGTTGAACGACCGCACGATCGCCGAATTCATCGAGTAGTCGCGGTTGACGTCGTTGCCCTTGATCATCTCCTGCTCGAGGCTGACCGAGTTGCCGGAATGGACGACGTCCCAGCTGTCCTTCTTCGCCGTCGCGCGCGTATCGGTTTCGGCCGGAGACAGCTGCATATGCGCGGGCGACGTCGTCGCGAGCCTCACCGGCATTCCGTCGAGCACCTTGTTGAACGGCTCGACGTCGCGCGCCTTGAAGCCCGGCGTATTGGCGTTGGCGACGTTGGTGGCGATGGTCGATTGGCGAAGCTCGAGCCAGCGCGCTTGCGACGATGCGAGTTCGAAGAGATAAAGCGGTCCCACGACGGCCCCATTATGGTTCGTTGCAAAGAACCCTAGGGCGTTAAGCTTTCGTCAAGCTGTTGCGCGAAGCAGCATCCTCCGAACTCTACCGCACCTTCTCGGGTCGCGGCGTCTGCTTCGACTGGAGGAAGTAGATGATCTCGGCGACCGGGCGGAAAAATTCGGCCGGGATCACCTGATCGACCTGCACCGCCTCGTAGAGCGCGCGTGCGAGAGCCTTGTTCTCGATCACCGGGATCTTGTTCTGCTCGGCGACTTCGCGGATCTTCAACGCGACCAGATCCATGCCCTTGGCCACCACGAGCGGTGCGGGATTCTCCTCGCGCTGGTAGCGCAGCGCGATCGCGAAATGCGTCGGGTTGGCGATCACCAGCGTCGCGCGTGCTGCGGAGGAGATCATGCGCTGGCGAGAGCGGTCGCGCGCCAGCGAACGCAGCCGCGCCTTGATCAACGGATCGCCCTCGGCCTGCTTGTGCTCGTCCTTGATCTCCTGCTTGGTCATGCGCAGCTCGCGCCGCCAGTGGAAGCGTGCCCAGGCAAGGTCGATCGCGACCAGCACGATGGTCGCGATGCAGATCGCCGATACGATCCGCATCGCGATGGTGAGGATCATCTCGGGCAGCGCAACCGGATCGGTATACATCGCCTCGAACGCCCTCGCCTCCGACGATCGCAGCACGAAGCAGACGACTGATGTCACCGAGGCAAGCTTGAACACCGACTTGGCGAATTCCACGAGACCCTGCGTGCCGAAGATGCGGCTCCAGCCGCTGGCCGGCGAGATGCGCGAGAAGTCCGGCATGATGCGATCCAGCACCAGACGGGGCGTATTCTGCAGCAGCGAGGCCGCAAGCCCGAACACCGCCAGGATCACGACAAGAGGCACCAGGAACCGCAAGGCCTCGAGGCCTACCACGGTAAGAAGGTTCTGCGCATCCGCCGCGGTCCTGAGCCGAAAGCCGCCAGGATCGTCGATGAAGCCCATCAAGGTCGGCGTCAGCTGCTGCACGCCCTGTCCGATCAGGAACGCCTGAATGACCATCAGTGCCGCCATGGACGCGAACATGGACGCCTCCCGAGAGACCGGGATCCTGCCCTGTTCGAGCGCATCGCGGACTTTCTTCTCGGTCGGCTCTTCTGTTTTGCTCTCCTGGTCGGATGTCTCTGCCATGCCGGTTCAGCGGTCAGCGGAAGACCAGCTCATCCTCCTGCTCGGGGTTGAGCTCGATTTCACCCTTTTCTGCGAGGTCGAGAGCGAGGTCGGTGATCACGCGTCGGGCCTCCAGCACGTCGCGCTGGTTCGACGGCTCGCCGATTGCCAGCTCGTGCTCGACGACGCGACGAACGCGCGAGGCGACGGACGACAGGATCAGCTCGCGGAACTGCTTGTCGGTCCCCTTCAGCGCAATGACGATGCGATCGGTCGGCACCTGATCGAAGATCATGGTCCGCGCCTTCGGCGTCAGGTTGACGACGTCGTCGAAGGTGAACAGCAGTTCCTTCAGCACCTCCGCCGACTTCGGCCGCTTCTCCGACAGGCTCTTCAGCATGTCCTCGATATGGCCGCGCTCCATCTTGTTGATGATGTCGGCGACGCGGGCGTAGGTGTCGGCTCCCAAATTGCGAGCGAAATTCAGAGTCAGGTCTTCGTGCAGGGTCTTCTCGAGCACCTTCATCGCGTCATCGACGATCGGCTTGAGACTGAGCACGCGCCGCATCAGCTCGTTGCGCAGGCTCGACGGCAACTGGCTCATTACCTTGGCGGCGCAGGACGGCTTGACCTTGGACAGGATCAGCGCCGCGGTCTGCGGATGCTCCTTGGAGAGATAGGTCGCCAGCGAGTTCTCCGACACCGACGAGACGCGGTCCCACACCGAGCGGCTCGAATTGCCGAGCAGGTCCGACATGATCGCCGTGACCTGGTCAGCCGGAAGCACATCGCCAAGCACGGCTTCGAGACCGCCGATCGTGCCGAGAATGTTCGCGCCCATCGAGAATTGCTGGGCAAACTCCTCGACGATCGCCTCCAGCTCCTGCGCCGTGATCGGCCGCAGCTCAGCTGCGGCCTTGGTGACGATGCGAATGTCTTGCGGCTCGAACTGCGCGAGCACGCTCGCGGCCGCCTGGCGGCCCATGGCCAGCAGCAGCGCCGCGACCTTTTCCGTTCCGCCGAGCGTGGCAACGCCTCGCTGCTTGATGGGAGCGATGCCGACCTGTGCCGCCATGGTCAGGAATCACTCTGCCCCAGAGGTCCGACGATCTCGGTCAGCGAGACACCGAAGCGGGAATTGTCCTCTTCCACGACGACCACCTCGCCCCGGGCAACGACGCGGCCGTTGACCACGACATCGACGGGCTCGCCGACGCGATGATCCAGCGGGACCACGGCACCGCGACCGAGCTTCATCAGGTTGGCGACCGGGATCGTCGCCGATCCCAGCACAACCTGCATGGTGACGGGAATGCGCAGGATGGCGTCGACATTGGCGAACTTGCCGGCCTCCTCGGCCGTGCGCGCGGCGATGTCCGCCAGCCGCTCCAGCGAAGACGTCTCGGCATCATCGGATGCAGTTGCAGATTCGTAGTCGAAGGATTGCGCCATTTGGTATCGCCTCTTGGTATTTCCAGTCCCGGAGCGTCGCGACGTTCAGTTCCGTCTTTGGCCGTGCCGGTCCTAATGTTTGTTGGCTTCGGCGCCGCTCACGCTCGCCGCGGGCCGGAGCCCATTGCGCGCATCGAGCGCCGCGATCGCCTCGTGAGCCTGGTCGATCTTCGTGCTCAGCACGTTGGCGAGCCGGCCCAGATTTGCGGTGGAGTCATGCGCCGCGTTGATCACCGTATCGAAGGCGCCTGCGGTCTCGTGGACGATGGTCGAGAACTCGCCCTGGTAGCTGCGCAGCCGCGCCAGCTCGCGGCGCATCCGGGTCACCCGCATGCTGGTGAAGGCCAGCGCAATCAACAACACCGCATCAACGAGATAGGATATCATCGACGAACTCCCGCTTCTGATCGACGGGATCTGCCACCTGCATGGCGTAGTAGCCATCGAGCTGACCGATCTGGCACCAGAACAGCACCTGGTTGTTGCTCTCGAGCCGCGCAAGCGTGCGCGGCGTGGCCTCGAGCTCAAGGACCTGCCCAACCTTGAACTTCACGACGTCCTCGAGGGAAATCATCTTCTCGTCCAGCACCGCGCTCAGCGTCACCTCGGTCCGGTGAACTTCGCTCTCCATCTGCTCGCGCCAGCGCGGATCGGCCGCGCCGCCCTCGCTGACGACGACATGCGCCAGCTTCTGCCTGAGCGGGTTGAGCGCCGAGTGCGGAATGATCAGGAACATCTGGCCGCCGCGATAGAGCGCCTGCAGCATGATGTTCGCGCAGATCGACATGTTGCCGCTGCGCCCGATCGCCAGCGATGCCATCGCGGTCTCGACCCGCTCGACACGGAAACTGACGTTGGAGGTGCCGGCGAAAGCGGTTTGCAGCGCCTTGGCGAACCGTTCGAACAGCGCCTGGACCAGGCGGATTTCGATGTTCGAGAACGAACGCTCGACGTCGAGGGGCGGCTCGGCGCCGTCGGAGCCGAACATCGCCTCGACCATGGTGAAGACGAAGTCGCGGTCGAGCACGATGATGACGCGGGAGTCCCACTGCTCGGCGTAGAGCACGGCAGCGACCGCATTGCCCTCGTAGTCCTTGATGATGTCGCCGACGCGATCGTTGGTGATGCCGTTGACCGAGAAATAGCAAGGCGTTCCGGCCATCGGCTGCAGGCTGTCCGTGCATGATGCCGCCATGCGATCGAAGATCACATTGAGCATCGGCATGCGTTCGATCGAGATGCCGGCCGCGTCCAGCAGATAGTTCGGCAGCTGCTTTCGCTGATCCACCTCGACGTCTTCCATCGTCATGCGCGTGCAGCCTTGGGTTCAGCGTCGGCCACGACGGCCTTGGGGCCTGCGATCGTCTCGTTCTCGACGACGTCGATCGACGGCCGCTCACCGCTAGCGATCATCTTGCGGCCGTGCTCGACCGCGATCTGCGGCATGGCACCGTTCATGAACGCCAGCAGCGTCTGCTTGACGATGATGTAGGGCCGACACTTCTTCTCGCGCGTCATTTTGATCTTCAGCGCGAAGGGGGAAATGATGCCGTAGGACAGGAAGATGCCGGCGAAGGTACCGACCAGCGCCGCGCCGATGAAGCCGCCGAGCAGCTTCGGCGACTGGTCGAGTGCACCCATGGCCTTGATAACGCCGAGCACGGCGGCGACGATCCCGAGCGCCGGCAGCGCCTCGGACACCGTCACCAGCGAATGGTAGGGCGTCAGCTTGCTCTTCACGATGGTATGAATCTCCTCATCCATCAGCGCCTCGATCTCATGGGTGCGCGCATTGCCCATGATGATGAGGCGGACGTAGTCGCAGATGAACTGGAGCAGCGCCGGATCACCGAGCACGCTCGGAAAAGCCTTGAAGATCTCCGAGGACGAGGGATCGTCGATATGCGCCTCGACCTCGTTGCGGCCCTTGCCGCGCAGCTCGCGCATCAGGGCATGAAGCGCTCCGAGCAGATCGAGATAATAGCGCTCACCCGGCACCGCGCCGGTGATGGCCTGCACGCAGGCGACCCCTGTATCCACGACCGTTTTCCAGGGATTGGCCACGATGAAGGTGCCGACTGCGGTACCCATGATGATCACGAATTCCCACGGCTGCATGAGCACGGCCAGGTGCCCGCCCATCGCGGCAAATCCGCCGAGCAGCGCCACCACCGTGATGAAAATCCCCACGAAACTGAGCAACCCGCCACTCCATCGCCGATCCCACCGGGGATATCTAGTCGGCGAGCCTTGCGCGAAGCTGGCTTGCGCATGGCCAGCCCCGCGCAAGCAATTCGCGGCAGCTTGCAACGCGGTCGCAACGACGGCCAAAGGGGCGCGTGCCATGCTATCGACCATCGCGGACTACACCAGAATAACCAGCAACATGGGCAAGTCGATGACCCAGGTCGCGACTGAGCCCGATGTCAGCCGCGAGACCGACTACTTCCTGAGCCATATCGGCAAGGTGAAGACGATCGACGAGTTCCTGGGGGACTACCGGCTGTACTCCTATGCGATGAAGGCCTATGGCCTCAGCGACATGACCTACGCCAAGGCCTTCATGCGGAAGGTCCTGACCGAAGGTGTGTCGAACAAGGACTCCTTCGCCAACAAGCTGAGCGACTCCCGCTACCGCGAATTCGCCACGGCTTTCAATTTCGCCGCAAACGGCGCCAACGCAACTTCGACCACCGCAGCGACCACCGGCACGGCCACCCAATACGTCACGCAGACGATGGAGCAGAACGCCGGCGACCAGAACGAGGGCCTGCGGCTCGCGCTCTATTTCACCCGCAAGGCCTCCTCGATCGGCAATGCCTACCAGATCCTCGCCGACAAGGCGCTGACCCAGGTGGTGCAGACCGCGCTCGGCTGGTCGCCGACCGTCAGCTCCGGCGACATCGATGGCCAGGCCAAGATGATCACGAAGAGCATCAATCTCACGGATTTCAAGGACCCGGCCAAGGTCACCAAATTCGTGCAGCGTTTCGCCGCGATGTGGGATGCGACGCAGGCCCAGAGCGACACCTCGACCAACCCCGCCCTGGTCCTGATCACCGGCGGGTCGACAGCGTCGGCCAGCATGGACACCAACACGCTCACGACACTTCAGAACATCAAGTTCAACAGGTAAGCCATGCAATCGGCTCTTTACGTGGTGTTGTCGGCGCAGGTCGCGCTCGAGAAGCGTCTCCAGACGATCGCCAACAACGTCGCCAACGTCAACACATCGGGTTTTCGCACCGACGTCGTGAAATTCGAGACGGTCCTCTCCAAGGCCGCCGCCAACCCGGTCGCGTTCTCCTCGCCCGGCGAGAACATCATCTCGCGCGAGCAAGGCAACATCACCGAGACCGGCAACCCGCTCGACGTCGCCGTGGTCGGACAAGGCTGGATCGCCTTCGCCGGCCCCAACGGCACGGTCTATACCCGCGATGGCCGGCTCCAGATCGCCCCCAACGGCGACCTTCAGACGGTCTCGGGCTTCCCCGTCATCGATTCCGGCGGCGCGCAGCTCACGCTCGATCCGAACGGCGGTCCGGTCTCGATCTCGCGCAGCGGTGCGATCACCCAGGACAACAACGAGATCGGCACCATCGGCCTGTTCAACATTCCACCCGACGCCAATCTCGACCGCTACGGCAATTCCGGCGTCACGCCCGACCGGCCCGCCACCGCCATCGCCGATTTCAGCCGCGACGGATTCAAGCAGGGTTATGTCGAGGGCTCCAGCGCCAATCCGATGATGGAATTGACGAAACTGATGTCGGCCTCGCGCGCTTTCGACAGCACCAACTCGCTGATCGACGGCACCGAGAGCACGCTCCGGAATGCAATTCAGACGCTGGGCGATCCCGGTAAGTAGACTGCGCCTCGCGCGCAATTTGGGTGGACGGTTTCCTTGAACGCTCTTCGCCAACTCGAGTGGGCGCTGCTCGAACTTCAGCAGAGTACACCGCTGGCCAGCATCAGCGGCGCAATCTCCGAGATCGCGCCGACGCATTTCCGCGTCTCCGGCCTGTCGCGTTCGGTCAGGCTCGGCGAGCTGATCGGCATCAACTCCGGCGGCAAGCCGCAAATCGGCGAGGTGGTACGGATCGACAGCGAAGGCATTGTCGCCAAGCCGTTCGATCGGCACTTTGCCGGCGGGCTCGGTTCGGTCGCCTACCGCATGCCGGCCTTGTCGTTCGCACCGGATCCGAGCTGGAAGGGCCGTGTCATCAACGCGCTCGGCGCACCACTGGATGGAATGGGTCCTCTCACGCCGGGATCGCGGGCCGTCTCGGCCGAGACGGAGGCACCGCCGGCCATGAAACGGGCGCGCGTCCACAAGCCGCTGCGCACCGGCGTGCGCGTCATCGACCTGTTCGCGCCGATCTGCGCCGGCCAGCGCGTCGGCATCTTCGCCGGCTCGGGCGTCGGCAAGTCGACGCTGCTGGCGATGCTCGCCCGCAGCCAGGGCTTCGACACGGTCGTGCTGGCGTTGGTGGGCGAGCGCGGCCGCGAGGTGCGCGAATTCATCGAGGACGTGCTCGGCAACGACCGCGACCGCGCGGTCACCATCGTGTCGACGGGCGATGAGAGCCCGATGATGCGCCGGCTGGCGCCGAAGACGGCAATGGCGGTGGCCGAATATTTCCGCGACCGCGGCGAATCGGTGCTGCTTGTGGTCGATTCGATCACCCGCTTCGCCCATGCCGCCCGCGAGGTCGCGCTTGCGGCCGGCGAGCCCGCGGTGGCGCGCGGCTATGCGCCGACTGTCTTCACCGATCTGCCGCGCCTCCTGGAGCGTGCCGGGCCGGGCGAGGAGGGATCCGGGACCATCACCGGCATCTTCTCCGTCTTGGTGGACGGCGACGACCACAACGAGCCGATCGCCGACACCATCCGCAGTACGCTGGACGGGCACATCGTGCTCTCCAGGCACATTGCCGACCAGGCGCGCTATCCTGCCGTCGACGTGCTGGCCTCGGTCTCCCGCCTCGCCCACAACGTCTGGGATCCCGAGGAGCGCGAGCTGGTGAGCAAATTGCGCACCCTGATCGCCAAATACGAGGACACCCGCGATCTCCGCCTGATGGGCGGCTACCAGTCGGGACGCGATTCCGGGCTCGACCAGGCGGTCGACATGGTTCCGCGAATCTACGACGCCATGCGACAAGATGCCTCTGCTCCGCCGAGCGCCGATCCGTTTCGCGAGCTCAGGGACATGCTCAAGGGCGGCTAGCGGCAGCGCAGCGGCTAGGCGCAAGCCGCGCGTCGCCGCGTGTGACGAACGCGTGTCATCACGAAGCGCGAGCAGCGCAGGCGTTTGATTGTCCCCAATGTTCGCGAAGCGGCTCTCATCCGTTCGGGTGAGACGACGCGCCTCAGCCGGTAAGCCGACGCGTGCGATAGCGGGACACAACACCGAAGCAACCGGCGCGTGCAATCCTTCCGAGTTCCCCTGATGCTTTCTTGGCGCGACCGGAAGCAGATCGCGGAAGTTGTGGATGATTTCCGTGGCCCGCTCGCCTGTCGTGCACAAGCTTCGATCAGGTTGCATCGACAAGAACGGCAATATCCGTGCAATCAGGCAAGCGTAGAACTACGTGCATGCCGGCTTTTAGGCCGTGTATTGCGCTCACCATCATGTGTCCTGAAGATCGCGATTGTCTTGAACTTTACATTCCACTGCAACGACATCCGATCTCCACGAGTGTCTTGACTTGATTTTGTTGAGAAGCTCATTCATCGTTTCGGTCGAACATAAGAAACGTCTGCGTGTGTTTTGAAACTCAGGGGCTTCGGTTGAACAACTCCGATCCATCGTCCAGCAGTGACGGCAGCTCGGGCTTTCGTTCGACGGCCCCGCGGTTGGCATGCCATCGGTCTCGTTTCTCGCGCAGACTTCTGCGACGCCGATCTGTCCAGGTCGGATGCCCTGCAGTCCAAGCCTTCGCGCTGAAGCCGGGCACGAGGCACGCATCGGACATCGCTGCGCATCCGGCATCTCGTGAGGCATTCGTGGGCGACGGCGGAGAGCGGCTTCGGGATGCCGCACACGCGATTCCCGGAGCGAGGTAGGAATTCATGCCGTTGGCACGCGAAGCAGTCGAGCTGCTGGTTCAGGCGGCCAGAGCCTGGTATTTCGAAGGCAATCAGCACGGGTTGCGTGATCGGGAGTGGATGGCGCTGCGCTTTCTCGGGCGCGCCAACCGCTTCTCGCGCACACCGTCCGCACTCGCCGGGTTCATCGGCGCGACGAGGGCGACCGCCTCGCAGATCGTGAAGACGCTGGAGAGCAAGTCCTTCCTGGTGCGCAAACCGTCGCAGGAGGACAAGCGCTCTGTCGTTCTGCACGTCACCCCACAGGGTGAGAAATGCCTGAGCCAGCACGATCCGATCAATCACGTGGTCAATGCGGTCAACTCGCTCGGCACCGAGGAGTGCATCAGGCTTCGCGACTCGCTCCGCGAGATTCTCAATCATCTCGATGCAGCTCATCAGCGGCTCGACGCGAGCATCTGCCGCGATTGCATGTTCCTCGCCGAACGCAGCCCTGGCACGGGCAAGGGACGCACGACCGCGGAATTCATGTGCCGGTTGTATCGCGCTCCCGTCTCGCTCGAGGAGACGGAGCTGCTCTGCACCAGCTTCGAACGCACCCGCGACCGTCCCAAGATCGAGGAGCATTTCGATCGCGCGCGCGTCGCAAGCCAGGGTTGAGCTGCGCAGTTCGTTGCGACGTGTGACGTTGCTCTCCAAATCACGGCGTCATTCCCGCGAAGGCGGGGAAGCCAGTACTCCGCGGCTTCTGGGTTCAACCATTGCCGTCTCGGAGTACTGGATCGCCCGGTCAAGCCGGGCGATGACAGCGAGCTTGTAGACGCAGACACGCCTTCGCGATCTCGCGGCGCATTTCGCCCGAGCTTTGCTTGATCTGGCCGCCCTCTGATCCAAGAGGGCGCAGGGAAGACCGGGTGCTGACCTTGCACCCGCGGTCTGCTGCGCGAAGATGTAGCGCAAAAAGACCGCACAGCAGCATACAGGTGGTGCCAATCACTCGGCCTTCCCTGCGCGATGGTTTGACGGCTTATGCCGCGCTCTCCCGGGAGCCGATTTCCCTCTGGCCTCCCTCGCCTCGCGAATTGGCGATGCAGTTAACCCGGTTGGGCGCTCCACACCTCCGCGACGGCTTGACCGTAGCTACGACGGCCAGGACCACACGGTTTTGCCGTACGCGCATTCGCCGGCCACAGGGTCTTGCAGCAGTGTGCACACGCGCTGCAGGAATGTTGGCGCAACGAACTGAACAGCCTCGTTCGTCCCCACGCAGGTTTCGGGCTCACAGGGACTACCCGCCCTGCCCGCACCCCATCGTGCCGACGCTGCCGCGTCCACCGCATCCCCGGCTCGCGAACGTGACGACGGACGATCGCCCCTCAAGACCAAGCCGGGATGGGCGACACATACGTCATTTCCGAATTTCGGTAAAGCGGAATATTTTTGCGCAAGCGGATTGACAGCCTCAGCGGTGTTTTGCCCGTCGCCCCACAGCCCTATCCGGCACAAAAAAACACCCGGCGGTTTCCCGCCGGGTGCGCGTTACGTGTCTGGATCGATCGAGCTTACCAGTTGCGCTGGGCGCGCAGGATCAGAGCCAGCGAGTCCTGGTCCTTCAGCTCGTAAACCGCGACCGGCTTGGCAGTCGTGACGCTCGGGGAGATACCAACCGAACCCGCGTACTTCTGGTCGAGGTGGGTCCAGGAGAGGTCCGCGGAGAACGTCAGGTTCTTGACCGGAGTCCAGCGGGTGACGACACCCATCTGACCGATCGCGAAGTCCGGGTTACAGCTGGTCACACCAGCCAGGCCGCCGAACACGCCGCCAGTACCGCCGGCGCCGCACAGGGTGGTCTTGGCGAGCGTACCAAACTGGGCCTGAGCGTAGGCGCCGTAGAGCGAGGAGTTCCAGTAGGGATCCCAGTTGTGGGTGTAAGCGCCACGGAAGCCCCAGGTCTTGACCGTCTCCTGCGAGCTGCCGGTCACGAACACCGTGTCGGGCGCCTGGGCGAAGCCGAGGCTGCCGTAAGCGCCGGCAGCGCTCGAGCTGCCGTACAGAGCATAGCTGCTGCCAGACAGGTTCTGGAAGTTGTAGCGCGTCGCACCGTCGGTGTAGACGCCCTGGATGTTGATCGTGTCACCTGCGCCGGTCGGGATGTTCTTGATCGACAGAGCGAGCTGCACGGCCCAGCCCCACTTGTCGTCGGGGTGGCCAGTGGCTTCGGTCGCGCCGTAATAGCCAACGTGGTTGTCATGCGCAGCCACCGACGCCTGGAACAGGCCCCAGGCCTGGTCGACTCGCACCGCACCGACGAGGTTCGGCGAACGCGAACCGCCGATGGCGTTGGTGCCATACGAGCCGCCGATCATGCCGCCCGCCGTCGCGCCGCTCATGTTCAGGTTGCCGGCCTGATAGTAAGCCGTGGCATCTTCAGCCGAGAACGACGCCGTCACGCCCTGGCCGAAGTCGGCCGTATAGGTGAACTGAGTGACGCCGGTAACGGTGCCGCCGCCGCCGACGAGGTTGTCGGTGAGGTTGCCGGGATAGTTGGTCCAGGGCGCGTCGAACTGCGACACGGCCTTACCCATCGTGAAGCCGGCGAACTGGATGAAAGCGTAGTAGACGCCGAGTGCACCGGCCGAGGTGTTGCCGTCGGTGCCGTTGACGCTGCCGCTGCCGTTCGAACCGACGAGGGCGGTGCCCGCAGCGTTCAGACCGAGCGCGCCGCTATACACGGTGCCGCCCGTTGCCGAACCGGTCGGGGTGTAGTTGCCGGTCGTCCAGGTGAAGACGCCATCGAAGAAGGTGCGGACCACGCCGTATTCGGTCGCGGTGCGGGTATCGATGTTCAGGTCTTCACGGGCGCGGAAGGTGTAGTAGTTCATCAGGCGGTTGCGGGCACCCGCAGTACCGCCCTGGTTCGGATTGAAGTCCGAGTTGGTGCCGAGGTTGGCATCCGCACGCAGATAACCACCCAGCTTGATGCAGGTGTCGGTGCCCGGGATGTAGTAGAAGCCGGCGCCGTACAGCGAGCAGATCTTCACGTATTCGACCGCCTTGGCCTTCACGGGGAGATCGGCTGCGAACGCGCCCGAGACAGCCATCAGGCTGGCGGCCGTGCCGAGAAAGAGCGTCTTCGTCAACTTCATTAGTAAGCCTCCAAGTCGGTTCCGGGGGCTCGGCTCCCCGATGGGAGGCCGCTCTGCCCTCTTCAATTTCCGTTCAATCCAGTCCGCACAGAAGGTTCGGAACTGAAACGACAGCGAGGTGCCCCCTCCATCGTGGACTCACGTATAGTTTATAAAAACAACCGTCTCAATTTGTTGATTTGGTAAATCGAAACTTCGGAACCGAATGTTGCACGGGGGCAACAGGGCCCGCATCCGGCTTAGTAACCTTCAGTTAACCGGCCCGATTAACGGAAAAAGCCCTCGGGGGGCATCCCGAGGGCTTTCTTGGAGGTCTCACATCGCTGTCGTCGAAAGGTCAAGAGCAGCAAATTCTGAGGACCACAGACCTAATTTAATTAATTGCTTTTTGCAAGCAATAAGCGTCCTTGCGCTTTGGTATGATAGGTCTACGGCCCCAACATGGCTTGCGCGGGCGGGCAAGGCCTGTCCATATCTCATCAAAAAAATGACCAAGCCAAACGGAGGGGACAAGCCGCATGATCGAGAAGAAACTCGACAGAGCGATCAGAGACTTCATCTGGAACGTCGTCGAGATCCATTCTCAGCTGGAGGACATCCACACCAGCTGGGCTGGACTGCTGGGTATTACCGAGCCGCAGTGGCTGATCCTGATGGCAATCACCGAGCTCGACGAAGGGCGCGGCGTGGCCGGCATCGACATTGCGAACAAGCTGCGGGTCCACCCGGCCTTCGTGACCAACCAGACCAAGAGTCTCGAAAAGGCAGGCCTCTTGTCGCGGCGCCCCGGCGCCGACGATGCACGCTTCGTCCTGATGTCGTTGACGACAAAGGCGACGGCCGACATCGAAAAACTATCCAAGCGCAAGCTCGCTCTGAACTCGACCATGTTCAACGAACTCGACGAGAAGACCCTGGCTGATCTCAATGCCACGCTCGCAACGATCGCCAAGAACGCCCGCTTGGCTGCGCGCCTGCTGGCGATCGATGCGTCCTGAGCCGTCGATCATTCCACGCGCAGCGACGGCCCGGGCTCACGGCGCCGCAATTGTTAGAGCGCGCACTTTCGGAATCGTGCGTCAGAGGTAGGTCACGGCATCGAGCTTCCGCTCGGCTCCGAGCTTGCCGTCCAGCCATTCGAAGATAAAGTCGTCGACCGCGACGAAATTCTCGACCTCGCCGAGAGGATGCGGGATGCGGTTCGGCACGGCGACGGAGCAATCGGCTCCGGCCTGCCGATAGCCGGCTTGCAATTCGAGAGCGTCCTGCTCCCAGACCATGGAGCGGCTGCCGACAACCACGAGCAGCGGACATGCGATCCGGCGCGACGGTACCAACGATGCCGCTGCGGTGCCGTCATCGACGGACGGGCCCATGCCGATGGTCCGGCGCAGCCACGCCCGACGCATGGCCGGCATCGCAACACCGCCGTCACATATGGCGGCAGCAATCCTGCGATCCGAGAACGCAAGCCGGGACGCGTGCGCGGCGCCCGCTCCTTCGCCATAGATCGCGATCCGCTGCGGATCGACATCCGAACGGGCTTCCAGATAATCCAGCCAGCCATGAAGCGCCTGCTCCTGCCGGGACGGACGGCGAACGGAGGGTTGGCCGACGTCGATGAACAGCAGCGACATGGTCCCGCAGAGCGAGCCCGGCAGCAACCGGCTCATCATCGAGCCCCGGGCCATGCCCTCGTCGCCGACGCAGATGACCACGGGTGCGGAAGACCCGTGATGGCGCGCCGGAAGAAAGAAGCCGGCAAGCACCGCTTCATCGGGGCCATCGATCTCGACCCGCTCGATCGCCGGACCGGCGTCATCCGCGAAGCCCCGCAGGCCCTGACCGACCTTCTCCGCGAGATCGGTGCCATCGAGGTCTCCCGGACAGGCCAGGCTGCGCGCAACCTCGAGCGCCGTCAGCCCGCACAGCCACGCCTCCCGCGCATCTTGCGCAGAGCCGTCGTTGCGCGCGGTCGCCGCGAACGCCAGGTGCTCGTCCGCGATCCTCGACCAGTCCGAAATCCATACATGCCTGCGCGTCTCGCGTACGAGCTCTGCGACGGACAGGCTCTCGAAGAATCCGGACGCGCGGCTTCGCAACCTCGCCAGGTTTCGCCCGGCGCCGTTGCACGAGGGACGAGAGCGATGATCAGCTTGCATCTCGGCGCGCTCGTCAGCAATTGGCGGGATATGCGCTCGGGCCTTCCGGCCTTCGCGCAGCGACCCGGCCGGACCAAACCGCCGGTCTTTCCAACGAGCCCGTTTCGATGCGAACGTCGCGCGGCCTCAACTCAATCGTCACGTCTCAGCTCCGTTGCTGACGTACTGTCATAGTCCGCGCACTCTGCCATTTTTGCGACGCCGGCTTTGCAATTTTTTGTTGCCACCAACGACTAAAAATAGATCCCATTGATGACATTGAAGGCACGAGGATGTGCGGCGGATTGCCGCCTCGCCGATGCTCGACGACTCCCGGCTTCCGTAAAACAGCAGGCCTCTGAGCGGAGGGCCAGTCGGCGATCCTGTTCAATCGGGCAATGACGGCCGCCTGGGCCAGCCGGCTTCGGAAAAGGCGGCGGTCCTTGTATGCATTATCCCAGTTGCCATCACTGACCCGTTTGACTTACATGCCCCTCAACGCACCTGGGATCACGGACCGGGGCTCAAAAATCACACCAGATATCGAGGGGACGAAACATGGCGCGTAACATTTTGATTTTAGGGGCTTCCTACGGATCCCTGCTGGGCACCAAGCTGCTGATGGCCGGGCACAACGTGACCCTGGTCTGCCGCGCCAAGACCGCGGAGCTGATCAACCGCGACGGTACCGAGGTGCGCATCAAGCTGCGCGACGAAGCCGTGCACCGCGCGATCTTCTCGCGCGACCTGCCCGGCAAGTTGGATGCGGTGACGCCGCAGAATGTCGACGTGTCCCGCTACGACATGGTCGGGCTGGCGATGCAGGAGCCGCAATATACCAACCACACGGTCCGCATGCTCATGGTCAAGATCGCCGCGGCGAAGCTGCCGTGCCTGTCGATCATGAACATGCCGCCGTTGCCGTACCTGAAGCGCATCCCGGCGCTCGCCGACATGGACCTGGAAGAGGCCTACACCAATGCGCAGGTGTGGGAGCGGTTCGAACCGGGGCTGGTCACGCTGTGCTCGCCCGATCCGCAGGCCTTCCGTCCGCCGGAAGAGGCGGCGAACGTGCTGCATGTCGGGCTGCCCACGAACTTCAAGGCCTCCGTTTTCGCCGACGATAAGCACAACAAGGTGCTGCGCGAGCTCGAATCCGACATCGACGCGGTGACGCTCGACGGCAAGGATGTGCCGGTCAAGCTGAAGGTGTTCGATTCGCTATTCGTGCCGCTGGCGAAATGGTCGATGCTGCTCACCGGCAACTACCGCTGCATCACGCCGCACGAGCCGCAGTCGATCCGCGATGCCGTGCATGGCGACCTCAAGCGCTCGCAGACGATCTACGACCATGTCGACGCGATCGCGCGCCGCCTCGGCGCCGACCCCGCGGACCAGGTGCCGTTCGCGAAATACGCCAAGGCCGCCGAGAGCCTGCTGAAGCCGTCGTCGGCGGCTCGGGCCGTGGCCAGCGGCGCGCCCTTCATCGAGCGCGTCGACCTGCTGGTGAAGCTGATCTCGCATCAACTCGGCGTGCCCAATGCCGAGATCGACCGCACGGTCGAGACCGTCGACCAGAAGCTGAACGAGAAGATCGTGCAGGGCGGATCGGGCGCGCAGTGACGGCTTTAGCGCGGCGGCGTTATTTCGCGCCTCTCGCGATCACCTGAGCAACGGGCCGGCGCAACGACTTGGGCAGCTCCGGCCCGGTGCCGAAACGCACCACCAGATCGGGCAGGCGCGCGCCGAGGTCGAGATAGGCCGCCAGTTGACGGCGGAGGCCCGGCACCTCGACCGGCTGGTTGACGAAGGCATATTTCAATCCGAGCGCCGTCGCCTGCAGGGCGAAGCGCTGGCAGGCGCGTCCCACCTCGACCCAATGTGCGGCGTCGTCACGCTCGGCGACGAACACCGCAAGGCCGGCGGAGCTCTGGATACCGGCGCGGTATTTGTCGTTCTCGCTGCGTTCGGTGAGCACGAAAGGCAGCAGCGGCTGCGCCAGCCAGCGCGGCAGAGCCGGATTGCCCGAAGCGCGCGAGAACAGGCCGTCCATGGTCGCAACCGCCTCGCTCTCGCTGAAGCGGATCCAGGCCTTGAGCTCGTCCATGAACCTGGCGTCACGCATCTGCATCGTGTTGCCCTCGACCACGTAATCCGTCACCGCCGCCATCTGCCCGCGGTCGGTGACGAGAAGGATCGCAACGCCTTCCCCGGTGCCGGCCCGTTCCAGCTCGCGCAAGAGGTCGGTCGCCACGGGCTTGCCGTCATAGACGGCGCGCGTCGACTGCCGGTGCGGGATCGCGGCCAGCAGCGCTGATTGCTCCGCCGCAGTGCTTTCGAGATCTGCCATGATCGCATCGGCTTCGAACCGCAGCGTCGGCCGCAGCCCGAGGGCGGGGGCCGCATGTGTCAGGTTCTCGGCCGCACAGCCGAGGCTGACGAAAACATGATGATCGTTCGGATCGACCGCGGGACAGCGACGCGAGAAATCCGGCGCGATGGTGATGCTGCGCGGCCCCATGGTGAAGCGCCAGGGCTGGGTGTTGTGGCTGTTGGCGGCCAGCGTCGCATAGCGGACGATTTCGCCAAGGCCGCCTTCGGCGCGCAACGGTGCCCAGGTGGCGCGCACCGCCTCCGCGTATGTCATGGCTGCGGCCGCGTGCGACGGCTGTGACCGCATTGCAGCCGCGCAGGCAATTCCCGCCATGAAACGTCGTCGGTTGAGCATGCAAGACCGCCCTGCAGTGTTCGACGAGGATGCCGCGCGCGCTCGCCTCCGGCGTTGACGTCGCGCAAGTTCGGCAGGAGAGATCGAGCGATATCACGACTGCGTGACGACAACGCCTGTCACGCTCGATCTTCTGGCGACTCTGCGCACCGCCACGGCCTCATCAGGCCGCGAATTGAGCCGCGCGGCCGAATTCACGCTCCAAATGACGTCAATGACGGGCGTGACCACGCTTCGTGATCTTGCATTTCCGCAAGCGCTGCATGCGCACACGGCAGGCCCCGTCTTCTTGTCCTGAAGCAGAAAGGTGATCATTATAGCTGTTCAAGTCAGGTGTCCGTGACCTGTTTGCCAGTCTGCTGTTTCGGCGCCCGCCGGGAGGCCAGGCAGGAAAACCGAGGCAACAAGAACAACAACAATGGACCAGGCGATGCTGAGCGTCGTCCGCGCGGTAGAGGCAGGCGCGACGACTATGAAGGGCGTGATCGACGCCACCGGACTATCCCGTCTCAAAATCGAACGTGCGTTGAATGCGCTCGAGAAGCAGATGCTGCTGGTTCGCGACAGCCGGGGCTTTCGCGCGACTGGCCTGCCGAAGTCCGCGCCGCTGACCCGGCAGTGCGGATCGTGCAACGCCTGCTGCGACATTCTCGAGGTCGCCGCAGTCGACAAAGCCGCGCACCAACTCTGCAAGCACTGGCGGACAGGCACCGGCTGCACCATCTACGACCGCCGCCCACAGATGTGCCGCGCCTTCGCCTGCGCCTGGCTGCAAGGCCACCTCGACGACGAATGGTTTCCCGCGAAGTCCGGCATCGTCGTGCATTTCAGCCAGGATGCCGTGAACGTCACGGTCGATGACCACTGCCCCGATCGCTGGCGCGAAGAACCCTATTTCAGCAAACTCGCGGAATGGTCGCTGAACGGGATCAGGCGAATCGGCAACCGCGGCTATGCGACCCTCGTGGTCTCCGGCGCGAACCGGTTCCTGCTGCTCGGACGCACGGTCGTTCCCGAACCGACGCTATCAGGCACGGCATTTCTGCCGCTGACCGCAGACACCTTTCGATTCTGGCGGGCGACGTCGGCGGAGCATCTGCAGCGGCTGCATGAGCGCATCGCCGAGATCGAGCGGATCCGGCAGGAATTCGGCTCCTGCGCGATCCCTGAGAATGACGACGACGATCCTCGCGCACCTTATCGGCCCGCACTTCTACGGCTATCCGGTCACGCCTGAAGTCCCCCGTGGGCAACGCGGCCTGATTCGCCCTGTTTCCCTCGACGCGTCCCGATCCGGTTGATAAGCCCCTGTCCGCGAATGGCGGGATTTGAGTCGGGGACATGACGGTTGCGATCGAGATGGGGCTGACCACGGCGGGCGCCGCGGCGGCCATGGACCTCGAGGAACTCCTGGCGACCCGGCTTCTGGTGCAAGGCAACTCCGGTTCCGGCAAGTCGCATCTGCTCAGGCGCCTCTTGGAACAGAGCGCGCCCTGGGTGCAGCAGGCCATCATCGATCCCGAAGGCGATTTCGTCACCCTGGCCGAACGATTCGGCCATCTCGTGATCGACGCCGAGGATCACACCGAGCGCGGCCTGCAAGTCGCGGGCGAACGCGCGCGGCTGCATCGCGTCTCCACCGTGCTCAATCTCGAGGGACTGGACGCCGAGAACCAGATGCGGCGCGCCGCCGCCTTCCTCGGCGGGATGTTCGACGTCGAGCGCGACCATTGGTACCCGATGCTGGTGGTCGTCGACGAGGCGCAGCTGTTTGCGCCGGCCGTCGCCGGTGAAGTCTCGGACGAGGCGCGCAAACTCTCGCTCGGCGCCATGACCAATCTGATGTGCCGCGGCCGCAAACGCGGACTCGCCGGCGTCATCGCGACGCAACGATTGGCAAAGCTCGCCAAGAACGTCGCGGCGGAAGCCTCGAACTTCCTCATGGGCCGGACCTTCCTCGACATCGACATGGCACGTGCCGCCGATCTGCTCGGGATGGAGCGGCGGCAGGCGGAAGCCTTCCGCGATCTCGAACGCGGGCAATTCATGGCGCTGGGACCTGCGCTGTCGCGCCGTCCGTTGCGCCTGAACATCGGCCCGACCGACACATCTCCGCGCAATTCGACGCCGCGCCTGATGCCGCTGCCTGGAGCGACGCTGGAGGATGCGCGCGCGGTGATCCTGGCTGCGCCGCCGCCCGATGCCAGCCGGCCACAGCGCCGGCCGGCGCCTGATTTGCTCGAGCAGCTCCGTGCGGCGAAGGCCGCTGCGCCCGAGATCAGCCTAGAGGAGGTCGAGGTCCCCGTCAGCGCCGAAGAGCTCGCCGAGCGGCGCGAACGCGTGGATCGAACGCTGCGCGCCGTGCTGGCCGCCCCCGATGCCGGCTTCCGCGCCATCGGCGTGCTCTATCAGGAATTCGTGGTCCGCTGCCGGATCGAAGGCCTCGGCGCCTCCGTGCCTGACCTCAGCGAATTCCGCCGCATGCTGACGCATGCGCGCGCCGGGCTCGGCACTGATATGGCCGAGGACGATGCGTGGCAGGAGGTGACGCTCCGTGCTTCGATCCTGCCCGACGACATGCAGGGCGTGTTCATGATGATCGCGCGCGCCGCCAAGGAAGGTTGGCCTTGCCCCGGCGATGCCGCGATCGCCCGCGCCTACGGCTCGCACTCGCTGCGCCGGGCGCAGCGCCTGCTCGGCTACATGGAGGAGCAGGGCCTGATCGTGGTCCAGCTCGACGGCGGCGGACGCCGGATCGTCACGCTGGTGGAACTGGCCTGGGCGACCGCGCCAGGCGATCCCAACGGCGACGATCAGCCGGCGGAGCAGATGCCGAGCGCGGCGTCGGCCTGACGCTATCAAGCTGCCGCAAACACGCGGCGGTAAAACAGGCGCGAGACCATCCAGGCGATCACAAACAGCGCGATCACCGCGAAGCCGATATTGGTGAGCGATTCATTGAGAACACCGACGAGCGCCCACACACCGCCGTCGAGTCCAAACCGATCGGAGATCAGGCCAAGCGCCTCGACGCCGCCGATGAACAGCGCGACCGCGACGGACGCGCCTGTTATCGTCAGGTTGTACCAGAGCTTGCGCAGGGGATCGACGAAGGCCCAGCGATAGGCGCTCACCATCAGCGCGGAATCGGCGGTGTCGACCAGCGCCATGCCCGACGCGAACAGCGCGGGGAAAACCAGGATGTCGGCAAGCGAAGCACCGCGCGCGGCTTCGGAGGCGGAGATGCTGAGCAGGCCGATCTCGGTCGCGGTGTCGAAGCCAAGGCCGAATAGCAATCCGAGCGGGAACATGTGCCAAGGTTTGGTCACCAGGCGGAACATCGGACCGAACAGCCGCCCGAGAAATCCGCGGTTGGCAAGAAGTGCATCCAGTCCGGCGGCGTCGTGAACGCCCTGCTCGCGCGCCGCGCGAAAGGTCCGCCACAAGCCGGCGAAGATGGCGAGGTTGATCGCCGCGACCGCCAGCAGGAACAGCGCCGACACCGAGGTGCCGATCAGGCTGCCGACCTCCTTCAACAGGCTGTCGCCGCCGAGGCTGACCACGCCGAAAGCGAGCAACATGGACGCGACCACCACGACGCTGGAATGGCCAAGCGCAAAATAAAGGCCGACGCTGCGCGGCGTATCGCCCGCCTGCATCAGCTTGCGCACGACATTGTCGATGGCGGCGATGTGATCGGCGTCGACCGCGTGACGCAGGCCGAACACCCAGGCGAGCAGCGCGGTCGCCATCACCGCAGGCCGGTCGCCGAACGCCGCGAAAGCCCAGGCCCATGCGACAACATTAGCGGCGAGGAGACCGCCGAACAACAACACGAGTCCGGGCTCGATCGCCCGCTTAGACGATATCGTCACGTCACGCATTCCGCCGCACACCATTGCTTCAGCGGTATGATCTTTTCACAAGATGGTCATACTGACTAGCCCAGAACGAGGTCGTCATGCCCGGGCTTGTCCCGGGCATCCACGTTCTTCGCTGCAAAGCAAGACGTGGATGGCCGGTCGAGCCCGGCCATGACGATGGAGGCAGCGGTGCCCTATGCCGCCTCGGAGCCGCCGAGATAGGCATCGCGCACGCGCGGGTCTTCCTTCAGTGTCCGCGCCGGGCCCGACAGCACGATCTTGCCGGTCTGGAGCACATAGGCTTCGTGGGCGATCTCCAGCGCAAGGCTGGCGTTCTGCTCGACCATGAAGATCGAGACACCTTCCTGGTTGATGGTGCGGATCAGCTCCAGCACGCGATCGACATAGAGCGGCGACAGGCCCATGGTCGGCTCGTCCATCACGATCAAGCGCGGCCGGCTCATCAATGCCCGCGCCATTGCGACCATCTGCTGCTCGCCGCCGGACAACGAGCCCGCGCGCTGCGCCAGCCGCTGGCCGAGCTTTGGGAACAGCGTGAGCATTTTGTCGAGATCCTGCGCCACGGCGCTGCGGTCGTTACGTACGAAAGCGCCCATCAAGATGTTCTCGCGCACGCTCATATCCGCAAACAGCCGTCGCGCCTCCGGCACCGAGGCGATGCCCCGGCGGACGATCTGCGGCGTCGTGAGGCCGATCAGCGAGACGCCGTCGAACGTCACCTCGCCCGAGCGCGGCTTCACCAGGCCGAGAATGATCTTCATCGTCGTCGACTTGCCGCTGGCGTTGCCGCCGAGCAGGCACACGATGTGGCCGCGGCCCACCGTGATGGAGAGGTCGAAATGGACCTGGGCCTGGCCGTAGAAGGTGTTGACGTTGGTCAGCGCCAGCAGCGGTGCGGGTGCGCTCGTCGTCATGCCGCGCTCTCCTGCTCCGTCGTTCCCGAGAGGCCGTGGCCGAGATAAGCCTCGATCACCTTGGGATCGCCACGCACCTGTTCGCCCGGTCCTTCCGCGATCTTCTTGCCCTCGTCCATGACGATGACACGGTCGGAGAGGCGCATCACCATCTCCAGCTTGTGCTCGATCAGGAGGATGGTCAGGCCCTCCGCCTTCAGCTCGGCGACCAACGCCTGCATCTCCGCGGTCTCGCTCGGGTTCATGCCGGCGGTGGGTTCGTCGAGCAGCAAAAGACGCGGCTTCAGCGCCAAAGCGCGCGCGATCTCGACGCGGCGGCGATTGGCGTAAGAAAGGCTGTAGGCGGGCTGGTCGATCCGCGGTAAGAGCCGCTCACCAAAACGGGCGAGAATGGCTTTGACCTCTTCGCGCAGCCGCTCCTCCTCGTTCCTGACGCTTGGAGGACGCAGCAGCGCCAGTCCCAATTCCAGCAGCGGGCCGATCACCGGCACGGCAGGCTTCACCGCACGCAGGCGCGTGTGGGCGCCGATCAGGACGTTGTCCATCACGCTGAGATTGCCGAAGACGCGGCCGAGCTGGAAGGTGCGCGCGATGCCCTGCCCCGCCAGTCGTTCCGGCGACAGGCCGGTGATGTCTTGCCCCTCGAAACGAAGCTCGCCTGCGTCCGGCCGGTCGAGCCCGGCGACGAGGTTGAACAGGGTGGTCTTGCCGGCGCCGTTCGGGCCGATGATGCTGACGAGCCCGCCCTTGGCGAGATCGAGATCGATACCGTCAACGGCCGTCAAGCCGCCGAAGCGGCGCGTCAGCCCGCGCAGCGATAACAGCGGTGCATGCGGCTCCCCCATCAGATCGTCCCCAGCAGGCCCTGCGGCCTGAACCGCACGAGCAGCAGCAGCACGATGCCGTAGATCAGGATGCGATACTCGGCTGCGATTCGGAACATTTCGGGCAGGCCGACCAGCGCGACCGCACCGACAATGGCGCCGACGACATTGCCGAGGCCGCCGAGGATCACGACGGTCAGCGCCAGGATCGATTGCTGCGTGTTGAAGGTCTCGTGGTTGATGTAGGAGTAGAGATGCGCGGCAATGCCGCCGCTGATTCCGGCCGCGAAACCGCCGAAGATGAAGGCCAGCGATTTATAGCGGTTCAGGCTGAGCCCATAGGCACGCGCGGCGATATCGTCGTCGCGGATGGCGCGAAAGCTGCGGCCCAGATGAGAGCCGAGCAGGCGGGCCTGCAACAGTGCGAGCACGACCATCACCGCAAAGGCGAACCAGTACACCGACGCAGGGCTGATCAGATCATAGCCGAACAGCGACAATGGCGGGATGCCGGAAATGCCAATGGGCCCGCGCGTGACGCTTTCCCAGTTCAAGATCACCAGCGAGACGATCTCGCCGATGGCGAGCGTCGCGATCGAGACGTAATGCCCGCGCAGGCGGAACGAGGGCGAGATCAGGATCGTGCCGAGCGCGGCGCTCATCAACCCGCCGGCAATGATGGCGAGGCCGACTGGAACCGAGAGTGTCAGCGACAGCAGCGCCGAAGTATAGGCGCCGATCGCAAGCAGCGCGGCGTGCCCGAGCGAGACCTGGCCGATCGTGCCGGCCACCAGCGTGAGGCTCAGCGCGAGCATGCCGAGCAGCCAGGCGTTGATCAGGGTCTGGAGCACGTAGAACGACACCGGCAGCAGCGGCAGGAGCACGAACACGGCAACCGCGACGGCCAAGGCCCAGCGCGGAATCCGCACCGGCCGGCTCGGTGCGATGAAGGTGCCGGTGAGCGGCTCGGGCGGCGCCTGCCGGGCGCTGGCGAACAGGCCGTTCGGCCGCAGCACCAGCACGATCACCAGCAGCAGGAAGGCGAACAGATTGCGATAGCTGGTGCCGAAGACGGCGACGCCGTAGCTCTCGACCAGTCCCAGCAGAAGACTACCAACCACAGCGCCGGGCACATTGCCGGCGCCGCCGACGACCTCGGCGACGACGCCCTTCAGCGTCGCCTGCAGGCTCATCGCAGTGTCGATCTGATTGTAGTACATGCCGACCAGAAGGCCGGAGACGCCGCCGAGCGCGGCCGCGATGCCGAACACGGTCTGATTGACGCGGTTGACGTCGACCCCCATCTGCATCGCGGCGTCGCGGTCCTGCGAGGCCGCACGCACCGCCCAGCCGAGCTTGCTATAACGCAGGAACACGAACAGCAAAAGCGCGCTGGAAATGCCGACGCCGGCAATGAGCAGGTCAAGCGGTCCGATCGTGCCGCCGCCGACCTGGAAACGCACGTCAGGCAATTGGCTCGGCAGCGCGCGCGGATTGGGCGAGAAGGTCAGCATCACCAGCTGATCGAGCACGAAGCTGATCCCGATTGTGGCCAGCAGCGGCGCAATGCGCACCGAGTTCTGCAGCGGCCGTAGCCCGAACCGCTCGATGACCAGTCCGACCAGTGCCGCCAGCACCGCCACGAAGATGATGGTGAGCGGCAGCGGCGTATGCAGCTGCACCACCGCGACCCAGCCGATATAGGCGCCGACCAAATAGATCGAGCCTTGCGCAAAGTTGATCAGCCGGCTGACGCCGAAGATCAGCGCGAGCCCGACCGCAACCAGAGCGTAGACATTGCCGACGATCAGGCCGTTGATGGTGTAGTCGAGCCAGGAAGACACGCAGGGTTCCTAATGGAGGGAGAAAGGCCGGTGGCGAGTGCTCCGGCCATCATTCAGGTCGGCTTGCCGTCCCAAAGCGCGAACTGGCCCTTGCGCACGACGAGCTCGGCATTCATCGCGCCCTTGACGCGGCGGGTCGCGACGTCGAAGGTCGCGGTGCCGAAGATCACGCTGGGCACGTCCTTGACCTTGGCGAAGGCGTCGCGGATGGCGCGACGGTCGGTGCCGCCGATTCTCACGAGGGCGGCGGCCATGTTCATTGCATCATAGGAATATGCGTTGAACGCGTCGGGCTCCTGCCCGTTGTACTTCTTCTTGAAGCCGGCGATGAATTTCTGCACCTCGGGCCGCGGATCTTCCGGGAAATAGCGCGTGCCGACATGAACGTCCTCGACGGCATCTCCGCCGAGCTCGAGAAATTTCGGCGAATAGACCGAGCTCGCGGCACAGATCACCTGCTTCAGCCCGATCTGACGCGCCTGGCGCGCGATCAACGCACCGTCAGAATAATAGGAGATCAGGACGAGGCCATCAGGATTGGCGTCACGCACGCGGACCAGCGTGGAGCGGAAGTCGCGCTCCTCGGCGATGTAGCCTTCGGTGATGACGATCTCGGCGCCATATTCCTTGGCCGCGTTGTTGAAATAGTCGCGGCTGGTGCGGCCCCAATCGGTGTTGAGGTGCAGCACCGCGAGCCGCTTGAGGCCGAGGCCCTTGACCGCATATCGCGCGAGCAGCGGCTGCTCGTCGGCTTGGCTGACCGAGGTGCTCCACATGAAATCGCCGCCCTTGGTGAAATCAGGGTGCGAATTGGTGAAGCCGAACTGCACGAGTCCGCCGCGCTGATAGATCGGCGAAGCCGCCATCGAGGCGGGACTGGAGAAATCGCCAAGCTCCAGCACGATCCGAGGATCGGACACGAACTTCTGGGCGATCGCCACCGACTGGCGCGGGTCGCTCTGGCTGTCCTCGAAGGTGTAGGCGAGCTTGCGGCCGTTGATGCCGCCGGCGGCCATGATCTCGTCGAGGGCGAGATCGAAGCCTTGCTTCCATTGCGTGCCGTATTGCGCGTTGGGCCCCGTGAGCGGACCGCTGACGCCGAGCAGGATCGGATCGGTGTCGGCATAAGCGGCGCGCGAGAGCGACGTCCCCGCCACTGCAGCGGCGAGTGAGCCCTTGATCAGAGTTCGACGATTGATGTTGCTCATGTACGGCTCCATCCAGTCAGATGTTGAAAAGACTATTTCGAGGGCTCGCCCAGCGACAGCATCAGCCGATTCGCCCAGTTGAAGAACGAGGCGCCGTTGATGACGTCGACGATCTCGGCATCGTCGAGGCCTGCTTTCCGCAGCTCCTCGATGTTATCAGGGCCGAACGCGATCGGCGTCGAGGCCAGCGCCACCGAGGCTTTGACCACGGCATTCCAGCGTTCGCCCAGATCGGCATTGACGCCCTCATCGAGCAGCTTCTGCACGTCATCGCGGCGCTTGGAATAGGTGCTAGCAAAGCGCGCATGAACCGAGGCGCAATAGATACAGCCATTGTAGCGCGACGTCGCAGCGGCAGCCAGCTCGCGCTCGGCGCGCGGCAGGCCGTCGGCGACATTGTAGAAGATGTCCTTGTCGGTCTTGGTACGGGCTTCCAGCACCTCGGGATCGCGCACCAGCAGGCGGAAATATTCCGATTTGGCGCGGGCGCGATCGACAAGGCCGGCGAAGTGCCGCTCGGTCAGTTCGGCCTCCGGCAGCGGTTCGATCCAGGAGACCCAGCCGAGCTCATCCTGGGTGAAGACGACGGGCGGATTGACAGCGGCGCTCATGTGCCAGCCTCCTCTTATGCGTTCACGGTGGCGAGCGTGCGCAGGCCGCAGACAACCCGGACCTGGAACGAAAGGAACGCGACGAGCTGTGAGAACGTGACGATGCCCGTGGGAGACCAGCCGGCGGCAAGCAGCGCCTTCATGTCGCTGGACGCCGCATCGCGCGGCCGGAACACCAGGAGGTGCGCATGCTCGAACGCTGCGACGAGCCTGGCGCCGAGCACGGGCTTGCTTGCCGCGCTCACGCGGTAAATCAGGCCTGCCGTGTTCTCGACCGACAGCGGACCGGCCGGAAACGAGCCATACGGACCGGAAGTCTTGCCGCGCGCGATCTCCGCATCGATCGTTTCAAGCAGAACCGCACCACCGGCGCTCGCCGCAAGCTTGTCGCGATAGAAGGTGGCAACCGGGGACTCGCCATGCAGTCCGGTCACGAAAGCCGCGACCGCCGCACGTTCGAGCAGCGAGAATTCGCCAGCGTCGATCGGCTCGAACAAGGCGAGATAGCTCTTCTGCGCGTTCTCGCGCGCCTGCAGACGCTTGGCGCGAATGGCGTCCAGCGCCGATCCCGGTTCGATTCCGGCGAGCGTGTCGATGATATCAGTCGGCGCCATCATTCAAACCTCGTGCAATTCCGTAAACTCTGACTAGCCCGCCAGAGCCACGTCCGACGCAGTCCGGCTCCAGCCCAGCGCCGGCGCGACCTTGTCGGCGACCAGCTCGATCGAGCGCAGGACGTAAGGATGGGGTGCATCGACCGAATGGACCTGGAACACGAGATCCGTCACCCGCTCCAGGGTCGCATCCGTGCGCAGCGAAGCGATCACCTCATCAGTGCCGCCGACATGCGTGTCGAACGCTGTGATCATCTCCTCCAGCGTCTCGCCCGGAGGAAGGTGACCGCCCTTCATGAACTGCGGCAGCGCGCGCCGCAGCCCAATATCCGCAAGCCCCAATGCCTCGCGATGATCGTCGGCGACGAAGACACTGCGCGATGCCATGATCCGTGGTTCGGCGCCTGGTGGCAGCGCGGCGAGATAGGCATCGATGATCGGGTTCTGGATTTCGGCAAGCGTGGCGTTTGGCGCCTCCTTGGCCCGCGGCTGGGTGCGCGACAGCAGCAGGCCGTCGCCTGCCTTGCCGGCGCGCGCGCCGCCCGCCACCGAGAACGTCGCCTGCCAGATGCGCTTGTCCAGTTGCGGCCGCTGCGGATAGAGCGTGTCGCCGCCCTCGAGCGGCTTGCCGGTCAGCGCCTTGCGCACGACGTCGAGATTGCGGGCAAATATCTCGTTGCGCTGGGCGCCGTCGAGGCCGAAGGCGGCGAAGGCGGACGGGTTCCCCCCGGTGCCGACGCCGAGCTCGAACCGGCCATTGCAGAGCAGGTCGAGCACCGCGGCGTCCTCCGCCACCCGCACCGCGCTCTCCAGCGGCAGGGTGACGATCCCCGTCCCTAAGCGAATCCGCGAGGTCTGAGCGGCGACGTAGCCGAGGAAGGTGAAGGGCGACGGCAGCCCGCCCTCGCGCTCGTGAAAATGGTGCTGCGCGATCCACGCGGAATCGAGACCCGCCTTCTCGGCACGCACGATCTGCTCGGCCGCGAAGCGGTAGCGCTCCGCCGGCGGCGCCTCGTCCAGCAGCCGTGTGAAGAATCCCAGGCGTTTCAGGTTGGCAAAGCGTTTCATACGACCCCTGTCGGGCGAGGATGGCCACGGCCCGATGATGTCGGTTGCCGCGGCCCGAGACAAGCGGGCAATGCGCAAGGCTGCCGGCCGGGATCGGCCTCCAGCGCAGGACTTTGGTTAGGCAGCTTGCCTACCAGCTCGGCAACACCGCGCCCTTGAACTTGGTGAGGATGAACTCCTTCACCTCGGGCGTGTGATAGCTGTCGACCAGGATCTTGACCCAGGGCTTATCCTTGTCGGCGCTGCGCACAGCGATCAGATTGACGTAGGGACCCTTGGGGTCCTCACGCAGGATCGGATCCTTGACCGGATCGAGGCCGGCCTGGGTTGCATAATTGGTGTTGATCGCGGCGGCGTCGACGTCGTCGAGCGCGCGCGGCGCCTGCGCCGCATCGACCTCGACGAATTTCAGCTTCTTTGGGTTCTCGGTGATGTCGAGCACGCTCGGCTTGAAGCCGACGCCGTCCTTCAGCTTGATCACGCCCTTGTCGCGCAAGAGCAGCAGCACGCGACCGCCATTGGTGGGATCGTTGGGGATCGAGATCTTGCCGCCATCCGGGACGTCAGCCCAGCTCTTGTGCTTTTTCGAATAAACGCCGATCGGAAAATTCACGGTGAGGCCGACCGACTCGATCTTGTAGCCGCGATCGGCCTTCTGGTTGTCGAGATAGGGCTGGTTCTGAAACGAATTGGCCTGGATATCACCGGCATCGAGCGCGGCATTCGGCACGACATAATCGGAGAACTCGATCAGCTGGATGTCGAGGCCCTGCTTGGCCGCGACCGGCTTCACCGCCTCGAAGATCTGGGCGTGCGGGCCTGGCGTCACGCCGATCTTGATGGTCTCGGCGGAGCTTGCTGCCGACCATGCGGCGAGCACGGTTACGAGGATCAAGGCGGGACGAAATGACATCGAGGGTCTCCATAACTCAGCAATGGTAACAGGGACCGTATTCGCTTCTCCGCCGGGCGAAATCAATGAAATGAAAATCCATATTGACCGCCCGCGGCGGGCGACGCTTCTCCATTCACCGCCAAACAGGAAACGAATGCAGATTGGGGCCGTGACCAGCCGCGTGAAAGCCCTACCTAGGCACGCCGCTCGGCACCCCAGGTCGACGGTGACAGCATGATCAGCACGCAGATCATCGCATAGGCGGCGAGTGACGCGGTGATCAGGCTGGCGAGCCCGGTCATGCCCGCGCCGAAATAAGCCACCGCAATCCAGCCGCCGCCGGCCGCGATCAGGATGCGCGCGACCGCGGACATCAGCGGGCCCATCGCCCGGCCCGTGCCCTGCGCCGCGAAGGAGGTGACGAAGCCGAACCCCAGCGCCGCATAGGCCGGCGCGACGATGCGCAAGTAAGTCACGCCCTCGCTCACGACATCAGCGTCATGGCTGAAGAGATGCAGCCAGGCCGTCGGAAAGATCGCGACCAGCAATCCGATGGAGCCGGTCATGATCAGGCCGGCGGCGCCGCTGACCCAGCCGATCCTTTGCGCCCGCGCGGTCTGCCCGGCGCCCATGTTGACGCCGACCATGGTCAGCGTCGCCGTGCTGATGCCGAACAGCAGCGGGATCATGATGTAGTCGAGCCGCGAGGCGATGCCGTAACCGGCGAGCGCCGAGGTGCCGAACAGGCCGACCGCGCCGGTGACGAGGATCACGGTGAGATTGGTCAACACGGCGTTGAAAGCGGTGGGGATGCCGACCTTCAGCATATCGCCGAAGATCTTCGCACGGAGCGGCACGATGTGCAGCCGCAGGCCGGACGCACCGGAGGACATGTAGCGCAGCAGGAATAGCATTGCCGCTCCGTAATAGAGCCCGAAAGCAAGACCGGCCCCGGCGATGCCGAGGCTCGGGACCGGCCCGAAGCCGAAGATCAGCAGCGGCGAGACCGGAATGGTCACGATTGCGCCGATCAAGGTCACAAGCGCCGGCACTTTGACGTTCCCGGAGCCGCGCAGCGCGGCCGCCTGGAGGTTGACGACCCACACAGGGATCGCGCCTGCGAACAGATAGCTGGAATAGCTGACGGCGGCTTCGAGCGCGCCGCCCCGCCCGCCAAGGACACGGAACAGCGCCGGGCCGGCAAAGTGCACTCCCAGCGTGAACACCGCACCCGCAATGATCGCAAGCACGATCGCATGGAACAGCGCCGCGTCGGCATCGCCCCGGCGGCCGGCGCCGACCGCGCGCGCTACCGACGAGGCGACGCCGGAGCCGAACCCGCCGTTCGACATCATCGTCATGAGCATGAAGATCGGGAACACCAGTGCCGCGCCGGCCAGCGCATCGGTGCCGACAAAACCGACATAATAGGCCTCCGCAATGTTCACCGCGGTCTGCGCCACCAGGACGGTCACGGTCGGCGCCGCGAGCTTGAACAGCGTCGGCAGGATCGGAGCGGTCAACAGCGCAGCGCGGCGCTGGTCAGCGGATGTCGCCGCGGGTCGAGGCGCGGCCGCCTCCACGACGGACATGGGCGGGGCGATGGCATCCTCGACAGACATTCCTGCGGTCCTGTTTGTCTTTTTCCCGGGCCGCAGAAGGTCGCAGCCATTGCATTACGGCTATAATGCAATATTATGATCGTAATGCAATAGCAGGTCGCTCACGATCCCGTGGCCGCACCTTCGAGGCCGGCGTCAGGAGCGAACGAGGGCCCATGCGCTACGACAAAGGACACAAGGACGACACCCGCCGGCACATCCTCGATGTCGCCTCCGCCCAGTTCCGCGAGAGCGGAATTGCCGCGGTCGGCCTCGCTGGCATCATGTCGGAGGCGGGCCTCACCAATGGCGCCTTCTACACGCACTTCGCCTCCAAGGAGGAGCTGGTGCGGGAGGTGCTCAATGACGCACTCACAAGACGCGAGGAGCGGCACAAGGCCAATCTGGAAAACGGCATCGCGCTCGAAACCGCGATCCGCGACTACCTTTCGACGCGACACCGCGACCGCCCCGGCAACGGCTGCCCGACCGCTGCCCTGGTGGCGGAGGTCGCGCGACATCCCAAGGCGACGCGCGATGCTTTCACCGGCAAGGTCGCCGACATCATCTCGCTGATGGCCGAGCAGATCAGGCAGGGCTCGGCCAAAGAGCGCCGGCGCAAGGCGATCGCGATCTATTCGATTACGGTCGGCGCCCTGCAACTGGCGCGCGCGGTCAACGACAGGAAATTGTCCGACGAGATCCTGGAGGATGCGGCGGAGACGGCGGTAACAATCGCCAGCGAAAGCTGATCCATTCGAAATATCCGGCGGCCATCTGTGGCGGTTTGGAGGCGGCTGCAATCAATCCCTGGCCGTTGCAACACAGCGAAACTTGATATGCCCGCGGCGGCCGGGCTAGCGTCTGCGCGCGGCCTTACAACTTCCCCAAGTTCGCTGAGTTCGCACTGGGCCGCCACCTGACCCTGCCGTCAGGCGGCGGTCCAGTTTCCTTTTTCAAAGACGGTTAGGCTACACCGGATCGAACGCCCGGATCGGCGGCAGATTGCCGGTGAACTTCTCAACCTCCACCGTCGTGAGCTGGCCGGTACAGCCTTGCGCAAAGGACGAGGTGCCGATGTCGCGCGTCAGCACGTTGGGATTGCCGTGGACGCAGAGCGGGGCGTCGTCTTCAGGATCCATCGGATCGTACCAGGCACCGGTCGGCAGCTGCACGACACCGGGCGCAATGTCGTCGGTGACGTGAACGGCGGCGAGGCACGCGCCGCGCTCGTTGAACAGGCGGATGATGTCGCCATCGACGATGCTGCGTGCGTTCGCATCGCGCGGATTCATGCGCGCGACCTCGCGGCCGCGATGCTTGGCGCCAAGCGAATGCCCACCGAAGTCGAGCTGGCTGTGCAGCCGCGTCACCGGCTGATTGGCGACGAGGAAGCACGGCGCAGCAGGCTTGGGCACATCGCTCTTTTCGAGCCAGACCGGATGGCCAGGACAATCCGCATCGCCATGTCCGGCGATCTTCGCGGAGTAGATCTCGATGCGCCCGCTCGGCGTCGGCAGCGGATGCGCAACCGGATCCTCACGGAAGCTGCGCAAGCGGCCACCATCGTCGGGCTGCTGCGGCACGACCAGGCTGCCGCGCCGCCAGAACTCCTCGAAACTCGGAGCTTCAAGGCCGCGCTTGGCGAGCGAGGCGCGGGTCGGCTCGTAGAGATGCTCCAGCCATTGCCGCGAGGTGCGCCCCTCGGTGAACGGCTCGCGAGCGCCGAGGCGATCGGCGAGGTCGGCAAAGATCTCGTAATCGTCACGCGCAAGCCCGAACGGCTCGGCGATGCGGTGCATCGCGACCATCAGGGGGTCGTTGCTGGAATAACCGATGTCATCGCGTTCCAGCGTCATCGTCGAGGGCAGCACGACGTCGGCGTGGCGCGCGGTTGCGGTCCAGGCGAGTTCGTGGACGACCAGCGTGTCGACCTGCGAAAACGCCCTGCGCAGGCGGTTGATGTCCTGGTGGTGATGGAAGGGATTGCCGCCGGCCCAGTAGACCAGGCGGATGTCCGGATAGGTCCGCGTCTCGCCATTGTAGCGATAGGTGCTGCCCGGATTGAGCAGCATGTCGGCGATGCGCGCCACCGGAATGAAATCCCTGACGCCGTTGCGCCCCTGCCCGAGCGTCGGCCCCGGCACGTCGTTGACGCGGCGGCCGTAATAGCCGATCGCGCCCAGCGAATAGGCGTAGCCGCCGCCGGGAAGCCCGATCTGGCCCAGCACCGCAGCGAGCACCATGCCCATCCACACCGGTTGCTCGCCGTGCTCGGCGCGCTGCAGTGAGTGCGAGACGGTGATGAGCGCGCGCTTGCCGACGAGGCGCCGCGCCAGGTTGCGGATCGCATCGGCCTCGATACCGCAGATCGCAGCCGCCCATGTCGCGTCCTTGGCCTGACCGTCGCTCTCTCCGGTGAGATAGCGCAAGAACACCGGCCAGCCCTCGGTATAGCGATCGAGGAAGGCCTGATCGTGCAGACCCTCGCTGACCAGTGTGTGGACCACGCCGAGCATCAACGCGGTATCGGTGCCGGGGATGCAGGTCATCCATTCCGCGCCGGCCTCGACCGGCAGGTCTTCGCGAAGCGGGCTCATCAGGATGAATTCGCAGCCGCGCCGGCGTGCCGCCGCCATCGCGCCACGCTCGACATGCTTGCTGATCGAGCCGCCGGCCACCATCGAGTTCTTCAAGGCCATGCCGCCGAACGCCAGCACGATCTCGGTCTCATCAGCGATCTGCTGCCAGGTGACGTTGCGCTTGGTGATGTCCTCGTAGCCCGCCATGATCTGCGGCAGCAGCACCGAGGATGCGCCGGAGGAATAGGAATTCACCGAGCGGACATAGCCGCCCATCGCGATGTTGAGGAAGCGGTGCACCTGGCTCTGCGCGTGATGAAAGCGACCCGCGCTGGCCCAGCCATAGGAGCCGCCGAACACGGCGCCGGGGCCGCGCGTGTCGCGGATGCGCGCCAGCTCGTCGCCGAGCAGATCGAGCGCCTTCTCCCAGCTGACGGAGACGAATTCATCGCGGCCGCGCCGGTTGTCGGGACCGGGCCCGCGCTCGAGCCAGCCACGGCGGATGGCCGGCTGGGCGATGCGCGCCTGATGGCGCAAGGCACCCGGGAAATTGTCGATGATGCCGTTTGGATCGGGATCGCCCGCATAGGCCCTCACCTCCAGCCCAGCCTTGCCGTTGCGTGCCGAAAACACGCCCCAATGCGAGGTGTGCGGCTTGAATCCATCGGACAAATCGAGGCCGGGGTCGGGGAAGCCGATCATATCGTCCATCGCGTGGCCCTCATCGCGGAACGCGCCGCGCAGGCTGCTCCGGTCGCAATCATCGCGTTAACATAATGAGGGCCGCACGTGCAGGGCAATGGATTACCGAGAGCGGGAACCAGGCGCATGGCGGCATCCCGCGAGATGCAGGCCTTGAGGGAGCAGAATGCCTCCACAGCGTCGTTGCGAGCGCAGCGAACCAATCCAGACCACCACCGCGGAGAGATTCTGGATTGCTTCGCTGCGCTCGCAATGACGGAGCAAGGCGCGACAATATCGATCTTCTGCCCGGCTTCGAACTTGGAAAGGGACCGCCCTCGCTATTTCGCCGCACGCCTTCGACCTTTGCCGACATTGCCGCCTCGGCCTGGATGCCACATGATGGGGCGCCGGTGACGACTGTTCTTGTGGCAGGTGGAGGTCATCTGATGGACGAAAACGACATCCGCGGATTCATCGCGGAGGTGAAGCAGGGCACGCTGTCGCGGCGCTCGTTCATCCAGGCCATGGGCGCGGTCGGCATCGCTGCGCCGCTCGCCAGCCAGATCCTGCTCTGGAACGACGTGGCGATGGCCGACGCCACGCTCGCCTACAAGCCGACCAAGGCCGGCGGCGGCGGTCCGCTCAAGATGCTGGTCTGGCAGGCCCCCACCCTGCTCAATCCGCATTTCGCGCTCGGCACCAAGGACCAGGTCGCCTCGCGCGTCTTCTTCGAGCCGCTCGCCGGCTGGGATAGGGAAGGCAACCTCATCCCCTGCCTTGCCGCCGAAGTCCCGACCAAAGCCAATGGCGGCCTCTCGGCCGACGGCACCAGCGTGATCTGGAAGCTGAAGCAAGGCGTGAAGTGGCACGACGGCAAGCCGTTCACCGCCGACGACGTCGTCTTCACGTGGGCTTACGCCGCCGATCTCGCCACCGCCGCCTACACCACCGGGTCCTATCAGAACATCACGGTCGAGAAGATCGACGACTACACCGTCAAGGTGATCTTCAAGGCGCCGACCCCGTTCTGGGCCGATCCCTTCGTCGGCTCGGTCGGCCAGATCCTGCCAAAACATCATTTCGCCGATTATGCCGGCGCGAAGTCGCGCGATGCGCCGGGCAATCTGAAGCCGGTCGGCACCGGCCCCTACAAATTCGTCGAGTTCAAACCGGGCGATCTGGTTCGCGCCGAACGCAATCCCGACTATCACGTCAAGAACCAGCCGTATTTCGATAAGTTCGAGATCAAGGGTGGCGGCGATGCGGTCTCCGCTGCGCGCGCCGTGCTCCAGACCGGCGAATACGACTATGCCTGGAACCTGCTGGTCGAGGACGAGATCCTCAAGCGCATGGAGGCCGGCGGCAAGGGCAAGGTGGAGTTCACGACCGCCGGCGGCGTCGAGTTCATGATTCTCAACACAACGGACCCGTGGACCGAAGTCGACGGCGAACGCTCCAACGCGAAGACCAAGCACCCGACGCTATCGGACCCGGCGGTACGCCGAGCGATCAACCTGCTGATCGACCGCGACGGAATCCAGAAATTCATCTATGGCCGCGCTGCCGTCGCCACCGCGAGCTTCGTCAACCAGCCGACGCAGTTCAAGTCGCCCAAGCTTGCTTACGAGTTCAACATCGACAAGGCGAACAAGATCCTTGACGTGGCCGGCTGGAAGATGGGCGCGGACGGAATCCGCGAGAAGGACGGCAAGAAGCTCAAATACGTCTTCCAGACCTCGACCAACGCCCCGCGCCAGAAGACGCAGGCCATCGTCAAGCAGGCCTGCCAGAAAGCCGGCATCGAGATCGAGCTCAAATCGGTCACCGCCTCGGTGTTCTTCTCGTCCGATGTCGGCAACCCGGACACCTACTCGAAATTCTATTGCGACATGGAGATGTACAACACCACGATGCCGCAGCCCGATCCGGAGCGGTTCCTGAACCAGTGCGTCTCCTGGGAGATCGCGAGCAAGGACAACAAATGGCTCGGCCGCAATGTCTCGCGCTGGTCCGATCCAGAGGCAGACAAGGCCTACAAGGCCGCACAGCAGGAGCTCGATCCGGTCAAGCGCGCCGCGCTGCTGATCAAGGTGAACGAGATCTTCTGCGAAGCAGACGTGTTTCTCCCGCTGCTGTCGCGCTACATCGTCGGCGGCGCCGTCAACAACCTCATGACGGATATCTCGGGCTGGGATGTGACGACGTGGAATCTGGGGAGCTGGTATCGGAGCTGATCAACCGCGCATGAGCACCGCGCGGAACTGGGCTGCGCTACCGCCTCTTGGATTTGGACCGTGTGAGGCGCTAACTCACCCTCGATCGGGAATGCTGAAGGGCCTCGGTGTCAATCGAGGCCCTTTTTCGTGACCGGGCGCGTCCCCGTTGCAATCGTTCGAAATGAAGCCCTACGACAACAGAGCCTGGTTCCTGGTGCTCCCCGCGCTGGTCATCATGACCTTCGTCGGCATCCTCCCTCTGGTCGCCGTCACCAATTACTCCTTTCAGGACCTGTTCAGCCTGAACAATCCCTATTGGGTCGGCCTCGACTGGTACCGCAACATCGTCACGTCGGAGCGCTTCTACGCGAGCCTATTGCGAAGCTTTCTGTTTGCGGCCATCGTGCTCTCGATCCAGCTGCCGCTCGGCATCTGGATTGCGCTTTTGCTGCAGCGATCGCATCGCTTCATCGTCAGCACCGTCCTCGTCCTGATCACCCTGCCGCTGGTGGTGCCCTGGAACATGATCCCGGTGATCTGGCTCAACTTCATCAATCCCAATGCCGGTCTTGCCGGCCGGTTGCTGGCCTGGCTGGGCGCGGGTTTCGACTACAAGTTCAACCCGCTGCACACCTGGATCGTGCTTGTGGTGATGGACACCTGGCATTGGCTCGGCCTGGTCGTCGTGCTTGCCTATGCCGGCATCTCCGGCATTTCGCCCGCCTACTATCAGGCCGCAGCCATCGATGCCGCATCGCAATGGCAGGTGTTTCGCTTCATCCAGCTGCCGAAGATGAAGACCGTGCTGTCGATGGCGGTTCTGCTTCGCTTCATGGACAGCTTCATGATCTATGTCGAAGCCTTCCGCATCAACGCCGGAGGCCCCGACAGCGCCACCGCATTCCTCAGTCTCGATCTCGGCGAGGAGATTCAGGCGTTCAACTACGGACCCTCAGCCGCCCGCTCGATGGTCTATTTCCTGATCGTTCTGACGGTCGCATGGACCTTCAAGGCAGCCACGAGCACAAGGGCGCCCGTCGCGATGGAGCCCGCCAAGTGAAGTCGCTGAGATCGCTCGGGCGCATTGCACTGTTCGTGGTGGTCGGCGCCTTCGTCCTGGTGCCGCTGGCGCAGACGATCATCACCAGCCTCGTATCCACCTTGCCCCGAGCCGGGATTACGGAGGGGCATTTCAGCCTCGTCAATTACCAGAACATCCTTCATTCGCCGATTCTGAAACAATCGATTCTCAACTCCATCATCTATGTCGTCCTGAACGTCGCACTTTGCCTCGGCGTCGGATTGCCCGCCGCCTATGCGTTCGCCCGCTACAGCTTCATCGGCGACCGGCAGCTGTTCTTCCTGCTGCTGGTGTTTCGCATCACGCCGACCGTCGTGCTGTCGCTGCCGATCTTCGTTCTGTTCGCGCAGATCGGCCTGGAGAATACCCCGGTCGGCATCGCGCTGGTTCACTGCGTCTTCAACATTCCGATCGCGATCTGGATTCTGGAGGGCTTCATCGCCTCGGTGCCGCGCGAGTTCGACGAGACGGCCTTCCTGGACGGCCATTCGCTTCCCGGCTTCTTCTTCCGCCACCTCGTTCCGGCGATCGCGCCGGGCATCGGCGTGGCCGCCTTCTTCTGCTTCATCTTTTCCTGGGTGGAGGTGGTACTGGCTCGTATCCTGACGACCACAGGCGGCAAGCCGATCACCATGGCCATCAACGCTCTGTTCGGCTTCCGCACCGATTTCGGCCTCGTCATGGCCATGACCGTCCTCGCTCTCGTCCCCGGAATGGCGATGATCTATTTCGTGCGAAATCACCTCGCCCAGGGTTTTGTGATCCGCACGTGACGTCAGACGCAGCGCCAGTCCGCGTGCGGAACGCGCGAACCTGCTGCACCGCGGAACGATTTGCGACGCACCATTCAAAATGAGACTGCCCGTTAAGCCGCACACGGCTTCGACGCGTGCGCTGCATCCGAGTTCGGTTAGCCTTCCTCCCAAGAAGCGCCGACCTTGCAAAAGCATCGCACCACGCGGCGGTTGCGCGAGGTGCGGTGCCGAACAACGACAAGAACGCCCCAGGGAGGAGAGCAATGTTGAAAGGCAGTCTAGGACTGATTGCGCTGAGCAGCCTGCTATTGTCGGGCACCGCCTTCGCACAGGAAAAGATCAAGGTCGGCGTCACCGCGACGCTCGAAGGTACCTACACCGTCCTTGGCGAGGACGGCATCCGCGGTTTCCAGACCGCACTCAACGTGCTCGGCAAGAAGGTCGGCGACAAGGAGCTCGAATTCGTCATCGCCTCGACCGACGCCACACCTGATTCCGCGGTCCGCGCGGTGCGAAAGCTGATCGAGCAGGACAAGGTGCAGATCCTGCTGTCACCGCTGTCCGGAGACGAAGGCATCGCGGTCAAGAACTTCGCCAAGACCCACCCCGAGCTGACTTTCATCAACGCCGCCTCGGGCGCCCAGGAAACGACCTATGTCGATCCTGCGCCGAACTTCTTCCGCTACAACATGGACGGCGCACAGTGGCAGGTGGGCCTCGGCAAGTATGCCTATGAGACCAAGGGTTACCGAAAGATCGCGACCGTCGGCGAAGACTACTCGTTCATCTACACCCAGGTGTTCGGCCTCGTGCTCGAATTTTGCGGCGCCGGCGGCCAGGTCACCAACCGGCAATGGGTGCCGCTCGGCACCAAGGACTTTGCCTCGGTCATCGCCGCCCTGCCCGACGATGTCGACGCAATCTATCTCGGCCTCGGCGGCGCGGATGCCGT
Organism: Bradyrhizobium sp. UFLA06-24; assembly: GCF_054967145.1. Classification (NCBI taxonomy): domain Bacteria; kingdom Pseudomonadati; phylum Pseudomonadota; class Alphaproteobacteria; order Hyphomicrobiales; family Nitrobacteraceae; genus Bradyrhizobium; species Bradyrhizobium sp. UFLA06-24. The sequence continues at coordinate 176,727 of NZ_JADFUE010000007.1, forward strand.
CAACTTCCTCAACCAATATCAGCAGGCCGGCGGCAAGGCGCATCTGATGGGTGGCTCGATCATGATCGACCAGACCATTCTGTCGTCCAAGGGCAATGCCAAGAGCGCACTGATCGGCACGCTGGCTGCGAGCGGCCAAGCCGATACCTGGGAAGATCCGCGCTGGCAGAAGTTCGTGAAGGATTATCAGGACGCCTTCCCGCCGAACAAGCGCTTCCCGAGCCCGTCGCTGCTCGCCACCAACTACTATGGCTCGACCATGGCGTTGATCCTGGCGCTCCGCCAGGTCAATGGCGATCTCTCCAACAACCAGGCCAAGTACAAGGAAGCCCTTGCCAAGATCGAGCTCGATGCACCCAACGGCAAAATCAAGCTCGATTCCAACCGTCAGGCGATCGGCACAAATTTCGTCACCGAAGTGGTCGACGACGGCAAGGGCGCGCTGTTCTCGAAAGTCGTGAAGGTGATCCCGGACGTGAACCAGACGCTGGGCTACGACCCCGCGGTGTTCGCCAAGATTGGTTTGCCAAGCCGTACAGTACCGGAATGTAAGAAGTACTGACGTAGTCTCGTTCGCGAGCGATGACTGGCCAGGGAGAGGTTTGCAAAGGGCGCTATATTGCTCCCCCTTGCATTCTCTCCCAGGTTGTTGAACGCTGTCGGAAAAGCAAGAGCTACTGGGAGGGAAGGCATGAGCCGCGCGCTCGCCGTCTTCCACGGCCGTTTCGGCCGGGCGACGGTCTATCAGTTGAACCGCCCTTTCAATATCCACGCACATCGCGAAGGTCATTTGATCTTCCATGTCGGGGGGCGTCCCGCATCCATCGACGTCAGCGATGGACGTTACGAGCTCACGGAAAGTTCCGTGGTTGCGGTCAATCCATGGGAGCCGCACAATTTCCTGCCCTCCGATCTCGACGGCGGTGCTGTCTTCTTCGTGCTCTATGTCAATGCGGAGTGGTTTGCGCCCGATGTGCCCGGCGCCGACCGGCTGCGCTTCGGTCGGACGCAATTCACCCGGACGCAGGCGCTTGACAGGCAAATCAGGCATGCTGCCGCCCTCGTGTGCGGTGCCCCCTCGCTCAACAGCCTCGACGGCGAGCTGAGACGTCTGATCGACGTCTGTTACGACGAAAGCTGGCAACAGGCCAGGATCGCGCGCGATCCGCGTGCCAACGGTTCGGTCACCGATTTTCGCGTGCGCAAATGCATCAAGATGATGTCGGAGAGCCCCGGCGCCGAGATCGAGCTCGACACCATCGCGCGCGAATCCGGACTGTCGCGACCGCACTTCTATCGGCTGTTCCGCACCCAGACCGGGGTCACGCCCCACCTCTATCTCAACACGCTGATGATGGAGCAGGCGCTGGAGGCGCTGGTGGCGAGCGAGGTGCCGATCGCCGACATCGGCTTCGATCTCGGTTTCTCCTCGCAGAGCGGTTTCACCCGCTTCTTCGCCGCCAATGTCGGCATGGCGCCGACGGATTATCGCCGCGCGGCCAAGGTTTTGCGCGCCTAAGGGGCGCGCGAAAAGATACTCACGATCAAATGCCCCTCTGTCAGCCCCATTAGGATAGGCGGAACGCGATCCCGGCAAGAGGATCGTGCACGGTAGGGAGCGCATAATCATGGCAGGGCTTGCGGCCGGCAACGGTCTGCGTGCCCCTTCGCCCCGCTTGCGGGGAGAGGGGAAGACGGAGCGGCGATCATGACCCGCTTTGTCGAGCGCCATCCTGCCTGGGCGCTGATCGTCATCATCGCGGTCGCCGTGGCGCTGTGGTTGATCTTCGCGGTGTGGCCGCCCGGCCTCGAAGAGGCCATCGGCCGCAAGCGGGTATTCCTCAACGCGCTCTTCAACGGCATCACGCTCGGCGGCCTCTATTTTCTCGTCGCCAGCGGTTTCACGCTGATCTTCGGCCTGATGCGCAATGTGAACCTCGCGCACGGCTCGCTCTACCTGTTCGGCGGCTATGTCGGCTACGCCATCAGCGCCTCGACCGGCTCCTGGATCCTGTCTTTCATTGTGGCCTTCATCCTGACGGCACTGGTCGGCGTGCTGCTTCAGGTCCTCGTATTTCGCCGCATGGAGGGCCAGGATCTGCGCCAGACCATGGTGACGATCGGGCTCTCGATCGTGTTCGCCGATCTCATGCTGTGGGCCTGCGGCGGCGACTTCTACCAGATCCAGACACCTAACTGGCTGATCGGTCCGATCGAGCTGCCGCTGATCACCGCGGTGAAATCCTCGGGCGAACCGGTTTACCTGCGCTACCCGCTGGTACGCCTCGTGATCTTCCTGGCTTCCGTGATCATCGGCATCGCGATGTGGCTCGCGCTCAACCGCACCCGGATCGGAATGATCGTCCGCGCCGGCGTCGACGATCGCGACATTCTCGCCGCGACCGGCGTGCGTATCCAGGTCGTCTTCGTGCTGGTCTTTGCGCTCGGCGCCGGCCTTGCCGGCATCGCCGGCGTGGTTGGCGGCACCTTCCAGTCGCTCTCACCCGGCGAGGACATCCGCTTCCTGCTCGCCTCGCTCGTCGTCGTGATCGTCGGCGGCATGGGCTCGATCCCGGGGGCCGCGCTCGGCGCGCTGATCATCGGCCTCGCCGAGCAGCTCGGCTCGGTCTACATCCCGACCTACGCCATCGTCGTGACCTTTCTGATCATGGTGCTGGTGCTGGCGCTTCGGCCGCAGGGCCTGCTTGCGAGGCGCTGACATGTCGGTCACCCACGATGCGCCCATTCAGGTCCGAAACTCCGCCGCGACGGCGCAGCGGCCGGCCGTGCGTGGCTGGCCCGACATCGACAATCCCGCGGCCTGGATCGTGGCGGTCATTCTCCTGATCATGCCCCTGATCGCCAACGGCTTCTTCCTGATCGAGATCTTTGCGACTACGCTGATCCTCGGCACCATCGCGCTCAGCCTGATGTTTCTCGCCGGCTATGGCGGCATGGTCAGCCTGATGCAGCTGACCATCGCGGGCTTCTGCGCCTACATGGTCGCGGTGTTCGGCGTCAGCGGCAACGCCAATATCAGCCTGGGCTGGCCGTGGTGGCTGGCGGTGCCGATGGCGCTGACGCTGGCGACGCTCTTCGGCACGCTCGGCGGCGCGCTCGCGGTGCGGACCGAGGGCATCTACACCATCATGATCACGCTCGCGATCGGCGCGGCCTTCTATTACTTCACCAACCAGAACTGGGCGATCTTCAACGGCCACACCGGCATCAACAATGTCGCGACGCCGCATTTCTGGGACGTCGACTGGCGGGCGGACATTCCCTTCTATTATGTCGTGCTTGCGATCGCCGCGCTCTGCTATTTCGCGGTTGACTACATCTCCCGCGCGCCGTTCGGCCTGGCGCTGCAGGGCGTCCGCGACAATCCGCGCCGCATGGCCGCGCTCGGCTTCAACGTCAATGCGCATCGCGTCGCAGCCTATGCCGTCGCCTCTTTCATCGCGGGCCTCGCGGGCGTGCTGCAGGTCTGGAACTATCGCCAGATCTCGCCGGGCTCGGTCAGCGTCGGCGCCTGTATCGATATCCTTATCATCGCCGTGGTCGGCGGCATCACGCGGCCGGTCGGGCCCTATATCGGCGCACTGGTCTTCGTGCTCCTGCGCACCTTCGCGCTCGACTTCCTGGTCAAGATCGGGCTCGACGGCAACCGTTTCCGCCTGCTGATCGGACTCGGCTTCCTCGCCATCGTGTTCTGGTCGTCGGACGGCGTGATCGGCCTGTGGCAGCGCTGGCGTCGGAGCCATCGTCTTCAGCCGGATCCCGCGGGCGGAGGGCGCCGCCATGGATAGTGTCGCCCAGCGCCTTTCCGCAGTCGGTGCCGGTGCGGCGCTCGAGCTGCGCGGCGTCACCCGGCTGTTCGGCGCACTGGCGGCGCTCACCGACATCACCATCACGGTGCGCCCCGGCGAACGGCGCGCCGTGCTCGGCTCCAACGGCGCCGGCAAGACCACGCTGTTCAACTGCATCACCGGCGACTTCCCACCGACATCAGGCACGATCCGCTTTTTCGGCGAGGATGTCACGCACTTCCCGCCCTATGAGCGCATCCGCCGCGGGCTCAGGCGCACCTATCAGATCTCCGCGCTGTTCCCGGGCCTCACCGTGCAGGAAAATGTTTACCTCGCCTGCCGCGGGGTCTCGCGCGGCCGGTTCTCGTTCCTGCGGCCTGGGCAGAACGATGCGTTGATGCACGCCGCTGACAATCTGGTGCAGGCGGTGCATTTGAGCGCGGTGAAGGACCAGCGCGTCGCCGAGCTTGCGCATGGACAGCAGCGTCAGCTCGAGATCGCCTTGGCGCTCGCAGGTGCGCCGCGCTTCGTGCTGTTCGACGAGCCGGCCGCCGGTCTCTCGCCGACCGAACGCGGCGAGCTGGTGGAGATCCTCACCTCGCTGCCGGACCATATCGGCTATATCATCATCGAGCACGACATGGACGTGGCGCTGCGCGTCGTCGAGAGCGTGACGATGATGCATAACGGCCGCATCTTCAAGGAGGGCGTGCCGGAAGAGATCCAGTCCGACCCCGAGGTGCAGGAACTCTACCTCGGAGGCGGCCATGAGTGACGTCCGCCGCTCCCCCGCAGCACTCGAGGTCCGCGGTCTCGATGTCTATTACGGCCATTCGCATGCCTTGCAGGGCGTCGACCTCTCTCTCGACACGGGCGTGTTCTCCGTGGTCGGCCGCAACGGCATGGGCAAGACCACGCTGTGCAAGGCGATCATGGGCCTTGTGCCGGTCAGCGGCGGATCGATCCGCGTCCGCGGCGAGGACATCACACGGAGGCCACCGGCCCAGATCGCGCGGCTCGGCGTCGGCTACGTCCCGCAGGGCCGCCGGCTCTGGCGCTCGCTCAGCGTCGACGAGCATCTGCGGCTCGCCGGCGGCATGCGCGCCGGCGCCTGGACGGTCGAGCGCATCTACGACACCTTCCCGCGGCTCGCCGAACGACGGGACCATGGCGGTGGCCAGCTCTCCGGCGGCGAGCAGCAGATGCTCGCGATCTCGCGCGCGCTGCTGACCAATCCGCATCTGCTGATCATGGACGAGCCGACCGAGGGGCTTGCGCCCGTCATCGTCGCCCAGGTCGAGGAAATGTTGATCCAGCTCGGCGAGGACGGCGATATGTCCGTACTCGTGATCGAGCAGAACATCGGTGTCGCCACTGCCATCTCGCGCAATGTCGCGATCATGGTCAACGGCCGCATCAATCGCATCATCGACTCTGTGCGGCTCGCCGCCGACCGCGAGTTGCAGCAGCGCCTGCTCGGTGTCGGGCTTCACGCCGAACTCGAACCGGACATTGATGCGCCCGCCGCTGACAGCGACTCGAAGCCGGCCCCGCAGCCTGCGCGTAGCAGCGGCCCGATCCGCATCTACATTTCCAATCCTGTCACGCCGACACGCTGGTCGCAGCCGGTCCCGATCGGACGTATCGAGGCCGCGGCACGTACGCTCTCGACCCAGGTCGCGCGCCTCGACGAGACGGCGCGGCGCAGGCGCGAGCCGGTGACGACGGAGGCTTCGGGGCCGCCCGTCGTGCTGGTCGTCGGCACGCTCGACACCAAGGGCACGGAACTGCGCTTCATCCGCGATATCATTGCGGAGACCGGCCTCCGCACCCGCCTGGTCGACGTCTCCACCAGCGGCAAGCACGCCACGTGCGATGTCTCGGCCCAGGAGATCGCGCTGAATCACGGCCGCGGTGGCTCTGCCGTGTTCGGCCCGGACCGCGGTGTTGCGGTGACGGCGATGGCGGATGCGTTCGCGAACTGGATCAAGCGCCAGGGCAATATCGCCGGTGTGATCTCGGCGGGCGGCTCGGGCGCGGCATCGCTGGTCGCGCCGGCCATGCGTGCCCTTCCGGTCGGGGTGCCAAAACTGATCATCTCCTCTGTCGCTTCGGGCGACGTGGGCCCCTATGTCGGCCCCGCCGACATCACCATGATGTATTCGGTCACCGACGTGCAGGGTCTCAACTCGATTTCGCGCGCGGTGCTGTCGAACGGCGCCCATGCGATCGCCGGCATGGTCAAGGCGCGACTCGATCAACGCGAGACCAGCGAGCGAAGTACTAGCGCCGCCTTGCCCTCGGTCGGCATCACCATGTTCGGCGTCACCACGCCGGCGGTCTCGAAGATTGCCGCCGATTTGCGCGGCGACTTCGAATGTCTCGTCTTCCATGCCACCGGTGTCGGCGGCCGCTCGATGGAGAAGCTGGTCGAGTCCGGCCAGCTCGCCGGCGTGATCGATCTCACCACGACCGAGATCTGTGACCTCCTGATGGGCGGCGTGTTTCCCGCCACGGAGGATCGCTTCGGCGCTGTTATCCGCACCCGTGTGCCCTATGTCGGCTCGGTCGGCGCGCTCGACATGGTCAATTTCGGCGCACCCGACACCATCCC
>NZ_JADFUE010000080.1:0-26325 GCF_054967145.1 Bradyrhizobium sp. UFLA06-24
ACCCACAGGAGCGTGAGCATAGCGACGCCGAAGGCAGCACGCGGGACCGAGTGCAGCGACGAGACCGGTTCAATCGCGGCACCCGGGAACGGGGCAGTGATAGCGATCGCCGCAGGCGAGCCCCTTTCCCGAGTGTCCCCGGCGAGGAGTACCAACTCTCGCGCGAGGGATCGAAGCCGCAAGGCCGAGACGCTGCGCGGCTCGGTTTACGAGAGCCCGGTGCGGCCCTGGCCGCACGCGCGCAAACGCAGAGACGGAAGTGAATTTACTCGCGTGCGCCGTCAGCCGTGTCCGGTCACAGACCAGCTCTAAGCCAGAAAGCACCGCTTGCCCGCCGGAGTGCGGCGTGTCGACATTCCGACAATTGAAGCTCCTAACCGTGGTTTCGATGCGAATTTCAGGACAGATTGTCGGAATAAAGTCTGATTACTAACGAGAGTCAGATGCCTCTCGGCCAGCGGACAAATATCACCACGCCGAAGAACATTGAGAACGGTGCCCATCTCTTGAGGGGCTGCTCGTCAATTTCGGCCACTCCTTTCCCGACCAGCTCTCAAGCTAACCTGATCGCTTTCACTGCGTATTCCAGATGTCGCACCGGCCCCGATCTGGTCGCACACACTGGCCCAATTTCGCGCCAGCCCCACCGATTCCCGCACCAGCTATCGTCGCGCCTTGTTTCTTCGCCAATTTTAGTGTTCGGATTCGAGCGCTTGATCGACTGAAGCTCGCGCGCCAAGCATGGCGCACACAGACCAAGCAGCTTTGACATCATTCTGCATGCACCAGCGAGAGATAACAGCGAACAATCCTCAAGGCTTAGATCTGAGGCGAACTATCCGTGCGGATGGAGACTAATGGGATCGCGCATTTCACTTCCTGCTCGTTACCCGCCAGTCGGCGCATGGCCAGCCGTCATGCGGGCGGACATGGTCGCAGCCTATTTGGATTACCGCGACACCGCCGAACTTGCACGCGCGATAGTCCGCGGGGACGCTCCTCGGCCGACGCATTATCATGGAACTGGACGCGCCCGGCAGCCAGCTTGGTCGAAGGCAGCCATTGATGACTTCGCGGCCCCGTACAGCACCGCAAACCCGAACAGGCTAAACCGCCAAAACTTGATCTCGCTCGTATGAATTTGTCCAACACGGCGCCTGCGCTTCCTCGTTACTGCAGGCGAAAGGCATTGAAGCATGGCGGCTGGGCGTATTTTTTTGAGCCCCCCACCTGGGCATGCAAACAAGGTTGTCCGCTGGAATCTGAGGCTCTCGGCGGGGATTACGCTGCAGCTGTAGACCGGGTCAAGAATGTCCTGTTACCAGCTTTTGACAGCTGGCGTTCCGGGGGGCTAACGGACATGTCTCCGGCTTCTCCTACACCTGGCACTTTCGATTGGCTCGTATGGATCTTCAAGACGCACCAGAAGTGGAAAGAAGTCGATCACAAAACGCAGCGGCTCTACGATCAAGGCTTAGCGCTATTCGCTAACCACGAGCTAAAAGATGGCAGTCGAGCGGGCTCGAAACAGATTTCAGCCTTCACGAAAGGCTTTGTGGATGCCGTCTATGCGAAGTTGCTGGTCGTTGAACGGCAGCAAGCGGACGGTAGCACCGTCAAATACGAACGCCGGCGCTTCGCAAATGCAGCGATGACGGCCTGCAGGCGCGCTTGGTTTGTGGGCCAGCGCGCTCACGAGGCAAAGGTCCCCGAAATAAACCCATTCTCCCGAATGGGGCTAAGGTCCCGTACGCCCGGACAGCCCGCGCGTGAGACACCCACGGCGAACTGGGCTGAGCTTGTCGCGTTTAGGCACGCCGCCCAGACACTCGGGTTTTGTTCGATCGCTACTGCCGCTTTGCTGAGCTGGGAGTGGCTGCAGCGCGAAGAACATGTGTTTGGAATCTTCGAAATAGCGCATTATCGCCCTGAGGGACGACCAGATAGTGTGAGGATTCTACATCCCAAGAACGGTGGAGAAGCATGGTGGCCTCTCTTTGACGAAAGTGGCACGGCGCTTTTCCCCGAGTTGATGACAGAGCTCGACGCAATCAAAGAAAGGCAGACTTCCGGATTAGTTTTCCGCCGTGACCATCCCCATCGACGATCAAGCGTTTCCCTTCCGTGGATCACCGAACGCAAAGACCTGCGTTACCTGCGCTCCGTGGTTAAAAAGATCATCGCCGCAGCTGGACTTCGCAACGAGCTTTCTTTCACATCTTTTCGCCACGGCGGCTTCACCGAGGGCGCCGACAGCGATCTCACAGACGCTGAGTTGCGTACGGCTGGCCGTCATCGATCAAGACATCAATTACCGACCTATGCCAAGCGCACGCGAAAGCAGCTAATTGTCGCTTCCAAGAAGCGGCGGTTGCAACGCTGTGGAATGGTTGCCTTCAACGACCAACTCGCGCCCAAACGGATGTAAGGCGTTTGCTTGCCCTCCATTCGATGTTTGGTCTACCTCCCCGTCCAGACCGGCTTGCGCTTCTCGCTGAATGCTTTGAGGCCCTCCTTGGCGTCCTCCGTCATCGCCAGCAGGGCGATCTGGCTTTCGGTATAGGCGATGCTTTCGTCGAACGACATCGCGGCGATGGCGCGCATGGCGTATTTGCCGCGGCGGATCGCGGTCGGGGATTTGTCGACGATGCGGCCGATCAGCCAGTCGATCTTGGCGTCGAGCTCAGCCGTTGGCACGACATAGTTGAGCAGACCCGCTTCCCTCGCCGCCTTGGCATCAAACGGCTCGCCAGTCAGCGCCCATTCATTGACGAGGCGTCGCGGTGCGATCTCCTGCAGCAGGCTCAGCACCTGCATCGGAAACACGCCGACCTTCACCTCGGGAAGGCCGAAGATGACATGATCTGCAGCAACCGCCATGTCGGTCATGCACAGGAGGCCCATGCCGCCGGCCATACAGACGCCGCCGACGCGCGCGATCGCGGGCTTGGTCGCGTTCTGCGACAAGCGCAGCAGATCGGCATAATCGACATTCGGCCTGGAATGATCCATCGCGAAAGCTGCGCCGGAATTTTGTAAATCGGCACCAGCGCAAAACGCCTTATCGCCGGCGCCGGTCAGCACGATGACGCGGACATCCTTATCGTCATGCGCGTCGCGATAGCCGCGCGTGATGCCGGCGATGACGTCGCCATTCAGGGCGTTGCGCTTCTCCGGCCGGTTGATGGTGATCCAGAACGCCTGCCCACGCTTCTCGGTGATGACGGCTGTGGTGTCGGTCATAATGCGATATCCTTGCTCCCGATTTGCAGCCATTTGCGGCAGCTCGAGCGCAAGGTGCAAGGGCAATCTGGCAGGAGGCGCCGCATTAGCGGCTCAACACAAAATTGCCGAGCATCAAAGCGCGGTTCAAGCGGCGGCGGCTTTTCTGATCCAGACCTTGTTGTCGTGGAACGCCGCCCCGCCGATCGGGGCGATGGTGTCCGCACCGGTCAGCATGTTGATCCCGCGGCCGCCGATATGATTCTTGTTCGGATGCACGGACTCCGCGATCAGCACGCCGCGCCGGACGCCCGCGAATAATACGGCAATCAGCGTGGTCTCGCCCCTGACATTGCCGAGCGTCACCGCATCCCCCCCGGCGATGCCAAGCGCGGCCGCATCGAGCGGATGGATCATCACGCTCGCTTTGCCCTCGCGCGCCTGCGAGGACGGGGTCTCATTGAACGTGGTGTTGAGGAAGCTGCGCGACGGGCTGGTCGCAAGCCGGAACGGATGAGCCTGATCGGTGTGCTCGATCACGGCCCAATGGTCCGGCAGCGACGGCATCTGGGCGTAATCCCCCATGATCTGGCCGAATGGCGGATGCGCCCAATCGGCCTTGAAGTGGAATTTCCCGTCGGGATGCGCGAAGCCGTCGAGATAATGCGAGGTGCGGAAATCGGGCTGCAGATCGCGCCAAATGTCGGCTTCGAGCCGCGCAATGTCGCCGTGGTCGCTGAGCCTCAAGGTCGTGTCGATCAACTCGCGCGGGTTCATCTCGAAGCCGGGATGCTTGGCGCCGAGCCGGGGCGCCAGTGCCTGCAGCACCTCGTGATTGGAGCGGCATTCGCCGGGCGGATTGATCAGCTTGGGACCGACCGAGATGTGCTGGTGTCCGCCGCCGTAATAGAGATCGTCATGCTCCATGAACATGGTCGCCGGCAGCACGATATCGGCCATCTGCGCCGTCTCGGTCATGAATTGCTCATGCACCGCGACGAAAAGATCCTCGCGCGCAAAGCCCTGGCGAACCAGCGCCTGCTCCGGCGCCACCGTCATCGGGTTGGTGTTCTGGATCAGCATCGCCTTGACCGGACCCTTGCCAAGCAGGGCCTTCGCATCGCCGGTGAGAATGCGGCCAATTTGGGATTGGTCGAGCGCGCGGACCCTCTGGTCGAGCGCATCATGGCCTTCGATGACGGACTCGTTGAAATGCCACAAGGCGTAATTGTTAAAGAAGGCGCCGCCGCCTTCATATTGCCAGGCGCCGGTCACGGCCGGAATGCAGTTCGCGGCATGCATCTGCGTCGCACCATTGCGCGAGCGGGTGAAGCCGTAGCCGAGACGGAAGAACGCTCGTTTGGTCTTGCCGACCGCCTTTGCAAAGGCCTCGATCTCCGCCACTGGCACGCCGCAAATCGCGGACGCCCATTCCGGTGTGCGCGACTTCAAATGCGCCTCGAGTTCAGCAGGACAATCGGTGTACTTGTCCATGTAAGCGCGATCGGCATAGCCGTCGCGGAACAGAACATGCATCACGCCGCAGGCGAACGCGCCGTCGGTGCCGGGCCGCAGCAGGATCTTGATGTCAGCCTGCTTCATGGTCTCATTGTCGTAGATGTCGATCGCTGCGATTTTCGCGCCGCGCTCCTTGCGGGCCCGCGCGGCGTGCGTCATCACATTGACCTGCGTGTTAACGGGGTTGGTACCCCAGATCACGACGAGATCGGACAGTGCCATCTCGCGCGGATCTACGCCGGCGATCTTGCCGGTGCCGATCGCAAAGCCGATGCGTCCGACATTGGCGCAGATGGTCTGGTAGAAGCGCGAATACTTTTTAACGTGCGTGAGACGGTTCAGGCCATCACGCATCACCACGCCCATCGTCCCAGCGTAGTAGTACGGCCAGATCGATTCCGCCCCGAACTCGCGCTCGGCCTCGTTGAAGCGGGCGGCGATCTCGTCCAGCGCCTCGTCCCAGCTGATCCGTGCAAATTGACCGGAGCCTTTCGGCCCGATCCGGCGCAGCGGATAAATCACCCGTTCCGGGTGATGGATGCGCTCGGCATAGCGGGCAACCTTGGCGCAAACCACCCCGGCCGTATAGGTCTGCTTCTTCGATCCGCGCACCCGGCCGATGCTTCGGCCTTCGACCACCTCGACATCGAGCGCGCAGGCCGACGGGCAATCATGCGGACAGGTGGAGTGGCGGATCTCGATTTTGGCGTGCTGGTTCATGGAGATTTCGTAACACCAAAATACCTGTCAGCCGAGGGCATTTATCCGGCAATGCCCATGCAAAATGCTCAAAGGCCGCGGGAGGCCGTTCCTCCCGCGACTGCGAAATGCCCCGCCGCCACACCGCAAACAGCCCGCTATTCCCAATCAAATTGGTTTTGTGAGGCGTCGACAGTCCGCGGCCGCTGCCGCTACACTGCCATCAAACAAAAGCGAGTTCAGGGAGGTGGGTGTGATGGCCCGACGATTGATGCTGGCGCTGGCCGCCGGCCTGCTCACCGCGTTCTCCGCCAGTCCCTCTCCAGCACAAGAATATCCCGCGCATGCGGTCCGCATCGTCGTGCCGTTCGGCGCCGGCGGCCCAGCCGACGTCGCGGCCCGGCTGATCAGCCAAGCCCTCCAGGAGCGCTTTGGCCAGCCCTTTGTGGTCGAGAACCGCACCGGCGCGGGCGGCGTCATCGGCACGGTCGAGGCGGCGAAGTCCCCAGCCGACGGTTACACGCTGCTGATGATGTCCAATACCCAGACCGCCAATGAATCGCTGCTGACGCCGGAACAGCGCAAATACGATTTGATGCGCGACCTCGCCCCGATTGCGCCGGTGAACTATTCCGATCTCGTCATCGTGGTGAACCCACAGGTCCCGGTGAAGACGCTGGCCGAGTTCATCGCGCTCGCGAAGGCGCAGCCCGGCAAGCTGAACTACGCCTCCTCGGGCCAGGGCACGCCGTATCACATGGCCGGCGAGCTGTTCAAAGCCATGGCGGGCATCGACATCGTTCATGTCCCCTACCGCAACAGCGGCGAAGCGCGGAGCGGGGTGATCGGCGGCCAGGTGCAGATGATGATCGACGCGGTGCCGGCGATGGCGCCGAACATCGGAGATAATCAGGTCCGCGCGCTTGCGACGACCGGCAAGCAGCGCTCGACCGTGCTGCCGAACGTGCCGACCGCCGCTGAGGCTGGTGTCGCGGGCTACGAGGCAACGATCTGGCTCGGCCTGATGGCGCCGGCAGGCACACCAAAACCTGTCATCGACAAGCTCAATTCAGCCGTGAGTGCCATGGTAAGACGGCCCGACATCGTCAAGCTCTGGACCGAGCAGGGTGCCGTGTCCATGTCGATGTCCCCAGAGGAATTCGACAGGTTCCTGCGCGGCGACATCGCGAAATGGGCCGACGTCGTCAAGAAGTTCAACAAGTCCTGAGCCGTCTGCTTATGCCGACCATTCAGTTCCAGCTCAACGGCACCCCGACTGCGGTCGATACCGATGCGAATGAGATCCTGCTCGATGTGCTGCGCGGCCGGCTCGGAATCACAGGTGCGCATTTCGGCTGCGGCGCCGGTGAATGCGGCGCCTGTCACGTGATGGTGGACGGCCGCGCGATGACCTCGTGCGACATGCCGATGTGGTCGGTGGTGAACAAGGACGTCATCACGCTCGAGGGCCTCGGCAGCGCCGAGCAACCTCATCCGCTGCAAACGGCCTTCATCTCCGAACAGGCGATGCAATGCGGCTATTGCGTGTCGGGAATCCTGATCAGCGCGGCGGCGCTGCTCAAGCGCAATCCATCGCCGACGGAGGCCGAGGTCAGGGCGGCCCTCGACCGCAATCTGTGCCGCTGCGGATCGCATAACCGCATGGTCCGCGCCGTGTTACGAGCGGCAGCGGAGATGGCCACCTCATGAGTGCGCCGTCGGCTCCCCCGAAACTGCCGCCCAGCCTGGCAGCCAATCCAAGACTATCGTCTTGGGTGAGGTTCACCGGCGATGGCCGCGTGGCGATCTCGCCCGGCAAGGTCGAGATCGGCCAGGGCATTGTTACGGCGCTGGCGCAGATCGCGGCGGACGAGCTCGACGTCGAGGTCGGCCGCATCGAGATGATCCGTGCCTCGACCGCTGCGAGCCCGAACGAAGGCGTCACCTCCGGCAGCCTGTCGATCCAGCAATCCGGCCGCGCGCTGCGTCAGGCGTGCGCCGAGGTGCGTCAGCGCTTCCTTGTCGCAGCATCCGAGCGTATCGGCCTCGATGTAGCGTTGCTCACTGTCGAGGATGGCACAATCGGCGGCCCTGGCAATGTCAGGACCAGCTATTGGGAGCTCGCGAGCGAGGTTTCGCTCGACCACGATGCTTCTGCCGGCGTCACAGCGAAGACTGCCGCCAAGCGCGCGGTGGCCGGACATTCGGTGCAACGCGTCGACATTCCCGACAAGGTGTTCGCCCGGCCGCGCTTCCTCCATGATCATACGCTGCCGGGACTGCTGCACGGACGCGTGCTGCGGCCGGATATGCCAGGCGCGAAGTTGCTCACGCTCGATGAAGCAGCCGCCAACGCCGTTTCCGGGCTCATCGCGGTCGTCCGCGACGGCAGCTTTGCGGGCGTTGTCGCCGGCAGCGAGGCTGCGGCGGAAGCGGCGCTGAAAGCCTTGCGCCGCGGCGCGACATGGTCGGCCGGCGAGCCGCTCCCGGACGAAAACGATCTGGCTGGCTTCTTGAGAAGCCAGCCGGCCGAGACAACCATCATCGATACCAGAGCCGCGGCAACGACAAGAGCTACCCGCACGCTCCGCCGGCAATACACAAGGCCCTATATCGCGCATGCATCGATCGCACCCTCCTGTGCGATCGCGCAATGGGCTGGCGAGCGAATCCATGTCTGGACGCACAGCCAGGGCGTCTACCTGCTGCGCGCCGACCTCGCCATCGCGCTCAAGCTGCCGGCCGAGAACATCGTCGTCGAGCATATGGAGGGCGCGGGCTGCTACGGGCACAATGCGGCCGACGATGTCGCGCTCGACGCGGTACTGCTGGCCAAAGCCGCCGGCGGCCGCCCGGTACGCGTGCAGTGGTCGCGTCACGACGAAATGTGCCACGCGCCGTTTGGTGCGGCGATGGCGATCGAGATCGAAGCCGACCTCGAGGCCGAGAACGAGATCGTCGGCTGGCGCCATGCGATCTGGAGCAACGGTCATGCCGCGCGACCCGGACGCGCGACACAGTCTGCCCTGCTGGCGGCAGGCGAGCTCGCAAATCCCTATCCGCGCATGATCTCGACGAATCCGCCGGCGGCCAATGGCGGCGGCGGCGACCGCAACTCGGTTCCGCTCTACGACTTCCCGGCCTGGACGATCACGAGCCATCGCCTGCTGACCATGCCAGTCCGCACCTCGGCACTGCGGAGCCTCGGCGCGCAAGGCAATGTGTTCGCCATCGAATGCCTGCTCGACGAGATCGCGGCCCTGCGCGGTGAAGATCCGATCGCATTCCGTTTGAGACATCTCCGCGACGAGCGAGCGAAGGACGTCATCCGCGCCGCCTCGCAACGCGCCGGCTGGAAGCCTGCGAGGCAATCCGGCATCGGTTATGGCGTCGGCTTTGCTCGCTACAAGAACACAGGCGCCTATTGCGCCGCGATTGCCGAGATCGAAGGCACCGACGACATCCGCGTCAGGCGCTTGACGCTGGCGGTCGACGTCGGTGAGGCCATCAATCCGGACGGCGTGATCAATCAGATCGAGGGTGGCGCGATCCAGGCGACGAGCTGGGTGTTGAAGGAGCGGGTCCGTTTCGACCGGACCCACATCACCTCGACCTCCTGGACGGACTATCCGATCCTGACCTTTAGCGAGGTGCCAACGGTTGATGTCGAGATCATCCAGCGGCCGGAGATCGAGCCGGTCGGCGCAGGCGAAGCCGCGCATGGCCCAGTGACGGCAGCTATCGCCAATGCGGTTCATGATTGCCTTGGCGTGCGCCTGCGCGACCTGCCGATCACCCGCGACCGAATCATCGCAGCCATGGAGCTCGCATCGTGACGTCAGTGAACATCTTGAGCGGCGGCGCAGCGCAAGGGCTGGTGCGCGGCCTCACCGAGGCCTTCAAGGCGCAGACCGGATTCGACATCGATGGCGAATTCGGCGCCGTCGGTGTGATGGCCGACAAGCTGCGCGCAGGCACGCCGGCCGATCTCGTGATCCTGACACAAGCCCTCCTCGCCAAGCTCGCCTCGGACAGGCTGGTCACCCCCTCCTCAATCGCCGATGTCGGGCGGGTGGAAACCGCCCTCGCCGTCCGCAGCCGCGATCCCAAGGTGAGCGTGAAGACCGAAGCCGATCTGCGCGAGGTGCTGCGGTCCGCGGACGCCATCTACGTCCCTGATACCAAGGCCTCGACCGCGGGTCAGCACGTCGCAAAGGTGCTGGATCAGCTCGGCATCGCCTATGAGGTGGCTTCGCGCCTGAAGATCTTTGCGAATGGCGCAACGGCGATGCGTGAGCTGGCCATGTCCACTGCGACCCGACCGATCGGATGCACACAGGCGACCGAAATCATCGCGACCGACGGCATCGCCCTATCAGGGGCGCTGCCGCCCGGATGCGAGTTGGTGACGATGTACACGGCCGCCGTGACCGCACGGGCCGCGCATCCGGACGAGGCATCCGCACTGATCGCACTGCTGACCGGCGCAGCGCACAGAGAGCTGCGCCAGCGCGTCGGCTTTGCCGGCTAGATGCGAACCTTACTTGTGCAATTGCGTCAGACCGGTCGGCGGACCGTCGACCCCGGTCCAGCCGCCGTCGACGAATAGCGTGCTGCCGCTGACATAGCTCGCGGCATCCGAGGCGAGATAGGCAACGGCGGTCGCGACCTCGTCGGCGCTGCTCCAGCGGTTGAACACGGTGTGGCCCGCATAGAGATTGTAGATGTCGGGCCGCTGCTTGAACGGACTGGTCAACGCCGTCTCCACGATGCTCGGCGCAATCGCGTTGACGCGCACCCCGGCATGTCCGACCTCGGAGGCAAAGCCCTTCACCAGGAGGCCGATCGCCGCTTTGGTCGAACCGTAGATGCCCAGGCCCGGCTCGATCGTCACCGCGCGCACCGAAGAACAGGCGATGATGCTGCCGCCCTTCTGCTCGACCATGATGCGGCCAAACGCCTGGAAGAACCAGACCGTGCCTTTGACATTGAGGTTCAGGACACGGTCGAGATCCTCCTCGGTATAATCGAGAATGGTCTTGCGGATATTGAGCCCGGGCGTCGTCACGGCGATATCGAGCCGCGAAAATTTCTGCATCACCGTGCTGGCGAGCGCATTGACGTCGGCAGCGTTCGCAGCGTCGCAGGCGGAAGCCTCGGCCCAGCCGCCCTTCTCGCGGATGCCCGCAGCCGTCGTCTCTGCCCCATCAAGCGCGCGGTCGGCGCAGACGACGCGAGCGCCGAGCCCGGCCAGCGCCTCTGCCGACGATTTGCCGATGCCCGATGCGGCGCCAAGCACCACGGCCGTCTTGCCGGTGAGATCGAAGAGCTTGCGATAGTCAGTCACGGTCACATCCCTTTTATGTTGCAGCCAGATCGCTCATTGCAATCCAACCGGCCGAGTCGCGAGAAGTTCGGCTACAACATTCGCACACCGAGCAGCCGCCCCATCAATCCAAAAACAGCATCGATCGATGCTCGCTTCAACTTGGACTCCTCACTCCGCGCGCCCTTAGGAAAGGCAAACGGGGAATGGTTTCAGGGAGCGGCGCTTGAGCGCGAGACATCCGGCATGGCCGCAAGGACGATTTCGCCTGGGTTTGGTTCGAGAACTTCCGATTCCTGCCGCCCTCGGGGAGCCGGCCCCCTCCTAATCTCCTAGTTGATCTCTTCGTAGCTCCTCTCGTATACTAATATATCAGTTTACAGAGCTCGCATGTCCGCCCGATCGAAGAAGAAAACTGAAGCCTTGCCCGCTTCAGCCACGACCGGCACTCGCCGCGCCAAGCCACCGCAACGAGCGACGGCTTCGTCGCGCATCTATAGCGAGCTGCGCAGCGAGTTGGTCTCAATGCGACGCCGGCCTGGCGAGGTGATCTCCGAAGCCGAGATCGCATTAAGCTATGGCGTCAGCCGCACCCCGGTACGCGAGGCGGTCCTCAAATTGTCGGATGAGGGCCTGCTCGACGTTTTCCCGCAATCGGGCATTTTCGTTTCCCGCATCCCCCTCGCCGCCCTGCCCGAGGCCATCATCATCCGCAAGGCGCTGGAAGAGACCACGGCCCGGCTCGCGGCCGAGCGCGCGACAGCGAGCCAGGTTCTGCAATTGCGATCGATCGTGGAACGCCAGCGCGAGGCGGATGAGGCCGCCGACCGTGTCGCCTTTCATCAGGCCGACGAGCTGTTCCACGCCACTATTGCCGATGTCGCCGGACATCCCGGAATCTGGAGGCTGATCCTGCAGGTGAAGGTGCATGTCGACCGGTATCGTCAACTGACGCTGCCGGTCACCGGGCGCATGACGCAGGTGATCGCCGAGCATGAGCCGATCCTTGCGGCGATCGAGGCCCACGACCCGAAACGTGCGGGGATTGCGATGGAGCGGCATCTCGACCGGCTGCTCCGCGACATCTCGGAGACGCAACATACCAATCCGGAGTTTTTCGCCAGCACGGAATGACCGGATCTCCGGTCAATAACGAACACACACCGAAAGAATCAATGAGGGAGGACGACCATGCTACGCCGTGATTTCATCAAATTGAGCGCCGGACTGGGTGCTGCCACGCTGGCTCCGATCTCGTCGGGCCGCGCCCAGACCAAGGCCGTGTTCAAAGCTGCCGACGTGCAGCCGGTCGGCTATCCGACGGTCGCCGCCGTCGAGAGCATGGGCAAGAAGCTCGCAGAGGCGACCCAAGGGCGTCTGTCGATCCAGACTTATCCTTCCGCCCAGCTCGGCGCCGAAAAGGAAACGATCGAGCAAACCCAGATCGGCGCGATCCAGATGCTGCGCGTCAGCGCCGGCGCAGTCGGCCCGATCGTCGACGACATCAACGTCGTCAACATGCCTTTCCTGTTCAAGAACGTGGAACAATCCTGGAAGATGATGGACGGTGAGGTCGGCCAGGAGCTGCTCGAGAAGATCACTGCCAGCCCGAACGCCAATCTGGTCGGCTTGTGCTGGATGGATTCCGGCGCGCGTAGCTTTTACAACACCAAGCACCCGATCAAGTCGATCGCCGACGTTCATGGCCTGAAGCTTCGCGTGATCGGCAACCCGATCTTCATTGACATGGTCAATGCGCTCGGCGGCAACGGCATCGCCATGGGCTATGATCAGGTGTTCTCCTCGCTCCAGACCGGGGTGATCGACGGCGCCGAGAACAACCCGCCGAGCTACGTATTCAGCAACCACTACACCGCGGCAAAATACTATTCGCTGACGGAGCACCTGATCATTCCGGAGATCCTCTGCTTCTCCAAGCGGTCATGGACCGCGCTCTCGGCCGACGACCAGGCGCTGATCAAGAAGTTCGCGCGCGAAGCCCAGCTCGAGGAGCGCGAGCTTTGGAAGAAGTATGAAACGACTGCGATGGAGAAGGCCAAGGCGGCCGGCTGCGAGATCGTGGAGATTGCCGACAAGAAGCCATTCCAGGACGCGGTCAAGCCGGTGTGGGACAAGTATGGTCCGAAATACCAGGCTATGATCAAGCGCATCCAGGCGCTCTGAGCGATCTCAAACGAAAGCCAAAGCGCGACCATCACTCTTCGCGCTTTGGCATCGACTATTCGAACCACTGACAGAGCAGGAAACGCCGATGGCCGCACTGTTTCGCCGAGCGATGGACTTTCTCTACCTGTCATGCGTGATCGTCGGCTGCACCGCGCTGGTCGCGATCTCCGCGGTGATCCCTTGGGCTGTGTTCACGCGCTATGTGCTCAACAGTGCAGCTTCCTGGCCGGAGCCGACGGCCGTGCTGCTGACGATCGTGTTGACCTTCATCGGCGCCGCCGCCGGCTATCGACTCAACCTGCATATGAATGTCGCCTATTTCGCCAAGAAACTGCCTCCGCCTCTGCAACGGGCAACCGACATCCTGGTGCAGCTGCTGATGGCGCTGATCGCACTGTTCATGGTGATCTGGGGCGAGCGCCTGGTCGAAGTCACTTGGTACAACACTATCCCCGACTTCCCGTCACTGTCGGTCGGCGTCACCTATCTGCCAATTCCGATCGGCGGAGTCTGCCTTCTGCTCTTCGTGATCGAGCGAATTTTCCTCGGCGTGCCGCCCGATCCGATCGGGAAGCATTCCGAAGCCGCCCCCTTCGAGTGAGCCGGGAGTCATTGCAATGGACATCTTTATCCTCCTCGGCACGATGATCGTGTGCTTCCTGATCGGCATGCCGATCGCCTATTCGCTGGCGATGGCGGCGATCGCCGGCGCGCTGTCGGTCGGCATCCCCCTGGAAGCCCTGATGCTGAAGATATCGGACGGGGTCAGCAAGGTTGCGATGCTGACGATCCCCTTCTTCGTCCTCGCTGGCGCCATTATGGCCGAAGGCGGCATGGCGCGGCGGCTCGTCGCCTTTGCCGATGTGCTGGTCGGCTTGACGCGGCTGCGCGGCGGACTCTCGATCGTCAACGTACTGGCGACGA
The DNA here is from genome assembly GCF_054967145.1 of Bradyrhizobium sp. UFLA06-24. Taxonomy (NCBI): domain Bacteria; kingdom Pseudomonadati; phylum Pseudomonadota; class Alphaproteobacteria; order Hyphomicrobiales; family Nitrobacteraceae; genus Bradyrhizobium; species Bradyrhizobium sp. UFLA06-24. Next base: position 13,877 of record NZ_JADFUE010000080.1, read on the forward strand.
CGTTCCTCAGTGGAATCTCAGGCTCGGCGGTGGCCGATACCTCGGCGATCGGCTCGGTGATGATCCCCCAGATGGAGAGGAACGGCTACCCACGCGTATTCGCCACCAACCTTACCATCTCCTCGTCAGTCCAGGCGCTCCTGGTGCCGCCGAGCCACAACGCCGTGCTGTATTCGCTCGCGACCGGCGGCACCATCTCGATCAGCGCACTGTTCATGGCCGGCGTCTTTCCGGGACTGTTGATTGGATTTTCGCTGATCATCCTGTGCCTGGTGATCGCCTATCGCGAGGGGCACCCGCACGGCCGCACTGTCCCCGCCAGGGATGCGGTCAAGATCACGATCGACGCAGCCTGGGGGCTGATCACGCTCGTCATCATCCTCGGCGGCATTCTGGGCGGCATCTTCACTGCGATCGAAGCGGGCGCAGTTGCATGCATCTGGGCGTTCTTCGTCACCATGTTCATCTACCGCGACTATAAATGGCGCGATCTGCCGGTGCTGCTACACCGGACCTTGCGAACGGTCGCGATGGTGATGACGCTGATCGCCTGCGCTTCCGCCGTCGGCTACATCATGGCGCTGACGCAAATGCCAGCGAAGATGACGGCGTTCTTCCTGTCGATCTCGAGCAACAAATACGTCATCCTGCTGCTGCTCAACGTGCTGTTGCTGCTGCTCGGCACGCTGCTCGACATGGCACCGTCAATCCTGATCGCCACGCCAATCCTCCTGCCAGTGATGCAGAATTTCGGCGTCGATCCCGTGCATTTCGGCATGATCATGCTGCTCAACCTCGGCATCGGCCTGTGCCATCCGCCCGTCGGTGCGATCCTGTTCGTCGGCTGTGCGGTCGGCAAGGTCTCGCTCGAAGAGGTCATGCGCAAGATCTGGCCGTTTTACGGCGTCATGCTGTTCGTGCTGATGCTCGTCACTTTCCTGCCGGAGATTTCGCTCTGGCTGCCGCGTCACATCCTGCACTGAAGCAGGCTCTTCGCGGAAGACCGAGCGCGCCTCGCGGGGCTGGACCCGCGTGGAGGCCATCAGCGACCCCTGACTGGCAAGATCACTCGCCGTCGAGCCCGCTCTCGGCAAGTTCGCGGAGCGCATCGGTATCGAGCACGACGATGGCGCCATGCTCGAGGCGCACCCAACTTCGTCCGGCCCAGGCACGCAGTTGCTTGTTGATGCTCTCGCGCGTCATTCCCACCATCTCGCTGATCTCCTGCTGGGTGATCGAGAGCGTGCCGCTGCCGGAGTCGAGCTTGCGCTCCTCGGTGAGCCCGAGCAACGCGCTCGCGAGCCGCCCCGGCAGATTCTGCAGGATCACCTGCTCGACCTGCTGGCTAGTCCAGCGCAGCCGCGCGCAGAGCAGTTCGATGAATTTCATTGCGAGCGCGGGCTGGCTCTTCACGAATGGCAGGAAGTCGCGGCGGTCAATGATATAGAGCTCGCAGTTGGTGTTGGCAGTCGCGTCCGCTGACCGAGGTGCACCATCAAGAACGGCAATTTCGCCGAAGATTTCACCAGGGCCGATCAGATTGAGAATGGCGTTCCGACCATCGGGCGAAGAAGAGGAAATCTTCACTGTGCCCGAGATCACCGCAAACAAGGTGTTTCCGGGATCGCCCTTGGCCGCAATCGTTGCACCGCGCTTCACCGTGATGTGCTTGGCGTAGCGGCACAATTGATCGAGCGCTTCCGGATCCAGATCTGCGAAGATCGGATGCTTCCGCAGGACGGACAGTTTATTACCCGACGACTGCCGGGGGTCGCTGGTCTTGTCCTGAGGCACGCCGCGACTCCTAAGACTGCGAGGCACTGGGTTCCTGCGTAGTCAAGGTTGCCCGCCTTTTCAACCAGAAAGCGGGCGCAGTTTGCAGCAAGCATCGCAAGAATGCCGCAATCACGCCACGAAGTCGCACCCGCAGGCTGCGCCGACGCAATTAACGCTATGCAAAGTTGCGCAAACAGCCCCTGGCAGAGCATAGACATTCCGTTAAATTTGGAGAGACCCCGCTGGACCAGCCAACCTCTGATCCTAGGCTTCATCCCCATATTATGCACAAGCTTCCTTCCACATTCCCACACACCCTAAATCAAGAGCGGTCATTCAATGACCTCGTCCGCGGATGCTAGAATGGAAGACGGCAGGTCTAGTCCAAGCGCTTTTGCAGTCCGTAAATTGAGGACGGTTTCAAACCTCGTTGGTCGTTCTACGGGTAATTCTTGTGGTCGCGCGCCTTTGAGGATGCGGTCTACATATGACGCCAATCGGTGGTACGAATCGGACAGCTTCGGTCCATACGTGCAGAGGGCGCCACTTCTTGCAAATATTGGCCAGCCGGATATGACCGGCACCCGATGTTGCATCGCGAACTCGATTATTGGGGCACGATTTTGGATGGCAAAGCCATCTGCAAAAAGCGAGATCGCTTGCGGCGGATTACGGTTCATCGACGCAAATGCGGAAGTGAGTTGGTCCTGGGTTGACGTGCCGAAGAAATCGGCGGCGACGCCAAGTCTTTTGGCCGTTTCCTCCGAGTATACGCGCTCGATGTGCGAGCCCGGATGCTCCGGGTTGCCGATGATTGCGACACGCTGCAAACTTGGAACGGCATCTCGCAAGATTTGCAAGCGCTTGGCGTTGAGTTCGGCCGCCATAAGCGTTAGGCCAGTCATATTGCCGCCTGGCCGGGAAAGGCTGCTGGCCAAGCCAGCCAGCACAGGGTCTCCGCTAAAGACGTATACCGTAGGAGTTGACAGTTTGAGGTCGTTTACGACCGTTGCCGCAGACCCTTGGACAACCAACAGGTCGACGGGCTTACTTACCAACTCGGCGGCAAGCCGCGGCACGCGCGTCACGTCATCATCGCCATAGCGATAGATGATTTCTAGGTTTACATTCTCGATGTAGCCGAGTTCGTCGAGGCCAGCCCTAAAGGCGCCGACAAACGGGGTAAGGCTCGGTTCGCGCTGAGTTGTAAGAAATCCTATCCTGACAATGCTCTTGCCCGCAGCCTGCGCTCGCTGCGCTATACATACGAGAGCCAGGCTCGAAGACAGAAAAATCCGCCGATTCATTTGGCCGTCCCGATGAGAAGTACCTACACTAGCCAAGTTTCATGGCGTCATCCAGCGACCGCTGCGTCACGTTTGCGTCTGCGGCCCGTCTGCGCTGTGGGTTAAATGGGCAGCCAGCAAGCCCTACGTCGGGCCATATCTCGGAGGCCGACTCGCCGCGCCTCGGCTGAGGTCAGCCACCGGGCCAGCAGAAGACATCATCGCTTTCTTCGCCTTCGGACTGAACTTACAATTTCCGCCGCTGCATTCTGAAGTTCGGCGAGATGGCGGGCTGCGAAGGCTTCGATGGAGACCGCGTTCTTAAGCCAGAGCATGTTGATCGCTCCTAGCACACGGGAGCCGTCCCGCAGAGGAACAGAAATTGAAAATAGACCGTCGGAGTGTGGCGGTCCGCCATAGTAGCCGCCGGTGTGCATGGAGTTGCGTATACCGTAACCGCGCGCCCTGACCTCGCCGAGAATGGCATTCAGCCGCGCAGGTTCGCGTGCCAACCGGTCCTCGGGGCGGTTCGATTTCCGTAGCAAGTCAATGACGCGCTGGCGTTCTTTCGCCGGACAGTACGCAAGATAGGCTGTTCCGACCGCAGACCACAGCCAATTAACCGGCAATCCGATCCTCTCTTGCTGCAACAGAAACGGACTGCGCGCGCGGGTTGTCTCGCGAATTTCCATGTGATCGCCGGCGGGCACCATCAAGTCAGACGGCCAGGACACGCGCTCGCACAAACGCTCAAGGATCGGCGCCGCGGCTTCCGCAATCTTGTCGCGATGTTCACGGCGTGAGGGCGCATGCGAAAGCGTCGCGCCGATCCGATAACGACCGTCGCCAAGTCTGCGGGTAACGAGGCCCGATCGGCCTAAGGTATGCAGGATGCGCAGCAGGCTTGGCTTGGAGATGTTCGTGAGAGCGTAGAGCTCCTGCAGCGAGGAGTCCGGCTGCATTTGCAGTGCCTGCAACACCTGGAGCCCTCGCTCCAGGCTCTTGATGATCTTGGGTCCTGCCACCGAAGCTCTCCCCCTCAGTCCAGATTTCACAATGTGGAACATACCGTTCCACAATGTGGAACGCACGTCGATTCTTCTGGCAGCTCACGGCGGCGCGGTCGAAAGTATCGTGCCAGCAGGCTCGGATTGAGAGTTCATCGCTCGATGGAGACTTCCATGATGCCTCGCGTGTCTAGCCAAAGAACTGCATTGCCAATCGCGGCCGTGGCGCTTCTGATAGCTTCTGGCCTGCCGATTTCAGCACAATCTTTTCCTTCCGGGACGATTCGATTCGTGGCGCCGAACTCGGCCAGTACTCCGCCCGACATCGTAAGCCGCATCATTTCAAAGGAATTAGCGGAATCCGAAGGCTGGCGCGTGATCGTCGAGAACCGCCCGGGCGGCGTCACGACCATTGCTGCGGCCGACGTCTTAAATCAACCGGCGGACGGCAACAGCATCTATGCGATGTCGGTGCCGTCCGTCGCGGCACCGTCCCTGTTGCCCAAAATCGCGTTTGACCTCGACAAGGATTTCGACCCTGTTATCAAGGCGACCGTATCCTACAATGTGCTGGTGGTGAATCCGTCCGTGCCGGCTACAACAGTGGCTGAGCTGGTGGCCTTGCTAAAAAGCCAGCCAGACAAGCTGACGTTTTCCTCGGGGGGATTCGGCACGCCCGCGCATCTGATCGGCGAGCAATTCAAGCAGCAGACCGGGACGCGCGCCCAGCACGTTCCCTACGCCCAGTTTTCGCAGGCAATCGGCGACCTGCTCAACGGCACCAACGCCTTCCAGTTTATCACCATCCTGCCTGTGGTCGACCTGATCAAGACCGGCAAGCTGCGGGCTCTGGCAGTGACCGGCCCGAAGCGCGTGCCGGCCCTTCCTGACGTGCCAACCATCGTCGAAGCGGGTTATCCATCGCTGGTGGTCGAGGACTGGACGGGGTTCGCGGTCAAGCACGGCACGCCGAAGGAAACGGTGACGCAGCTCAACGCGGCGATCAACAAGGCTCTCCAAAAGCCGTCGGTGCGGGAAGCACTAGGAAAGATCGGCGCCGAACCAGCAGGCGGCACGCCCGAGCAATTTGGCCGCATGGTCGGCGATCAGATCACGCACTGGCACCAGGTCGTCTCCGACGCCGGCATTAAGGTCCAATAGCAATGACCGCGGATTTCCGGGTGACGCTGCTCGGGACGGGGGTACCTATCCCTCGTCCAAATCGGTTCGGGCCGAGCACGCTTATCCAGGCGGGCGATCACACTCTCCTTATCGATGCGGGTCGCGGCGCCACGATGCGGCTCTTTCAGCTCGGTGTGCCCATCGGCAAAGTCGATGCGCTATTGCTTACGCATTTTCATTCGGACCACACCGTGGGCATTCCCGACCTCTGGCTGACAGGCTGGCTGAGCTCGTATTTCGCCAACCGTCGCCGGCCGTTCAACGTGATCGGCCCGGTCGGCACCGCACGGCTGATGCATCATCTCGAAGCAGCCTATGCGCAGGACATCGATATTCGCATCGAGGATGAGAAGCTCGTCCGCGAGCACGCCGCTATCGCCGTGAGGGAATTTACCCGGGACGGCATCGTCTATGAGGCCGGCGATCTAAGGGTTATTGCCTTCGCCGTCGACCATGGAAAGGCGATCAAGCCGGCTTATGGCTACCGGATCGAGTACCAGAGCCGGGTCGCCGTGATCTCCGGCGACACTCGCTACAACGCCAACGTGGTGCGCTACGGCGCGGGCGCCGATCTTCTGGTGCATGAGGTAGCGATGGCGCGCCATGAACTTTTGGATGAACTTGTCATCCAGCGCATCCTCAATCATCACACTTCGCCGCAGGAGGCTGGACGAGTATTTACTGAGACAAAGCCAAAACTAGCTGCCTTCACCCATCTCGTCCTGCTTGCGAGTGAATCCGTCCCCGCCCCTAGTATAGATGACCTAATTGCGGCGACCCGCGAAACCTATTCCGGGCCGCTCGTCGTCGGCGAAGATCTGTCGAACTTCGAGATAGGCGAGACGGTCTCTGTCGGAAGACTAAAAATGGAAGTCTGAAAAGGTCGTCTATGAGTCAAGGGCTGGCCTTAGAAGCCAACATGCGCTTCGTCGGTCATCTCTCGGGAGCGGACATCGCAGCGCTCCGGGCTGAGGTCAGCCACGCGCGATTCCGGACTCATACACCTACCCGGCCATTCTCCTCGGGCCTGGAAAGGCCGCAGTGTTGCGGGCGTGCAACTGAGTGCGAGAAAGCCCGGCCGACCTGCCGGTTTCGCCCGTCACCAGGTTGCGACCGGCTGGCCGTTTCTGTCCACGACAGCGTGAATCTTGCTGGACAGGCCCCCTCGCGAGCGACCCCTATCTTGATGATTGTTGTCCGGGATGCAGGCTCCGTGCTGATGCACCCGCACAATGGTAGTATCGATCATCTGGACCGCCGCGTCGTAACCGGCAGCAAGCGCATCCATGATTTGGTCCCAGACGCCGGCCCGCCGCCAAGGAACGAAGCGATTGTAGCAGGTGGTCCGGGTGCCATAGGTCTCTGGCAGGTCGCGCCAGGGCGCACCCGAACGGAGGACCCAAAAGATGTCATTGAGAACGCGACGGTCATTGCCCGCCGAACGCTGCGCGACTTGTTGGGCAGCATCGGCTTGATCGCGGTCCATTCATCATCGCTGAGTTCATAGCGCATGTTCGAGGCTCCGGTTTCGGAGCTTGAATCACATCAACGGCAATATCATCAAGTCGAACGGGTGCCCGTAAAGCCGCTAATGCCCTGAATCTACTCCTTTCGGCGGCTTAGCGGACATGACAGGACTCGTCGCTGAGTTACCCCTCTAGCGAACGACCCATAGCTGACGCTACCGCTTCTTGCTGCGATGTAGCCAAACGATCCGAGGAATCATGCCTAGCCGCTTTGAACGTGGAGTGGCCTCCGACTTTACTTTGGCAGCAGAGGCACCTTGGCCCGCGCAATCACAGCGCGGCGAACCAGACTGACGTGTTCACGGAGCGTGTAGGCCTCACTCGCGAATCCAGCCGGCGTGTGTATTCTCGCAACGGCCTCTTCAATGCGAGCGAGATCAGCCAGCCACTTGTCAATCGGCAAGTCACCCGTACGCGCGGCGACGTCTCGCTCTAGCAGAGCCAGTTCGCCGTACCACCGATAAATGCGCGACCGAACGTGCCAACGGACAAATTGAGGAAGGTAGTGGAGAAGCGGGACAAGAATTGCCGCCAGGGGCAGGAATATGATGATGGCACGCTCGCCCAACGAGGCTATCCAGAACGGCAAATACTGATAAAGGAAGGTACGCCCGAAGCGCCTGTGCTGGTCGGCATCAGCCGAGACGGGGAGATCCACCTGAGCCGTGCTTGGAAATTCTCCGGCGTCCTCGAAGAGACCTTGCTTGCCATGGATCTCTCTCGCGGCGTCCACCAACAAGTGTGTGATGGCGGGATGAAGACCCTTGCGGGCTGCCAGCATCTCTTTGGTCCCGATCAGATCAATTTCCCTTTCAGGAATATTATCCGCCAGGTCGATCACGCCAGGCGTCAATTTGAGTGTGCTGATGAAATTGAGGCGCCGACGATACGCCTCAGCCCTGCTGTAGCTCAACAGGCTGAGAGTCGGATCGCGAAGCGCGTTCCAAACGGCGGGACTGTCCGCGCCGTCGACAAAGATTGCGGCGTCAACGTCGCCTGAGCGCAGGGCAATCAGTGCCGCGATGTTGCTGAATGGCTCCATCGTGACGTTGTTCGCCGTAAGCCCGTTGAGCGCGAAAACGGACTCGCTGAGTGAACGTGCGCCGCTGCCGGCAACCCCGACCGCAACCTTCCGATTGCGCAACTCGTTCACATAGTTCAGCGGCTCTGCCTTGCGAAAGAAGATCCACATCGGCACGTAGTAGAGGCTCGCAAGCATCACGACGTCGTTCGAATCGGACTTTTGCGAGAGGCCGCCCTGCGTGAAGCCGATATCAACTCCCGAGCGCGGATCTTGTAACAATTGTAGATTGTCGGCGGGACCATTGGTGATCCGTTCTTCGATGGAGATACCGGATCGTGCCAGAATTTCGATGTACCGTCCTGCATACTGGTGCAAAAGACCGTCTTCCAGGCCGGAAGCCAGAACGATTCGACGCGGCGGAGCGGTTTGTAAAAGATGCGCTATCGCCCAGAGCGTCGCAGCGACTAATGTCAACAATACGATCGCGAGGCTCAGACGGCCGCGCGATGAAAGGTGTGCGAAATACTCCATTTTCACGCGTTTTCGATGCTAAGCGGGAAGAACACCAGGCGTGACGGCATCAGACGATCGAGGCCAGCCGCACTGGCACTTGACGATTGAGCGGCTGTACCGCTGCATTCCTGTCGCCCCATAAAAAGTTCGCTTACTGCTCGGCAGCAATTGGCCGGCAACGGACTCGGCTCACTTTTTCATCTTGATCCCATTTTGATCTCGGTACTGATTGAAGACGATCTCAATTGCTTGAATGACTTTCTTATCTCGGTTCGCCTTGCAATAGACGATGATTTCGTGCTCAAGATCCTTGGCGCGATCGACCTTCATCATGTGCTTTTTTGCAAGGCCGTTATACCAGCCGCTGTACCAAGCTGTCAGGTGATCGGCGTCCTCCTGGTAGGTGTTGGCAAGCTGGGCACACGTGAGAGCTTGAACATCAATGTAGCCATCAGGGCTGGCGTATGTCCTCAATTCAACCTGAGCTAGACAAGGCGTCATTATCATTGTCGCGAACGCTGCGGATACGAAAAACAATTTCACAACATGCCATCCTTCTTACATATCTTGCCAAGGTTCCCTATAATTTGGAAAGCCTCCATCATCACGCGATTGATATAGGTCAAGACTTTACGGGCGCACCGATGGCCAATGGCAAACATGCGTCAACAGCCTACCCAAACGGCAGCATCTGCCATGGATCGGCGGGATTGTCGGCTCGTGGCCGAAAGCGAAGAGCATGATGTCCTCCGGCGCGTCAGCAGCCAGGGCTAGGCCGAACGAGTTGGATTATCAGCCGTGTAGACACGATTGAGCCTTCGAGCACTCAATCGGCTCCGTACGGGCCACGGCTCGCAGACGCACTAGCCGCCGCGCCCCGCATCAGGCATCGTACTGAGCAAGCCGCTGGCGGTTCAGCAGAGTAAGGTGCCTCTGCGTCGTCCCAACAAAGCGCAGCAGCCCGTCGTCGCGAAGAATGGAAAAGGCCCGCGACACAGTCTCAAGCGTTAAGCCGAGGTAGTCCGCGATGTCTCGACGGCTCATGGGCAAGGCAACGACATCGGGCTTCGACTGCCGCTCGTCCATTTCGAGCACAAATGCAGCTACTCTCTCTAGCGCGGTCTTGCGGCCTAAAAGCAGCATGTGGTTTTCAGCGTGTTGCAGGGTCTGGGTAACGAGCCGGAGAAGGTTTGTTGTGCTGCCTTCTCGACTGGCCATGCTGTTGAGCAGACTTCTCCGTTTCATGAGACGCACTCTGGTTTCCACGAGAGCTTCGGCAGAAAATCGGTGGGCTTCGCCGTTCTCAAACCCGAACATATCGCCAGGCAAGTGAAATGAGTTGATCTGGCGGCGACCGTCGGCCAGCAACTTGTAGGTTCGTACGGCTCCTGAGATGATCTGATAGATGTATTCCGGCTCGTCTCCTTCGCCGAAAAGTTCGGTACCCTTGCGATATGTGAACTCGCTCGAGAAGACGCGCTGACCTGCGAGGGCAGCCAAGTGTCCATCGTTTAGGCGGCGGCTTGTTTCATTAGTCCTAACCAGCATGGTCGATCTCCCCGGAGCTAACGAACTTTAGGGAGGCGCCACATACGCAGATTGAGGTAGCGCAAGTGTGGACCGGACCTAGTAATTGCCCTAGGTCGCCCCAACGGGAGGTTTCACCATGCTAAAAAGAAAGCCACCAGCCTGCGGGAGCTGGCGGCTCAACTTGGGTCGCGTAGGAAGGGGCCACGCATGATCTTAATACTTCGCTATGCGACGTGGATGTTGATCCGCATCAACGGTCCGCAGCAAAGTGTGGACGGCATTTTCTCAGACGACCATTAGAAGTCCAGTTTATCTGTCCCATCAGCTCGCTGCCGCTCGCAATTCTTCTGGCATTTCCATCGACCCGGACTAACAATGGTATTGTTTTTAACCATTCAACTTACACGGAGAAATTGCATGGTGAACCCTGCCGTCTCCCGCAAAGCATTCCGTGGTCTCTTTACACTCTACACGCTCAGAGTTCATCACGACGACAAGCCCGCTGGTGAAGATCGCCTGTTGAAGCTGTCTCAATCGAGCGCAGATATTCCCGATGGGTTGCTGGATCTCTGGTCAAATCGCGCCGAAATGTTAGGGCCCCGAAATTATGGGTGCGGCCCTAGCTCATGCACGCGCCAGATTATTGATGGCGGGGCACCCTATGATCATGTGAGCGATTTTGTTCACGCGGTGCTCAGAGGAAGTGGAACAGAAGCAGCACTTATGCCGCGCGGTTGTCCGCAGTTATATCCAAGAAAAAAGCCCCGGCTCGCCGGGGCTTTGGTTTGCGAAGATGGTGCGATCAGTATCGGGCTGTGACCGGCGCCCCGTACCCACCAAAGCGGTAGTTCAACCGAAGCGTGACCAGGTCCACATCTTGGCTGACCCCGCTGCCGGTGAGGGTGAACCCTCCGGGGGTGACTACACCGGCGAAGCCGGCACTATCACGGCCCATCCAGAGATGGTCATACTCGATGCCGAACGACCAGTTTGGCGTGAAACCGTATTCCCAGCCAACACCAAGGGCGCCGCCCCAGCGCGTATGGCCTGCCGAGGCTAGGCCAACGCCGGTGACGTTGTTGAATATATCGAAGCGATTGCGCGTCACAGCGGCGCCGCCCTTCACGTAGAACAGCGAGGCGTTCCATGCCCAGCCGAGTTGCGCCGTGAACAATCCGATGCCGTCGATCTTGCCCGTGGTCGAGATCAATGGATCGATCAGACTGACGCGCGTGTTCTTAATTTCGGCCCAATCTCCCTGGGCTTCAAGGCCGAGCACAAACTGACTGGTTTGCCAGCGGTACCCGATCTGCCCGCCCAAGAGCCCTCCGGAGCGATCGGCGCAACCACCTGCGACTGTCCCCGCGGGCGTTACGAAATCTACGCAACCATGGCTTTGGCCCCAGCCTCCGTTTGCGCCGATGTAGAAGCCACTCCAATTGTAGACCGCCGCAATCGGCGCCGGCGGCGGAACCGCCTTGACGGCCATGTCGGCCGCCAAGGCCGGAGCCGTGATGCTCATCGCCACGAAGCCGACCGCAGCAATCGAAATCTTTTTCATCGTGTATCCTCTTTTCTGGAATAGTTTCCCTCAGAACCGCGCCTCATGCAGGTTGGCGTGCACAAGTGCTGCGAGCTTTGAAGTTTACGCGGGAGGGGGCTTTCGGCTCGTGCCAAAATGGCAACACTCGAGGACCATTTCTGTGCACGGTAACATGCATAATTATCATTCGAAATTGCCCGGCTCCGCGGCGCTGTCCTGCTCCTCGGCGAGCCAAGCGGTAATATCGGATGCTGGAATGAGCCGCCGGGGGCGTTGGGGATTTATCGTGCCCGCGAAGACAGCGAGGCCTTCGTCCAGCTTTGCACGAACGAACGCCTTGGCCTCTGCTTCCGTTGCGAAGGTCCTTGTTTCTCGAGGGCTCCGCTGCTTCGGCAGTGTGCCACGCTTGCGAATCTCGAAGCTGACGTACCAAGTCGGCGTCATGACCCGCACCAATCGATCGTACAGCCGGACCGGTCGACATTGTCGGTAGGGTGCCTTGTAGCCGGTTGATCTAAATCAAGATCACGCCTCGGGCTGTGAGACATCGACTGTGCGCTGAGGTACAGTTCACCATTGATTTACGTCAACGTCGCGCATCCTAGCCCGCGCACTCTATGGCATAACGAGCGGCTTCTGGCATTCCATTCGGCAAGCGCAAGAGGAGGACCATTATGAGTGCGAAGATGCGATTCTCGATGAAGTCCGCGACGGTCGCCGGCATCGCAGTTAGCGCGCTTCTAGGACTTGCAAGCGTCACGCTCAATCCATCACCAGCCCATGCGATCGTTTATTGCCAATACGTCGACTATCCGGTGGGTTGCGTTGCCCGCGCCGGCGTCGTCCTCCGTCCTCGCCCGGTGGCACGCGCTGCGGTTCGCCACAACGTTGGCGGTAATGCCAATGGCGGGGTCAATCGCGTGGGGCCGCGTCGCTAGATGCGTGCCTTGCAGGCCGCTTGAAGATCGAAGGCTTTCGCACCCACCGTAAGCGTGGCGCCGAGGCCCTTTGGATTGTTTGTGCGGAGTCATGAGAGCACCGTTAGAAGAGTCATCTTCTGGA
>NZ_JADFUE010000081.1:0-24827 GCF_054967145.1 Bradyrhizobium sp. UFLA06-24
ATATAGGAGCGATCGTTGGCGCCGGCTGGCGCCACGGCTCCCAGGCGGCTTCAGTCGTGTTGATCGATGTATTGGGAAATATGCATCTGCTGCCAAACCAGTTCGGGCCAAGTCAGTTTGTGATCAATGGGGAGCGCTATTTTCGGCTACGGTGGACCAGGAGGCCGCAGGGATGTTCGCCTGATCCATCATCCCCGCGTGAGCCAGCCGGATGAACCAGGCCCGTCTCAGTCGCTCTATCGTCCCCGGCCGATCGTGCCAGCCGTGCAATCCGGTGAGGGGCCCGTTGATCTTGGGTATCTGATCCGCGGGGATGGGAGCACCGAGATCGATTCCTTCCGCCCTACCTCGTCCGCGCCCTGGAAGGCCAAGGCATCTTGCCGCGGGCGGGCCAACCAACCTATTTCGAGATCCGCGGAGTGCCTTACAGGGGTGAATTGGTGGAGAGCGAAGGCCGCCAGCGCGTACGCATTTATCCTGAACGTGGCTGAAGAGGCAGCAGGGCCTGCAATCGAGCTTTCGGCGGGGCAGCTCGCGTAAGGCGTTCTATAGCGAGGCTGTTGGCAGGCGATGGATCCGTTGCAGGGGCACGGCCTGAACCGTCCAGCCTCCTCTTTGTAGAATCTGCCAAGCGATTCTACCAATTTGGTGCGTGCCCGGACATGCTTTCTGCATCCCTGATCCTTTCACATAGTCCGCCAATTCTTGTCTTGAAAACCGCAGCTACCACAGATCGAACGCATTCCTGATCGAGGGAGCACCGGCGCCGAGCGCAGGCGATGGCCAAGCGCCAAGAACTTGGCCACCAAACGAAAGTTTGCTGACAAACGCTTTTCCTGATGGCCGCCCAAATTCCTCGGCGGGCGCGGTATTTCGCAACCTGCATAGCTTAAGGCCTCATGCCCAGTTCAGTTATTGCGCTATGCAAAGGCCCCTCGCGCTGCGTTGCAAACACCTGGTCCGCTCGGGAGCAGAGTGCAAGTGCCCACTGGACCTGGGAAGCCGATGAAAGCGAGCTTGGTGCGATAAAAATCGCTAAGGTCAGCTTCCTCCCAGCGCTTTTCCCAAATAATCTCGAAAAGGATCAATGAGGACAGAGTGTGCGGGCGGCCGCCGGCGCTCAGGCTCACCGCCCGCAGCAAGCCAGCGTTCGATAGTCCTCACGCTCATGGCGATCTGCGGCGCGATCCCGCGCGGCGACAGACCGGTGGCGCGCAAGTCGAGGATTTCGGCATGAAGTTGCGCGACGATTGAGAGCCGCGGGCGACGGCTCGTCAGATTCTCGAAAGTTTGTTCATAGTAGGACTAGCTCAATTGATTGCATGACGAGAGGCTAATGTGGAACCGCACAATTTTGACGTAACTGCCGGGCCGCGGTACAGGTCTCGCAAGAGCATCAACCCGACCGATCCGGGCAAGACGACTTTGAGCAGCAATTAAACGAGGTGCGCGAAGCCGATAACGCGATCCCTGACGGTGGGCCACGCGGTAGGCCCTCTACCAATGTGTCTAGCTACACCAGCAGTCCCCGGCCGAGCCGATGAGTGCACTTGCCAGGAGCAACCTCTTGCCAAGCGAGGTCCTCATCAACGATGAGCGTAACACAGCTGAGTTGAGAGCAGCGAAGAGGCCAAGGGCCCTAAAAAGTCCGCAAGGCGTTGCCATTGAGCAGCAGCTGAGCGAGTTCGCCAATTCAGGCGGTGGTGGAGCAATGTCAGCAGCCTCCGCGATGCAGCCGGCTCAATCAACTGGGATTGTGGTACGGGGGCATCAGTTGGACAAGCGGCCTGTTTATCCGAGGATGCTCCCGAAATCTTGAGGCTTGAGGAGGCTCTCATCAAAGGCGGGATGGTCGCCGGTGGGGCGAAGCAACATGCAGGCGCTCTTCTTAGCTTTAGCCGTTGGCTCTTCGCAAAACGCAGACCGAGCATTGTTGCTCGGCAGGACAATAAGTCGCTGAGCAATGGCGGTGACGTATACGAGTTCGTCGGAAAGGGAAATCCCAAAATCCTCCTTGTAGCATTAGACCATCTCCGCACCTTTCGGTCGACGGGCGAAGTCATCGTACGCCAACGGAGCGGTCGCGCCCGCCCCCCGAACGTGGCCCCCATCCATCCCGAAAGCGCGGCACTGATGGAACCGACGCTCATCGGCGACGCCGCTGCACAGCACAGGGCCTCGTACGAAGCTAGCAGTCGGCGAGAGGAGCTTCGGGACGGGCAGGAGGATCAACCCGCCCCGTCGGCTTTCGTCCAAGGGCACGTCGCGATCAATCCCGAGCAGCTTCATCAGTGGGAGCTTTTGCAAGTGCTGGATCATCTTGATCATCAACCCATTCCGTCACCAGCCTCCGTCCCTTCGGACAAGCTTCAGCGACTGGAAAAGGACTTACAGGGCGAGTTGCACCGACACCCTGCCGCGTCGTTCTCCGCCGATCCAGAAGAGTTTAGTTTCGATCTAAAGCAATTCTCTCCAGGGGAGCTTCGGCGATTGCTTGATAATCAATCCATGCCGTCCCCCGTCTCCGTCCCCTCAGAGGAGCTTCAGCGACTAGAAAAGGACTTGCAGGATGACTTGCGCCAACACCCTGCCCCGTCGTTCTCCGCCGGTCCAGAAGGGCTTAGTTTCGATCTAGAGCAATTCTCTCCAGGGGAGCTTTGGCGATTGCTCGATGATCAATCCATACCGTCGCCAGTATCCGTCGATCCAGATGACTCGGCTCTAAATTTAGAGCAGTCTGATCTTCCCCGAAAGAGTGGAGGGGTTTAAGCGGCTTTTAGCTCCATCTCGATCGGGCGATATATCGATTGCGGAATGGAGCCGGGTTCGGCTCGTAGAAGCCCTCGATGAAAGCAAAGATAATGCGCTGGGCGTCGGCGCGGTTATGGTTGCGATGACGAACCAGTGTATGGAGGAAGCTCTCCATCGGGGCATTGTCGTAGCAAACGGCCTCGCGGCTCATCAACGCGGTGATGCCGGCGCCCGCGAGACCGCCTCGTCTCATGCAATTGGGTTCTTTGGTGAAGGTTGCGGAATTCACGGGCGCGAATAAGGTCATAAGATCAGAATCGCAATCGATGCCCGCGATTCGCCCTTGCTCCATGCCTTCCGCTCGCTGGTTTCCCCCGAGCTTACGATCGTCCAGGTCCTTCCCCATGCCGATAAAGTGGTGCTCGTTGCTCGGTCGAAGGTCGCGCTCTCGTTTCTGTCACGCTTAGCCGACTTGCCGTGGTAGGGTTCGGTCCCATGCGTCACGATAACGTCGGAGCAGAACGGCGCTTGCGATGATCAGAAGAATATCAACGTAGATATCAACAGATTGAGCGCGTGTTCCGTTTGGGGCGTGTGTGTGATGATTGTCGGGTAATGAATGTATGACAGTCCGACGCTTGCATATATCCCCGGAGCGAGATGCGCGATGTATGTTCCCGTGACTGCTGTGCTATCGCGGTGCGCAAGCTGGCCTTTTGCCAGAGCAGCATCCACTGCAAGCTTACTCCAGGCCGTGTTGGTCGCCACGAGAGCAATCAGATCACTGGGCCGGCTATCAAAAGGTCCCTTTGCATAAAGACGAAGCTCGTAATACCGGCTGATCCTGTTGCGCTCAGGTGGAGCTCCCATGACGGAGAAGCCGCCGTAGATGCCGCGAGACGGCGACCCAAGGGCGTCACTCTGCCAGAGCTGCCTGTCCGCAGCGATGTAGTGAAAATTATTTCCGCTCTCCCTTTGTTGCTTGGGATCCGCCAAATTCGTGTAGCGGCTCCTGTTCAAACCAACGCCCGCCCGCAGCCACGTGTCGGGTACGCCGGGAGCAGCCTTGCTCTTGTAGCCGGCTTCTTCGACAAGAAGGATGCCTGCATTGGCCGTGCTCCATTTCAAGCCGGTGGGATTCTCGGTTATATGGGCATAGGCACCATCTGGACTGATTGAGCGCTGGACGGAGACCTTGTTGTACAAGCGAGCGTCAAAATTGTACTTCAAGTTGGCCGCTGGCGTGGGCGCGGCATTGGTGCTCATCCCAGCCTGGAACAAGGCAGACATGTTCGATCCTGTGATTCCTCCGAACAATGTGCCGGTGAATTCATTCTGGTTTCTGAGGTAGCCAAGTTTGAGTTCTAGTGTCCTGTTGAAGAAAGTCTGGTAGTAGGCGAGCGTATTGAGTCCCACCCGATCTGGCCCTGGGCGATCCCACGTCCAGTATTGCTGCTCGGCCCCTACGACAATCTGTCCGTCGGCAATGCCAAACCGGCTCAGATCGTAGGTGACGATCATGAAGTTCGCCGACGCGAAAGTCGGATTCTGGCCCATATAGAGCTGGTTTGCGATAGTGCTTCTGGCTGCATGCGGTAGCTGGTTGCTTGCAAAGGAGTTATGTGTCCACCCGATATAGCCGATGCCGACGTCCGCCAGCGCAGATCTAACGCCCCCCTTGTCCTGATCAATCGTATCTGCAGGACCAGGGATGGGGAACCACAACCCTTTTTCACGCAGATTGTCGTACCTTTGGAAGGGATCGATCGTTTTTTGCGGTCTCGTCTGAGCAGCCCTGTCCGCATTGCCGCGCTTCTCCAAAGGCACTCCGGGACCTGCTGCTCGCGCCGGGGCAGGAGGGCGGATTGCCTGACAGATCAGGTCGATCGGGAGCTTTGCGGCCCGGTCGGAAGTCTTTCCTCTTTTGCTGGCCTGATCCACAGGGTGGTTACTAGGATCAAGTCCGCTCGCGGTTTGTGCCAGTACGGGATTGCCGACCAGACAAGCCGCTAGCGAAAGTGCGATAGCAAGCCCAGATTGCTTGCCCCTTGGTCTTAAATTGAAAGAAAGTGCTGCCGTAGCCGAGTATGTCCGGGGCGAGGTCGTCGCAAGAAGGCAATCACGCATGGCGTAGTTCGGGTCCATGTCTGCCGGCCATGAATATGCGGCCTGATTGGCCCGAAGTGAGCTCGCGGCGGCGTGTGGCACGCGCCTGCTTCCACATCGTCATTGCAAGCGCAGCCAAGCAATCCAGACCCCCCCGCAGTGGCAGTCTGGATCGCTTCGTCGCCAGCGCTCCTCGCAATGACGAGCAAGCGGCATCGCGGCTGTCGTTTCGCGTCCGTGGGGGAGGGGGACGAGCCAGAACTCGATCTATCCGAACAGAGCCACTCAGGCTTCCTGAATCTCTCAGCTCGCGGCGCGAGGATGATCTGGTCCGAAACTTTGGTTGTGCGTGACGCCGGTGCGCCCAGAGCCAGCGGAGAGCGCTGGCTCGGCAAATGCTCACGAGCGCGCGGAGCGTTCTGTCCTGGCCGCCAAAGCGTTGCGAATGTCCACCTTGCTCACTGTGCGTCAGGCGAGTCTGGCGGTGGTGCGCATCTGCATCGAAGGCGGCTTTCTGGACCAAACGGCAGCCACCCGAAAGCAAGGCTAGCCGTGCAAGAGGCTTGGCTTCACGAAGCGTTTCATTGGTATCGTTGTCAGCGAAACACGAGACGATCGGCGGGCTTGAAGGCCGAAGAGCTTTTGGATTTGCGCGCGCGGCAACCACACCACAACATCCAACGTGATAGCGCAGGGGACCGGAGGAATCAGCCATCGAGCAGCTTTGGCGGATATCGGCGAGCAGTTGCTTTCTGCCGTCGGCGCGGCAAAACCTGTCTTGCATCCAAAACCTTGATGTGCGCGGCGTTCGTTGGTTACGCTTGCCACGTGCCCGTCATCTCGAACAACCTGCCGGAACTGGTAGTTGATCAGGTGCAATGTTTGCCGGTCCAATCGCGCCATTGCGGCTCGGCCGATCAGCCGTGGCGCTTACGTGGCGCGTCCCAGACGAGGTTGCTGGTCTGGGCAATGCGTGAGGCGGGGCTCCATCGAACACTTGCAGGAATCAGTGGACGGTTTGCATTCGTGCCGGGGCACGGTAAAAAATCTGCAAGGTTCTTCTGAATGATGAGAGAATGCTGCGCCATCGCCGACTACGACGAGAACCATTGCTCGCTGGTGGCGCTATCATTGAGAACGCGCGCAAATTGTCGCGTTGCTCAAGAAGGAGCGTTTCATAGGAGTAGGCGCAGCCGATCGGGAAGCTCACCAAGATTGATTATTGTCGACGCTGGCAGCTCCTGGAACGCGGGAGCATCGCGAGCTATCGCGTCGACAAAATAAGCCTGCTGGAACGAGATCTTGAGCGAGGGACAATGGACTTGATTGATCAAGCGGCCGCTTCAGACTTGCGGCCGCTCTTGCACGGGCCGTCAAGACGGATTCTCCCGGTTTTGGTGCTCCCGCTTATCCTCGTCGGCTCGTGTGCTGCTAGCGCCTGGCTTTGGGCTAACCTTGAAGAGCCTGTCGAGACGCCGGAAAGCAGCGAAGTCGCTTCAACGATGAGCCTGCCACCGGAGGACAGGGCATCCTTGTCCGAGATAAAGTGGGCACAGCAGAAAAATGGTGATGAGATCGCAGAACTCAACCGCCGGATCGATGCCCAGCGGGATGTCCTCAAAGGGGTCCTGGATCAGATCACCATACTGACTTCGCGGATCGATGCGCTGCAGAGTTCAACACCTGTCCCTTCTGCTGCTTCCGAGCCTCCTTTGTCGCCAGCCCGGGCTGTTTCGAGCGCCGCCAGGAAACGCTTCGGGCGGTCCAAACCACAGGGACCTGTTTCCGTCGGAGGCGCGCCAGTGATCGCCGGACCGAAGACAGCCGAGCCTTGAGTCTGGGACGCTGCAGGCGTCGTCGAGTGTCCAACTGTGCTCGAGGAGGTGGACCGTAGCTTCGCAAAGCTGCCTCCAGCCGTAAATTTCCCGAAGCTGGTGCGGGCGCCGGCGTCTCCAGCGGCACGTCGCTGAGGCCGTCACCATCATCAAGAGCAGTCAAGGGGAGGTGGGGCAGAGCCCTTTCGGCATGATCGAGCCGTGGCCCTGAACGGCGGAATCCGCTGCGCTTCTCCTTCAAATCAGCTTCCCTTTAGTCAGCCCTCCCGGTTTGAGGCCATATCTGAAAGATCGTTGTCATGACACCGCCGCTGCATCCTCGAAATCTGGCCTGTCTGCCGGAGGTGCCTCTTCAGATCATTCCGTCGCGAAGAGCTTAAATGTTTGAGATCTGCTCACATGCGCGGCTTAGTTAATAGGGATACGGTCGAGATAGGTGTCGAATGCGGCAGCAACAGCACGAACGAGAAACCGGTGTTCCTGCTTGACCCGAATGAATCCCTCTTCAATGTCCACTATCCCGTCTTCGGCGAGCATTCCCAGCCGGTCGGCCGAATTGAGAAGAGGAATTGGATCAAATCCGTGAGCAGCACAGATCGCTGGTACGTCGGCCTGCAAATCGCACATCAGACGCTCGATAATTGCGGCGCGGAGGCGATCTTCGGGGGAGAGGCAGTAGCCTTTTGAGGTTGCCGGACGACCAGCCTGAATGTGTTGGTGATAGGAAGCGGTTGCGCTCTCGTTCTGAACGTAACCCTCACGCAGACGGCCGATGGCTGACGGACCTAAGCCGATCACGGTTTTGCAGGTATCAGCCGAATAGCCCAGGGAGTTGCGGCGAAGCTGACCGGCTTTCTGCGCCAGCGCGAGCTCGTCGTTGGGCAGGGCGAAATGGTCGAGCCCGATCTGGCGGTAGCCAGCCGAGACCAGCGTATCTGCGATAGCCGCGGCTTGCTCGGCGCGGGCGAGATTATCCGGCAGCGCCGTCTCATCGATCTGGCGCTGACGTTTCATATAGGAGGGGACGTGAGCATAGCCGAAAACTGCAAGCCGGTCTGGCCGCATGGCCAGAGCCGTCCGTGTAGAGTCCACGCAAGATCGCACCGTCTGATGCGGCAGTCCGAAGAGGAGGTCGAAATTGATGCGGCTTATCCCATGCTGGCGAAGGCTTTCGACGACAGACGCCGTCTGCACCTCGCTCTGGACGCGGTTGACCGACCTCTGAACCACCCCGTCGAAGCTTTGCACGCCGATGCTCGCGCGATTGACGCCGGCCACTTGTAATGTTTCAACCATCTCGGCTGTGAACGCACGTGGGTCGATTTCTATGGCGATGGTAGCTGATTTGCTGAACGCGAAGCAGCGTCGCAGGAGTGCCATCAAGGCGAGAAAATCGGCCGGTGCAATAGTAGTCGGCGTCCCGCCGCCGAAATGCACGTCGCTTACCGGCAGCGCGCGAGGCGCTTGCTCTGCGACCAAACGTATCTCGGCATGCAGCGTCGCCAAGTACTTGCGGATCGGTCGCTCGCTGCGAGTGAGGCTTGTAGGGAAGCCGCAATACCAACAGATAGCACGACAGAACGGAACGTGGATGTATAGCGACACGGGATCGTCGGGCGGCAGCCGCCTCAACCATGTCTCACAAGTCTTAGCACCGACGGTCGCGGAGAAATCCGGCACGGTCGGGTATATGGTGTACCAAGGCAGGCGAGCGTCGCAATACTTGTTCAGGAGATACGTCTGCAAAGCCTAACTTTCTCATGGTCGAGCGGCATAAAGCTGACCGATGCCCACTGTTATGTCTTTGCGTTATGTCAAACGCGTCTAACGGTTCCTGAGATCTGGCCTGCTCTCGACGTCACGGCCAAACGCAGCGTTGGGGTTCATGCCTGGAAGTGAGCGCCGCTCGTCCGCAATTATTCGGACGTTTATGGTGGCATATGAATTTCTACGAGGACGCTCGAATTAGCGCGGTGTACCGCGACTAGCCGTGCGCAGTATCAATCGCTCATCGGGCAGCGTCGTTTCCGCATTCCCCCTGGCGTGCTGCCTTTTTGCGACGGAAACAGGGATCTTAAAACCTCAGCAGGGCAGCTGAGCTTGTTGCTGGACTTCCGAGGAAAGGCCGACGTGGTTGCTCCGCAATCGACGGATGCCTCCCGTTCAAGGCCGGAGCGTCACGGAGATAAGTGACTTGCTAGAGCAGAGCGCGATGTGCGATGTGCGATGTGCGATTGCAGCACGTGACGCTGCGTGCGATTCAAGTCTTTTGTAGCAGCTCACGAAAAACTTTTTTGGTTTCCAGCATAAAATCAATGAGCCTCAATTCCGCCACGCTGCTTGTCTCATTGCCGCAAGCATCATCACGGATGTACTGATGATGTTGGGGTGGCCCCGGCGCACTTCACGCCCCCGGCAAAGTGCGTCGGGACGCCTTGGTTCGCCGGCGTCTCGTTCAGATCCAAATACATGTCACTAACTCACAACGAGTTGGACGTCGTGCTGATGGCAAACGCGAGCTCGGAACGATTTGCTGTACTTTCTATTCTGCTTCATCGGTTGAGGCGTTTTGTTTCTGATAACGCCGTTGCAGCTGTTGATCGGCCAGATCGCATATCTATGCAGCGAGTCTTCATTGGCGTCGCATCAATGCGATGGACCTCCAGATTCGGTTCCACATAAGTCGCCTGGTGAGGCGTCGATCATCCCGTCACAAAACATTCCTACGCTGCGAGCTGGAGGCCATGTATGCAGGAGCCGGGGTGTAAGGTTGTGCCTCATGATTACAGAAAATGGGATTCGCATCCTGGCGTTCCAGTCCATTCACACTGGATCGATAAAGTGTCTGTTTCGAAAACCAATCGAGCGTGGACATCATCTTCGTAATATTCTCCATGAGGACGCAGCCCACACGCGCGCGAGAAAGGAGATTGCGCGGCCTTGCAGAAATACTATATTGAGAGTTCATCGCCCTATCGCTCCTAACCAAGTCGAATGCGCACCCTGGCGCGGTCCTCAGGGTAGTGAGAGCTTGCCGGATCGCCATCGATCAGGTGCTCTTCGTCCGGCACGCTTGATTGAAGCGTGGCGCCAGGCCATAGCCGAGATCGGCGTACGCCTCGTTTGCTCGCCCGGCCTGCCCGACGTTGATCCTGCAGGTCGATTGGAAGCGCGAATCGGATGCGATCTAGTACTGACCGTCCGCCTCAGGACGATGCGGAGCGCGCTCGGATCCGCCTCACCCTCGCTCGACCCTACGGCTTTTCGCGATCGTGTTGGCGGCTTTCAGTGTTGGGCAAGGCGCTCGGACCAGGCTTGAGCCGCGGCTCGCAGAAACCTTGTACTTCGATCTGACCGCGCTGGGATCGCCCGCATGAAAGATGCGCGTTTCCACTTTAAGCGCGAACCAATTGAATGCCGGCAACGAGCAGAACGGCCGCCAGTATGAATCTGATGGCTGTCTGGCTCAACCATTTCAGGCCGATTACTGCTCCAGCGACCGCCCCCGCCAGCGTGAAGATAGCGTATAGAGCCAAATCCGGAGAGGGAAATTGCCCGGTGAAAAGAGCTCCGACGAAGCCGACTGTGGAATTGGCCAGGATAAAAGGGGGTGATAGCGCGACGGTCTGCCTCGGTGATGCCCAATTCAGTGCGATGAGCGTCGGGGCGAGGAACACACCGCCGCCCACCCCAGTCAGGCCAGAAACGAGGCCAAGGACCGCGCCAATGCTCACGCTTTCCCGGAGCGGAATTTCGCCGACGCGATCGACAGCTCGTCCCCGCTGCATGATCATCACTGCGCTCGCCAGAAGAAGAACGAGTCCGGTTAGTGTTTTGTACATGTGCTCCTCGAGCACAATCAAGCCACCGGCAAGCGACGCTGGCATTGACGAAAAGAGAAGAGGGCGCAGGATTGTCCAGTCAACGACCTTGTTGCGGTTGAACAGCCAAGTAGAATAAGCCGCGACGACAATGTTGAGACCAAGCGCCGTGGGGCGCGTCTCTGTCGATGACATACCAAAAAAAGCCATTAGCGAGAGGAATGCAGTCCCGCCAGCCTGGCCAACGCTCGCATATAGCAGGGAGATGATCGCGAAGAGCAGGGAAGTCATGCTTCACATATCTTGGCGACGATCTTCGCCCGTTTTATTAGCAAGCCCATCATGATTCGTGCATCTGGTGCGGCCTAATTGTATTTCCGCTCGGGGCGGATCTAAGCGGTTCGCCGGAATCGTGCGGCCGGAGGTGTAGTCAGTTCAAGTTCCTTAGCGAGTGCCATGTGTGGACCCTCCCATCAATTGCCGAGGTTGGTAGTTGACTGGGCCCCAATAGGGGGCGTTTGAGGCCCTGAGAGGACGGCACTCGAGGGGGCGGCCGAGGTGAGCTGCCGAGGTGAGCTGCATTTGTTGCTGTAGCTTACCCCGTGCCGCAGCTCGCAATGGTACTGTCGCCTTCCCTCCCCATGTCATGAATGCTTCGAGGCACCTACCTCGCAACCAACCGTCCGCATTCGAAGTCCTTTTGCGACGATTGATTTTGGCGAAATCAACAGTTGGTATGGCACTTGCTAGTCCGATCCGGGGGCCTCTCCTTCTGGAATGCGCATGCAAAGTGTCTTCCGCATCAAACAGGTTTCGCGACTGCGCCTATCGCTTGTTGCGTTTTTGACGTGGCCCATTTCTGTCCGTTCGGTTCGTTTGTACCGGGCCTGCCGGACGGGCCCGATGAAATGCCGGACAACGATGCGGGGAGTATGGCGTCTGCATCGGATCTTCCGTTCAGCTCATCGATCGCGTCACCGACGCTGTCACACGCCGAGAATCAGCGACAGGTTAGCGATGGATGATTCGCAAGATTGGGAAAAAAGATGACACTTCTGTTGTCTTCATCTCAAAGCAGGGAATTGGTACTGACAAGACGCAGATCGAGTCTCGCACTGAAAGGTGCGTGCTCTACCTTACGTGTAGTTCAGAGCCCAAGATCTCCTCGTGCTCGCCCGAGAGACAAAGCGAAGCACCGTTCGGACGCGACTGCGTTTTCTCGCCATGCAAGCTAAACCGACCCAAGCATCTAGCCGTGCGTGCGCTCGGTTCTTGTCGCCAGCACAGTCCCGGGGCCCTCGGCCCTTCTATCACTGCCGGCATGAGTAAGATGGAGCATCCTTGTGTTCGCATGGAGTCGATCCGCACGGACGACAGGCGATGATCTCCGAGTTCGCCAGCTCGCCATCAGCGAGCACTTTGTCGATCGCCTCGGAGCAAGGATGATGACGCTATTCGGTTGTTTGACGATGCGATCATCCTGGCGCAGTCGCCGGCAGAGCAACGAATGCGGCCAATGGCGTCAGAGAAGGAAAATCGTTATGGGAAATTGGGATGATCCTGGAAATCAGCGAGAATGCAGTCAATTTTCATGTCAAGAATACGATGGGAAAGCTGGGTGCGACCAGCCGGATTCAAGCAGTCGCGATAGCTATTCGCCTCGATGTTCTTTGAATTCAATTGAGGAACGACCGCCAACTGTCACATCTTTGGCTTCCAGCTTCTGGCAAGTTGAGCACGGTGCTTTCGGTGAACTCGCAGATATAACCCTCCTTTGGGCAAGTCTGCATCTCGCGCTGGGTGAGGTTCTGGGGCTTCGTAAGGTCGGTAAGATGTGGAATCGGCCGATCTAATGCTCACTGGTCGGAGCATGGCTCTCTCCACCAGCGGGTGATTCTTTGCTCAGATGAGCCCGCACCGCTTGCTCGGGACGTCGGACAGGGGTCTAGGGAGAGGAACAGCTGAGGAAAGAACCCCGACCGCGGGCCGGGGTCCCGATTCATCCAAACGCGTGGAGATCTTTATCTGGCGAACGGCCAGCCAAACTTGTAGTTGAGCCGTGCCGTGATGAGATCGACGTCCTGGTGCGCGCGATCCGCGCCAAGGGCCGCTGGGAAGCTTATGTTGCTGCGCTGCATGAACAAGTGGTTATACTCGACGCCCGCTGACCAGTTCGGCGTGAGGCTGACTTCGGCACCGGCGCCCAGCACGCCACCCCAACGCACATCATTGTTTTTGCCAAGCTCGGTGCCCGTTGCCACCGAGTTGACGTAATAGGTGTTGCTGGTCACCGCAGCACCGCCCTTGCCATAAAGGAGCACAGCATTGAACGCGTATCCGATATGGCCCGTGAGTAGGCCGAATGCATCTGTCGTGGTGCCAACGGTGTCTGTCGGGAAGGCGGTGCTGACATTGGAGCCGCGGAAGTCGGCCCAGTTGCCCTGGCCTTCGAGGCCGTACACCATGTTGAAGATTTGCCAACGATAGCCGATCTGGCCGCCAACGGTACCGCCAGTCGAATTATGGCAGCCCTCGGAAGTGATGCCATTGAAATCCCAGCAATTGTGGCTCGTTCCCCAGCCACCGTTTGCGCCCATATAGTAGCCGGACCAATCGATAATCGGGGCCGCGACCGGCAGCGGTGCCGCCTTGACCTTGACGGGCTGCCCGGCCAGATCCGTGCCGAATGAGGGGGCGGCCGCACAGAGTGCGCCGATGCATGCAGTCAGAATAAGAATCTTTTTCATTCGCGTGTTGTTTCCTTTAGGTGCCCCAGGCACCGTGCCGTTTAACAACATGAACGCGAATTGCTGTAACTGGCGCACAACATGTCTTGGAAAGAAACGTGCCCAATCGCCCGCGGCGTCAGATTGCGGAGCTCGCGGTTTCCGCTGCTTTGCTTCTACCGAGACGCTGTGGCTCGGCAGTGGTCGCCTCGCGCGGATCATCCTCTTTGAAAATGATCGTTCATGATCACCTGCGACGCGGAGCAAAGCCAAAAGGTGTTCGGCTCCTTCCGTCGCTAAGCTGCGGCAACGCCCAGCCGCACTTACAGTACTGGATCGATGGCACGCCTCAGGCGCTTAAGGTCATTCTTCCGGCAACACGGACGTGCTATCGCTTGCAATCGCGAGCAACGCGATGCCGATCGATTGCAGGCTCGATCGCTTTGGCTCTGGAACGACCACAAGTCTAGCTCGATGGTCCGTCAACTTCGACCTTGATTGATGGGTCGGGAAGCCCACTGCGTGCTAGACAGTGCTCTTGCTTGAAGTTGCGCAAGATCGTGCCGAGCTCAAGGTCACCGTGGTCGGTTTCCTGGCGCGAGCGAATACCAGCGCGGCCGCCCCGTCTCGCCGCCGTCTGGGCCTGGTGTTCAGCTTCCTGGTCTCGGCCGCCAGAGGAGCTGTAGAGGCAACAGCTTTCTCGAGCGCTCTCGTTTCAGCGGGGCCGCACATGATTAGAGAAAAGTCTGCTCGACCACGCACTGGCCCGAATTTTCCACCGTATGAGGCGCCCTAAATGCCTTAACGGCGCCGGATGCTCTCGCCGCAATAGGCACAAGCGAGTCATTGCCCGGTCGACGGTGCCAGTTCAGCCCGCAAGTTGCGTATCGCCTCGTTGGCCAGATTCAAAGCATTCCGTTCGCCGTTTCTTATCGAGCACTCGAGGTAAGTGCGCAATCGGCTATGAAGGACGGCCTTCAGATTATGTGCCAGCAGCGGATCCTTCTCGACAAAGCTCCAAGCCTTGTCAAATGCGACGCTCACAACGGCATCTGGCACCTGCACCTGCTCGGAAAAGATCTGATCCATCTCTAACGCTCCTCGACATCCTGATACAAGGAAGTACCTTCTCAAAAGCAACCGGATTGTGTTGCGTGTCTCAGCACGAAAGACATCTGCTCCTCAACCTCTTCCACGCTACTCCCGGGACTTCAGGAGAGGATATAGATGCTTGTTGAAGTTGCGATGACCGAACGCCGTAATGCCCGCGCAATTCGAAGAAATTCTGAAAAGAGTGAAGCGAGTACGAGTTGTCGTGCCCTTCATTGCCGTCGTGGGCCTCTTGGTCGGTCACCAAATTGTGGCTTTTCCTTCATTCGGAAGATCGGCCCCCACGGGTTGCGGTTAAAGCCCAGCATGATGAAAAAGGCCGCCTACTCTTTTCCCACTCTCAAGAAGCGTTCAAACCGCAATGGCGCTTGTGACGTCGGATTTGGGGTGATGTAGCCTGTTCCGGATGAGACTTGTCTGCTTTGCGACAAGTCTCGACGCCTATTGCCGTGTGATATTCACCTGCGCGTGGCTTTCTGCTCCGGCCGTGGTGTTTGTTACCGGTCAGGCGCCTAAGAGAGGGAACGAGATGCAAGGGCAATTGCACTTTCCCCACGGCGGATTCTTAGTCGTTTGGCAAAGAAGGGCCGGGCGCCGTCGGTGTGGGTTCAATACGGAGTTGCGTAGGAAAGCCGGCGCAGCGTGGGATCGGCGGCGCGCTTCCGAGCTTTGGATACTTGCAGCTCGTGAAAGGCGTCGAGGGACAGCAAGGCCCAGCTAGATCGAATGCGTCGCCGGCGGCGTGAGATAGAGCAAGCCTGATTTCGAAAGTGGTGGCGAACTGTTGCCATATGAAAGGCCAGCGGAAGCGGCGCGCTTACGGACGGTGAGCCCATAAACAGCAAATGTCGATCCCTGGTGTGTGCGGCCTAAGTGTAACTGTCAGCCCAGCCATAAACGTCCGCTCAACGCCATCAATCTCCAAAAAGCGCAAATGAAATCTCAGTCCGCTGCCGCACGTGAAAGAATGAGCTTGGCGATCGTCAATCGATTGGCGGAAGTCCGCAGCGCGGCCGGTAATGCCGCCACAGTCTGATCAAAAAGGCGTCCCAGAATCTGAAGGTCCTCGGGGTGGTAAACGCCACGGTCTTGCGACAATCGCATTCGTCCGTGGCCGGTTCTTGTATCGCCAAGCTGGCCGAGCTCCAGTTCCGCGGTGATCATTTGGCCTATGAGGGCATTAAGTAATCGGATCGCTTCCAGCTCGTTGCCTTCTTCGCGCATGAGCCCAGCCACGATGTCGAGTTGCAGGTCGACGCGATCCTCGAGGTTTTGTATGCGTGAATTGGAAGGGTCAAGTTCCACGGTATTTCTCCAAAGTGGTGAAATGCAAGACAGGCGGAGTAGAGGTATCGTTTCCCGTTCGCCAAACGGCGGACGCTTCGCTGGACAAATGACTGCTGCACAGGAGGCGCTTCCGGTCCCCTGGAAGAGGGGGCACATATGTGCCGCGAAAGGATTGCAAAAGTGCAATGAGCGTCTAGGGAAAAACGAAAAGCGTTGCCGATGGCGCGGGATTTGAATGGATTCTCGAGCCGCCCAGTGCGTTCGGCAACAGCGGTGACTCTGTTCGGGGCCACACAGCTGATTGTACTGCTCTGCTTGGAGCCGCGGCAACAGCGCCGGACTGTTGAGGCGACCCGCCTGGTCAGAGCGAAAGGTCCAGCCCGCACCCCTGCGAAGGCCAACTCACCTGCCCGAGTTCTACGCTGCGGAGGCATTTACCATCGCCGAGTGTGCGTGATAGCTGTCTTCTTAGAGCAATCAAGTATCATGCCCAAAGGGGCAGGCAACGTCGTGTAGATTGCGCGCCAACTGCGACTGGTCACCGCACTGCATTCGTGCCCCCACGTGTCTTGCCGTCAAACATTGCTCGAAGCAGCCAAGAAGCACGTGATTTGCTCTGCGACCAAGTGATCCATTATCACGCGACATTCGTGAACACTGCCTTCCGTAAGCCGGCGATCGACTTATGCGGTGTTTGGCTTCAATTAGTAAAATAGAAAGTGTTGATGGGATGCATCCAGTTCGTTGATAGCGCAGGCGAGCAATCTCACCGCCTTCATCGGAGCCGGTTGATTGGTTCTCCTGCTATCCGGGCTAGGAAGCATAGGGAATGCCCGGGCAGGCGGCTGAGCCGCTGATGACCCGCCATGCTTGAGAGCGCACGAAGTAGCGGAACGAGTAGCGTTGACTTGGACGCCAAAACCTTGGTGCCCCCGCGGCCAAGAGAGGCATGCATCCCGGCGCCGGCTATCCACCAGCTCTCGCTACCCGTATACTCGGCTATAGTCTAGGTAGTGGGCCTGATTGCTTCGTGCCGTCCCGCTGTCTCTTCCATTCGTGGATCTGAGATTGCGCGATATAATCCAGGCTAGAGAATGCGTAGATGCTGGTCGGGCACGAATCTGACAGAAGGCGAACGCCTCCAACAAAATCCGTGCTTGTCCATAAAGAATCGTTAGCTTCGCTTTCCTAGTCCTCAACCTTCGATCACTGGCTGCATAAGGGGCATGCCTTCAAACCTAGCAGAACGGTAAATGGCCGCCTCCGAGGCCAGTGCTGCAGACGGGATCAGACAAGGGGGCTGCTATTTGTCTATCATCGGGCGTAGCACCTTCGGCAGGGCGGCGCTCGGTAGCTCTGCGAGCGCCGCAGCGAGCGCGAAAAACGCTGCAAAAGCAGCGAATATAAAAGCGCTAGCGAGCATTGCTGCGACAACGTTCTGAGGGCGTCTCATCATTCGAGATACTTCGCGTGGGGAATGCTGCGTTGCATGAAAATCAGTACTTCTTGACACGCTCGACATGACCGTCGCGCCAGCGATAAACCAAAAATCCAGAAGCCGAGTTGTCCCTCCTTTTGTCGAACCGGTCGATCGGTCGGGAACGAAGCGCGCTGGCGACCCGGTCAGCATTGAAGGAGCCGCTCCGGTTCACCGCCTCTGCCCAGGCTTGCACAGCGGCACAAGCGTATAGTGTGTAGCCTTCACCGGGCAGCCCGGAAGCTTTGAGTCCGGCGACCGCACTGGCAGCATTGGCGTTCCCAGCGGGGTTGGGCATGAAGGTAAACAATGTGCCATTCCCAGCGCTGCCGGTAATGGCCCAGAATTCGGAGGTCATCAGCGGATCGTTCGCCATGACCGTGAGGTCTGCTTTTGCTTCTGCTGCCTGGCGTACCAACAATCCGACTTCGGTGTGGTAGCCGCCGATATAGGCGACGCGCAGCCGGTCCTTCTCCATTCTTGAGAGCAAGGCTCTGAAGCCCCTTTCACCGGCAACATAGCTTTGCCGGCTCACCTGCCGTCCCAATCGATGAAGCCGGGCTTCAACCACGTCGACAATCCCCCTGCCAGCAGTCCTCTTGTCGTCCAGCACCGCGATTTTCTCGAGGCGATAATTCGTGTGAATGTACTCGGCGGCAACGGCTCCCTGTTGGTCGTCGGGCCGCAGATCCGAAAGACAGTCTCAAGGCCGTGCTCTGTTAGTTGAGGAGTTGACGAGCCTGGTAACACCTGGACGATGCCAGCTTCGCGTAGATGTCGGAGGCCGGGATCGACGAAGAGGAACAAAAATGGCCAACCACCAACAGGATCCGCTCTGTCGTGAGCTTATTCGCGACTGCGACAGCTTGCCTAGGGTCGCAGGCGTCGTCAGCGACGCTCAATATAGTTTTGGCATTATCGGGAAGCTGGCCTGAGGCGTTCAGGACCTCGACCGCCGCAGCCGCACCATCGCGCATTTGCGCGCCGAATGCAGCGCTGCTTCCGGTCATTGGGCCAGCCACGGCGATCTTTATTTCAGAGCCGCGCGCAGACGGAGCGACGAGAGCGCAGAAGAGAAGCGCCGCAGGCGCAAGAGAGGCATGCCGCTTATTTACCATTGTAGAGCTTCCAATGCTCACCTGAAGTGAACCGCAACTGGTTGTAGTCAACCACGCCTGTAGACAGGCGTTGCTTGCTGGGCAAACCTGCGTTGGCCGGGCGAGCCGCCAACTACGGTAAGATCTACAACTTGACGTTACGTGCGGATCAAGCCCTTTTGGGAAGAGCGATGGAGGCGTCAGGGACGCGGATCGACCGGCGGTGACAATCCTTCCGTTTGATTCCGTAAAACTCCAAGCCGCGTCGGAGAGCGGCCGGTTCACCTAGCGTTTCTTAGCTTGCCCTAACCGGCGTGTGGAACCCGCCATGAATGCGTCAGTAAGGCTGATCCTCCAATCCGCCAAGGGCAAGATCGAGATATTGCATTAGACAGGGATCCCAACCAGCCAGACTGCGGGGCGCGCTTAATCGTGCAAGTACCTTCAGGATCATCGAAACACGTGAATCGTCGCCGGCGATTTCGCTGATCAGCAAGCGTGCTGCAACCGCGACAGCCTTTGCGCGCTCTCCGCAAGGGTGCTCGCCCCCATCCATGCAGTCGCGAAGATCATCACGGATTCGCCGCCAGCGGTCCTCTCGCTCCGCAGCTAAATTGCAGGTGCACCGGGACGTCTGACTCCGCGTCTCGGCGCGCGACATGGCGTTCAGGGTGGCAGGCAGCTCATCCACACTTACCTGCGCCTCGCTGTCGATGGTCATGTTGCGCAAACGGTCGCGCAACAGAGTTGTGCGCGCGACTTGGACTTCTATGCGCTCTAGATGTTTGCGCAGCAAGTCCGTGAGTGAGGTCGTCCCCTCCATAGCTTTACGGATCTCCACGAGCGAGAAGCCAAGCTCACGCAGCGCGCGAATCTGATGAACCCGTTGCCCGCTTTCGCGGTCATACATCCGGTGACCGCCCTCAGTGCGCTCTGTCGCTGCTAGCAGTCCAGTGTGCTCATAATGGTGCAGCGTGCGCACCGTTACTCCGGTCGCCTCTGCAAGTTCGCCAATGCGCCATCGACGCCGTCTTGGTGTAGCTCTGTTCATGTTGTTCAATTTCAAAGCCTACAACCTGACGTCACGTATGATTCAAGCGGATTTCTAAGCTCCAGTTGAATCGCCTTTAATTCATGCGCGCGAGTGGTGACTATCCTTAGAATGGCGGCTGATCAACCCTCAGGAGAAAGGGTGATCAACAAGTTCGCCAGGCGTGCCAGTTCAGCCTCGCCAGCCGCCGTACGCTCCAGGATAAGTTTGGCGATTGCTGCGCAGTTTTCTGGACTCCGCATCGACGGAGGTAGCGCGTCGACGGCGCCGTCATAAAGCCGTCCGAGGGCAGATAGCTCTTCTGGATCGAACACCCCGCTGCAAAGCTTCAACGTTCAGCTCCTTGTTTGAAATTGAGTCAAGCGCAGCGCACGTCGTCAAGACGTTTGGCTGCGGTAGGGCCAAAAGAAGTCATACCTGCGGCGCAAAGCGATGAGGATGTGATGTGCTGCTGTGTGATGCGTTCAGGCCACACGCGTTCGCGATGCTAGCTTCGACGGCACGGCAAGTCCGACGATCTCTATGCTCACAATGAACGGTGGTAGGAATCCGAATAAGCTGATCATCTCCGTTCATCGGGAGCAACTACCGACCCAGGGAGTTGACGGCAAGAGCTCCGTGCCTGGCCTACCTTCTTGAGAGAGCTGCGCCCTGCCGCGGCCGTTGCAACGTAAACGCCTAGCTTCAGTGCGAAGGCATTGCTCCGTCGCTCGCCGGCCCCGTTCCGTTCCCGTCCCTAAAAGCATCAAGTCGGCAGTCTGCCGTTTCTCGCCCCCGAGGCGGAGGTGCGAAGAGCGAAAGCGCCTCTTGCCTGCCGCAAGGATCCTTTCCCCCGGCAATAAGAGCAAGCCAGGCGAGCAGGAATTGTGTGTTGAGACAAGTGTTGGAATGTGAGGTTCGTAGACTTCGCGAATGTGCTTACGGCAACGGTGAGACGGATCGCACGAAATGTCCCGGGGGCTCCGCGTCTTCCGGGCTGCTGGTCACACGGAGCTCTTGTGTAGTTGCCATGCGGGTGGCCTCCTGAAACAAAATGTCCCTCATCCACAGACTTCCCGGGTCGCTGTTGTGAAGTGAGGGCCATTGGACCGCCTCGGTGAAGGCGGGGAATGGATGCGGAAGCTCAACGATCCGAAGGGGCATCGTTCTTTGGAAATGCCTCACGAGCCCTAATGGCATCGTGCCTATGCGGTTCGTCCCAACTATGAGAGGCGGGATCATGCTGAAGCTCTGCACGAGGATGTCGATGCGCCGCGTGGGTCCGAGATCAGTCAAAAAGGAATGCTCAACTGGCGTCCGGGGCGCACCTCCGTGCTTAACTGCAACGTGACCCATCGACATATATCGATCGAATGTAAGCCGGGGTTGTAATTCCCTATTGGTGCAGCAGCCTACGCAGACGAGTCGCTCCTCGAATAGGGCCGCTCTGGGGTGCGTGCTGGACATGAAAAAATCTGGCCGGATAACAAAATCGACTTCACCGCGGCGGAGGAGCAGCTCGTGTTCATCGGTCGGCGCAGCCAATTCGAAGCTGACGGCGGGGGCTTCTCGCGTGACGCGTGCTACGACATTTCGGAAGAGCACAACTGTTACGAAGTCAGAAAGGACGATCCTGAATCGGCGGTTCAATCGAGCTGGGTCGAACGGATGTCGGGCCATAATCGAGAGTTCAATGTGCATCAGAGCCTCGCGCACAGGAGCCGCGAGCCCTTCCGCGCGTGAGCTCAAGACAAGTTCGCGCCCCCTCATTCCAAACAGTTCATCACGGAAATGCTTGCGCAGCCGGGCAACGGCTGCGCTCATTGCCGGCTGACTAAGATTGATCTTGCGTGCGGCTGACGAGAGGTTGCGCTCAGTTATTAGAGCATCCAGCGCGACCAGAAGATTTAGATCCAGACCTTTGAAACGCATCTCTTCCTATCCGGCACAAACGTCGTTGCTGCGCAATAGCGTGCGGTGGCGCCAGCGCCTGGAGCAATCGTCTTGGCCCGCCCCAATGGACATCGGCTCATTCCTGCGCCCGGGAAAGGAAGCTTGCGAGATGACCGCAACAATGGAGAGCAGGCGGAAAGCCGATCGGCAGCGGCGGGAAAGCGTCGGGAGCTCCAAGCTAATTGGTCTTGCCGGTTCCGGCCGGCCACGCAGCAGGGTCGTTCAGTCCGCTGATGGCAGATCAGCCCAGTGTTCGTCAGCGTGCCAAAGCGCGGTGTCGACAGCTGGGTCGTGCAGCGCTTGTCACGAGAGCAACCTACAACCTGACGCAATGTGCGGTTCAAGACATTTTAGTGATAGAGCCAAACATTTGCACGGCAGGCATATTCTTCTGCGATGGTTGCCGGACGTAGCCTGAATGCGTCGTGAGCGCATCAAACCGCACCTTCGAGGTCACCACGCGCACAACTGGAAAAGGCTTCGCGACCGATCGTCGCATTGCGCGTCTGTGGCTCCTTCTCACCTCCATACCCTGGAGAGACGAAAGAAAACGGGGCACGTCGAAGGTTCTACAGTGTGCCGGGGATGTTCAGAGCGCAGCTTAAGGTAAGCCTAACAGCGCCTGCGAGTTGGAGGCTCCTGGTCCCCAGATGCCATGTTGGATGCTTCCTCGAGCAATATCCGACGCATCCAGATGCTCGCGGGGTCGGTATTGTGGAATGAGGGCCACTGCAGGGCCTCTGTGAATGTGGGCAGGGGGAGGGGCGGTTGGATGATCCGCAACGGCATCCGCTTTTCGAAGTGCCTGGCCAGTCGTAAGGGCATCGTGCCGATACGGCTCGTGTCTAGCAACAGGGGCGGAATCAGGCTAAAGCCCTGCACGACGACCTCAATTCGTCTCCTCAGGCCGTGCTCAAGCAAAAACCATTCTTCGAGGTTCGGTCTCAGTGCGCGTCCGAACTTGGCAGTAACGTGCCCCATCGAGATGTATTGTTCGAACGTAAGCTGCCGGGATAGCTGCTTGTTCGCGCGGCATCCGACGCATACGAGGCTCTCGTCGAACAGCGTCGCCTTAGGGTGCGCGCTCGACATGAAAAGTTCCGGCAGAATGAGAAAGTCGACCTCGCCCCGCCGCAGCAGCTCATCCGGTTCATCAGAAAATGGCAGCAGTTCGAAGCGCACCGCGGGGGCTTCTTGCGCCATGCGGTCCACAATTCTGCGGAAAAAAACGATCGTCATGAAATCTGAGAGAATGACCCTGAAGCGTCGGCTCGATTGAGCAGGGTCGAGCGCGTCCCGCGATATGATTGAGAGTTGGATGTGCAGCAGGGCCTCGCGAACCGGACCTGCAAGCGCTTCCGCGCCAGGTGTCGGGACGAGTTCGCGACCTCTCATAGTAAAGAGTTCATCGCGGAAATAGGTGCGCAGCCGTGCGATCGCAGCGCTCATAGCAGGCTGGCTCAGATTGATTTTGCGAGCCGCCGCTGTGAGGTTGCGCGCCGTCATCACGGCGTCGAGCGCAACGAGAAGATTTAGATCAAGTCCCTTGAACCGCATGTGATGAGTCTATCCATCGTGTGGATGTGTTCTATCGAAACAATCGATTTTACCAAACTGGGGGAGGTTGGATAGCAAACTGAAGTTTGGAAAAAGCAATTAGACGCGCCACGATGGTTTCCGGTCGTTCACGTGAGCTAAGAGAAGAGCTCCCAGACGTGGGAGCGCACCATGGGCGCGCGTTGTTGTTTCTCCTTAAGCGTGGCCGTTCGAACGCCAAGCGCGTCCCGATAAACGTTGGTATGCGGATATCATCCGTTTCCATATTTCAGGTTTACCCGCGTACAATTGAGGGCGCGTTCAGCCTCATTCTAGTGTCGAAGAATAGAGGCAGACGCAGGTTGCGGATGCCAAGAATTCCAGGCGCCGTTCCAAATGGCTCGCCTGTCCAGTGCATGTGGGGCGTGTCGAAGATGTATAAAAGCCAGTGTGATCTGATGCCGCTCCGATGCGCCATCGATGAGGCTTGCGCGCCGATGGCCGGCCCTCAGACGTCAAAGCGCCGGAGGGCGATGCGACTGCAGGCACAAAAGCTCGCTGGTGCAGACAGGTTCTGGCTAGCCCAACCGCCTCGTCGGCAGCTTCCGAGTTATCGTGAGCGCGGCATCAACCGCACGAGGGTGCAATCAAGCGATCGCTCCGTCGCGCAAAGGCCAGCGGCGCGGAGTAGGCGAGCAGTGCCGAGCTCCGACAGAGCATGGCGGCGCATCTCAGCATTCATCGGCGGTTCGGCGAATAGCGAATTGACGTGACCATCCCCGCTCTTCATTCCACCGGCGCAAGGAAGCTCGCCATGAACATTGCCGTCTCCCCGACTGCGGAAGGATCTTCTGGGCGCGCTCAAGTGCAGTGGAGCCTTCGTTGGGAAAGTGAACTGCAGCTCGCCGATCATGCCGAGCTCGCGGAGTTCTTCCGCAAGAGTTACGGACCGACGGGTGCGTTCAATGCGCAGCCGTTTGAGCGGAGCCGAAGTTGGGCTGGAGCAAGACCCGAGCTCCGCGTAATTGGTTACGACGCGCGCGGGGTAGCGGCTCACATCGGGCTACTGCGCCGCTTCATCAAAGTTGGTGAAGTCGATCTCCCTGTGGCCGAACTGGGGTTGTATGCGGTGCGCCCCGATCTCGAGGGGCACGGGATAGGCCACGCAATGCGCGTGATGTATCCCGCACTCCAGGAGCTCGGCGTTCCATTCGGATTTGGCGCGGTTCGCTCGGCCCTCGAAAAACATTTGACCCGACTGGTCGAAAGGCAGGGGCTCGCCACCCTGATGCGTGGCATTCGCGTCCGCTCCACCTTGCCGGATGTCTATCCAAATTTATCGCCGACGCGCATCGAAGACGTGATCGTCGTGGTGTTTCCGGTCGGACGCTCGATAAGCGAATGGCCGGCCGGGACTGTCATCGATCGTAACGGGCCTGAGTTGTGACAGAGCGTTCCACCCTATCTACTGTCCGCTGCGACTACGCTGACGCGGGCGGAAGTCGAGCTGTCCATTTGACCTTTGACGATGGGCCAAATCCATTTTGTACGCCAGAGGTGCTCGATGTCCTGGCGCAACATCGGGTCCCCGCGACATTCTTCGTCATCGGGACGTACGCGACGGAGCATCCTGAACTCATCCGACGAATGATTGCGGAAGGGCATGAGGTTGCGAACCATACGATGACCCATCCTGATCTATCCAGATGCGGACCTACGGAGCTACACGACGAGGTGCTGACGGCGAGCGAAGCCATCCGTCTGGCGTGCCCGCTGGCCTCGCCCAGGCATATGCGAGCGCCTTACGGCATATGGACGCGAGATGTGCTCGCAGTGGCGGCGAGCGCTGGTCTCACGGCTCTGCACTGGTCGGTCGACCCTAGAGATTGGTCCCGCCCCGGGGTTGATGCAATTGTGAATTCCGTACTGGCGAACGTACGCCCGGGTGCAATTGTGCTCCTGCACGACGGATATCCTCCCGATGAGGAGGGATTGCCCAGTGGCTCTACGCTGCGCGATCAGACCAGGACGGCGCTGGCATATCTCATTCCAGCACTACAACGGCGCGGGTTTGTAATCCGTCCACTCCCTCAACTCC
>NZ_JADFUE010000082.1:0-24059 GCF_054967145.1 Bradyrhizobium sp. UFLA06-24
GCTGTGGATTAGGGACGAATTTCTCCAGAGCAAGAAGCGCTTCGGGAAATATGTCGTGCACGGCCATACGCCGGTGCGCCAGGCCGAGCTGCTCGAAAACCGCGCCAATATCGATACCGGAGCCTATGCCACCGGCAACCTGACGCTGCTGTCGATTCAGGGCAACAGCATGCTCGCGATCTAGCGACGCGCGGGCGCCTCAGTTGGTCTGGCTCGCCGGCGGCCGATATTCCGGGAACCGACTGAGCATCGCCGCCTTCAGGAACTTGAAATGAGCGATCGAGGCCGTGAGCTCCTTGAGCCTGCGCTGGCCGTTCAGGATTTCCTTGTCGAACAGGTCCTGGTGATGATTATCCAGCGCCTCGCGCTCGAGATACTCGTCATCGCCGTTGCCGATGGTTACGGCTGCGCGCGCCAACACGTCTTCCACGCGGCGGTTCAAGCCGGATTGCTCCCGCTCCGCGGCCTGCAGCGCGTTCTCGATCGCAGCCATGATGGCTTCAATGCGCGTGCGATCAGTCTCCGCATCACGCTCGGGCGAACGCGCGCGAAATGTCTGCTCTCCCCCGAAACGGTCTTTCAGGAAATTGGGAGTGCGGGCCCGCAAGAAGAGCTGAAACATGCGTGCATTTCCGGTTCGAGGCGCCAGGCCGGAAAATGGGCCTGGGATGGTTAACAAAGCTTAAAGGCCGCGGAACATTGCGCTCCGGCTCCGCCTTGTGAACCACCGTTCAGATCGTCGCCTGGAAAATATCCAACTCCCGATCAAGCGCCTGCTGCCAGTCCGGCGGCGCAATGCCGAAGCGCTCACGCAGCAGCGTCAGATCGAGACGGGAATTGGACGGCCGCTTCGCCTTGACCGGAAATTCGTCCGAACGGATTGGAACGATTTCCTTCACGGCGAGTTTGACGCCGCGCGATTGCAACCCGACAACGATCGCAGTCGCAAAGCCGTGCCAGCTGGTCTCGCCCGCGCAGACCAGATTGACGACGCCGCCTCGCTGCTCGAACGTCTTGCGGAGGCCATCGCCACCCAACGGCAGCATTGCAACAATCGCTTGCGAAATCGTGCTCGCTGTCGTCGGCGCACCGATCTGGTCGGCGACGATCCGCAATTGCTCGCGCTCTCCGGCGAGCCGCACGATGGTCTTGAGAAAATTCGCACCTGACGCGGCGTACACCCATGACGTGCGCGCGATCACATGCAAGGCACCCGCCTCGGCAATGGCAAGGTCCCCGGCGAGCTTGCTTTGGCCATAGACCGAGAGCGGACCCGGCGTGCTGTCTTCGCGCCAGGGACGATCACCGGAGCCGTCGAAAACATAATCGGTCGAGAAGTGTATCAACGGCACGCCGCGCGGTGCGGCCCATTGGGCGATCGCACGCGGAGCCTCCGCGTTGATCCGAAAAGCGAGTTCTCGCTCGTCTTCCGCCCGATCGACGGCGGTATAAGCTGCGGGATTGACGATCAGATCCGGCTTGATCGATTCAAGCTTGCCCGCAAGCTCGTCCGGTCGCGACAGGTCGAACTGGTCTCGCAACGGCGCAATGACATCGGCCCGCTCGCGAAGCAGCGGAAGCAGAGCTCGGCCCACCTGTCCCGCAGAGCCGGTCAGCAGAACTCTCATCTCAGATCTCCCCGTAACGTGGGAGATTCTTCACATCCGCGAGCAAGGGAGCGTCAGCATCCTTGGGCGACAGCGACGGCGCCGCGAGACCCCACTCGATGCCGATCGCCGGGTCGTTCCAGCGAATGGAGATCTCGTCCTTCGGGCTGTAGAGCGCGTCGCATTTATAGAAGAAGTCAGCGGTCTCGGAGAGAACCGCAAAGCCATGCGCGAAGCCGCGAGGAACCCACAATTGCCGGCGATTGTCCTCACTCAATTCGACAGCAACATGACGCCCAAAATTTGGGCTGCCGATGCGAACATCGACAGCAACATCCAACACACGGCCGCGCAGCGCCGAGACCAGCTTGCCCTGCGTGAAAGGATTTTGGAGGTGCAGCCCGCGCAACACTCCATGTCGCGAGCGTGACAGATTGTCCTGAACGAACGGCTGCGCAACCCCGCTCTGCGCGTAACGCTCGAATTGATAGGTCTCCAAGAAAAAGCCGCGTTGATCACCGAAGAGCTTCGGCTCGATGATCAAAACTTCGGGCAGATCTGTCTTGATAACGTTCATTCCAGCGACTTCAGCTCCGCGTACACAACGATCTTGTGCAGCGCACACTATCTGATATTTAAAGGTTGGTAAACCAGAGGGACCGATGAAGGGAATCATACTCGCTGGCGGAACTGGCTCGCGCCTTTATCCCGTCACGACAGTTGTGTCGAAGCAATTGCTCCCGGTTTTTGACAAACCGATGATCTACTATCCGCTCTCGACATTGATGCTCGCTGGTATTCGCGACATTCTCGTCATCTCGACGCCGCAGGACAAGCCGCTGTTCCAGCGCTTGCTCGGCGATGGAGCCGAGATCGGCGTCAACTTCTCTTACGCCACCCAGGAAACTCCTCGCGGTCTTGCCGACGCATTCATCGTTGGCCGCGAATTCGTGGGATCGGATTCCGTCGCGCTGGTTCTCGGAGACAACATCTTCTACGGCCACGGGCTTCCGGAGATGCTTGCCAAGGCTGCGGCACGCAAGAGCGGCGCCACGATCTTCGGCTATGTCGTCAACTCGCCCGAACAATACGGCGTGGTCGAACTCGGTGCTGACGGGCGCGCGCGCTCGATCGAGGAGAAGCCCAAACAGCCGAAGTCGAACGTGGCCGTGACCGGCCTTTATTTCTACGACAACAGCGTCGTCGACATCGCAGCCGAGATCAAACCATCGGCGCGAGGCGAGATCGAAATCACCGACGTCAACAATGCGTATCTTGCCCGCGGCGATCTGTTCGTCGAAGTGCTTGGACGCGGCTTCGCCTGGCTCGACACCGGCACGCACGCCTCGTTGGTCGAAGCCAGTCATTTCGTGCAGATCCTGGAACAGCGCCAGGGACTGCGCATCGCCTGCCCCGAGGAAATCGCCTTGCGGCGCGGT
Organism: Bradyrhizobium sp. UFLA06-24; assembly: GCF_054967145.1. NCBI lineage: Bacteria > Pseudomonadati > Pseudomonadota > Alphaproteobacteria > Hyphomicrobiales > Nitrobacteraceae > Bradyrhizobium > Bradyrhizobium sp. UFLA06-24. Next base: position 3,047 of record NZ_JADFUE010000082.1, read on the forward strand.
TACATCTCTCTCGAAGCCTTCGCGAAGGTCGCCGAGAAGACCGCCAAGAGCAGCTACGGCCAGTATCTGCAATCGGTGGCCCGTTCTTTCGCACACGACTGAGGCAGATCATCCATGCGCTTCAAAGGCTCCACGATCTTCGTCACGGGCGGTGCGGGTTTCATCGGCTCCGCAGTCGTGCGTCATCTTCTCCGCGACACCCAGGCGCGCGTCGTCAACATCGACAAGCTGACCTATGCCGCCAATCTCGAGTCGATCCCCGACGCCGGGACAAATCCGCGTTATGCATTCGAGAAGCAATGCATTTGCGAGGCGGCCTCTCTTCGCAAGCTGTTCGAGAAATACCAGCCCGCCGCCGTGATGAACCTCGCGGCAGAAAGCCATGTCGATCGTTCGATCGATGGTCCCGGCGAATTCATCCAGACCAACATCGTCGGTACCTTCACGCTGCTGCAGGAAGCGCTGCGATACTGGAGGACGTTGAGCCCGGACGGGCGCGCGCAATTCCGCTTCCTCCACATCTCTACCGACGAGGTGTTCGGCTCGCTCGGCGAGGACGGATATTTCACCGAGACCACTCCCTATTCACCGAATTCGCCCTATTCGGCGAGCAAGGCGTCGTCCGACCATCTGGTCCGCGCCTGGCGTGAGACCTACGACCTTCCGACGATGGTGACGAACTGCTCGAACAATTACGGGCCCTATCACTTTCCCGAGAAGCTCATTCCCCACATCATCATCAAGGGCCTCGCCGGAGAGCCGCTGCCGGTTTACGGCGACGGTCAGAACATCCGCGACTGGCTCTACGTCGAGGATCATGCCAAGGCGCTCGCACTGGTGCTCGAGCGCGGTGCGATCGGCGAGACGTACAATGTCGGCGGACGGAACGAGCGCACCAACCTGCACGTCGTGGAGAGCATTTGCGATCTGCTCGACCAGATGTCGCCGCGCGCAGCGGGTTCCCGGCGCGGCCTGATCTCATTCGTCGCCGACCGTCCCGGTCACGATCGCCGCTATGCCATCGATGCTTCGAAACTCGAGCGCGAGCTCGGATGGCGCGCTGACGAGAATTTCGAAAGCGGTCTCGCCAAAACGGTTCGCTGGTTCTTCGACAACAAGCAATGGTGGCAAGCCATTCTCGATCGCGGCTATCAGCAGAAGCGCATCGGCTTGGGATAGGGGATCGATCGGCCGCTCGCGGTCCTGTCGTCCGGCCAGACATTGGCGCCCAGCCGGCCGCCTCGAACCGCAACAGAGATAAGCAAGCGGATGGACGAACTCTTCTTCGTCTGGATTCGCGGCCTGGACGGACGTCCCAAGCCGCAGATCTGGGACGCGGATCAATTTTCCGGCCCAGAATGGAAGTTCAGGCACGTCATCGCCCGGCATGCCCTGGATGTGAAGGCGCGCGGAATGGGGCTGGATATGCTGGCGAAACTCTTTCCTGCGCCGCCTGGCTTCGAAGAGTGGACCTAGGCTTCTGCCGTAGACGCGAAATCGGGCCGAGCGACACGGCTCTGCGTCATCCAGACTTTCCACGCACCTTCGTGCTTGGCATATAACTCCAGCCAGCGTTCCTCGCCGGGAGCAGGCCGGCCATCGTGCTCGCCCCGCATTGCCCGAGTTCGACCGCCCTCCGGTTCACTGTCGAGCCGCTCGAACTCGAAGGTCTCCTCGGGCGTAAGACCGATCAGAACGCGCTTGCCGACCGCATCGACAAAGTACCGCCGCGGCGCATTGTTGTCCTTGAAACCACTCATGGCCGAACCTCTTTTTGGTTTCGACGGGGCGCCCGATCGCAGATCCCATTCAAACACGCGCAGCAGAGGCAATTGAACCGCTGCCACCGCGAGTTCTCCTGTCGACCGTCTCGATTTGGTGCAACGATCTCAGCTTCGAGTTGTGTCGAGATCGTGATGGTGGCCGCTGATTTTGTCGTCACCGACGGGAATTTTTGGGCAGCAGCGTGCGTGCTTCGTAATCGCTCGCATCACCCAACCAGCCAAAAGAAGAATTTGACTGCCAACAGGATGACGAAATACGCCCACCCCATCATTGCGATCAGCGCAACCCCGAGAAAGACACCTTCGAACGCCCGCTCTCTCATCTTTGCTAGAGGCTTTTCTGACAGTGTTTTTTCAAGCATGTCGATCTTCTTCTATTCGTATCGTTCGCCGGATCATAGCCGAACGAATTCGACGATCTCGTGACGAATGAAGTCGAGAAGCAGTCGCCGCTCATTCGCGCCCTTACGGACATCGATCTTCAACGCATTTTGAATCGGCATTGCATGCAGCATCGAGCGACGGAACAATTTTTCCGACGATGCCATCGCGCGGATGCCCGATTTGATTCGAGAGATTGCAACTCTTGCGAGAAAATATCGCATTGCTTGACGCGAAGATCCCGCGAGCGGCCTCGGCGCAATCGAGGGGCCGCCCTGCGCCGACCCAACGTGGCGTTGGGGCGAGCGGAGGATCGCGATCAGCGCGGATCGGCTCGATCTCGAGAAACTCCGGACTTGTACGGAGCGCTGGGCGCCGATTTCGTCGCGTTAAGGTTGAGCGGTTAGCTTAATCCGCGTTGTTTGTTGCGAAGTCTCGCTGATCGCTTATCCATCTCCGCACCGGCTTCCCCAAAAGACCCGGCCCCACCCAAGCAAAGCCGTCGAGCGACATGGGTCCGCTGGACGGCTTTGCTGTTGTGACAATGCGAGAGGATCATTTCGGTTATGGCGCGGAAGCCCTGGTCGTTCAAGGAAGACCGCCGGCTCATGGAGCTGGCCAAATCTTCGACGTCAATCGAAGAAGCGGCAAGGCAGCTCGGTCGCTCGACGGACGCGATCAAGCGCATGGCCCTGCGGCTCGGCCTCTCACTGAAGTCCCGCGCCACCAAGAAGAGCTAAGGCAGCTCGCAAGGTCTCCCGCGACAGTGCGCGGACCTATGCGCCTCCTGCCACCAGAGGCGGATGTCAGCCGCAATGCGGCGCATCGGGACGCTTCAGCGCCCTCGATCTCCCCACGCTCCGATGTTAGACTGACCGGCGACGAAGACTGGACGCTGTCCCCGTCTCGCGGAGAACGGCCGCGCGGTCAGCTTCATGGTCTGTTGGAGGATTGCACATGTTGTCCCGCGCCCTCACCGTAACATTGTTTCTGAGTTTGTCCTCGATGGCCTCAGCGCAGGTTCCTGTGCGGTTCGGATTTCCGAACGGAGCACCGTGGTGCGCATTTGGCTTCGACTGCAGATTCCTGAATTTTCACGAATGCGCCGACTGGATCTATGATCCGGCGCGCAACTGCCTGAAGAATCCGTACTTCGCGGCGCGCTACCCCACAAATGTCGACAAGGGCTGGTCCTACAATCGTCGTTGAAGCTCGGGCCTGGCGACGGCACATGCCGGTCGCACCCGTTCCAAGCTCTGTGCCGGCACGCAGCGACCGGAATCTGCGAGTCTTAACGATATTCTCGGCTTTCGGGAGCGGCACTGCGGCCGAACGGCTATGATGCCGCGATGCGCCGGAACCATGTCATCGCAGCAGCGGCGATCTGCCTCGGTCTCATCGTCTATGCCACGCTTGCCACGTTGGCGGGACGACCGGTGCTCCTTGGCCATGCCGAGGCCTACTGGGTCGTCATCATCGAGCGCTTCAGCGCCTATTGCCTGCTCGGTTTCCTGCTTTCGTTCCTGCTGCCGGGACGCCTGAGGCTGGCTTGCGCCCTCGTGGTCGCCGTCGCGATCGGACTCGAGCTGCTGCAGGCGTTAATACCCGACCGCGATCCGGGATTCATGGACGTGCTGCAAAAGGCGGCCGGCGGCACTGTCGGAGTCATTCTCGCCCAGACAATTCTGGCGTTTCTTCCAAGGGCGCCGTCCTGACCCGAGCCGCGCCCGTTCGCTTCGTCGAGGCGATGCCCGGATTGCTCCGGCTGCCTACCTCGCCATCTGACCGCGCAGCTGGCTGTCCGGATTGGTGACCACGACCCCGGACATCAACCGATGGGTTTCGCGGAGAGCCGTGATCGCGTGGTCGAGATCGAACTCGGTCTCACGAAGGGTCTCGTAGAACCGCGCCATCAAGGCGGCATTCAGCTTGACGCGGGTGTTTCCATCGCGGCTCTTGCGGCGATCGAGCGACAGCTGCAGCGCCTGTGCTCTTGCTTCCGCAGCACTACAGCCGTTGAGCGCAGCGAATTCGTCATATGTCATCCAGATCTGAGGCATGTCCCTGTCCGCCTTTTGTTATGAGCCTCAACCTAGATTTCACATCTAAAAGCAATCTTGCCGCACTGCGGTCGCCACATCCTTTCGCGACAACAACGTCAACGCAAAGCTAAGACGCGCGACGATCAGGACGGGGGAAGCCTGGAGGGCGTGATCGGAGGCCGCGGCCGCGACCGGCCGTCGAGCCCCTTGGGCAGTTTGTCGACATTGAGCCTCACGATCGCGCATTTGGCGTCGGCTGGAACGACTTCGTCGTGGCTGTAGATCAGCGTCGCCTCGAAGTTGATTTCGGGCGCTTGCCTCGCCGTTCCCGAGCATGTCGCCATTGCGCCGCCGCTTGTACCGGTCAGATCGACCTCGACCTCATCGGGACCGAATACGCTCGGACTGCCCGCGGTATGCCGCTTCACGGTGAGGACGGCCGTGAAGCGCTGCTGATCGACGTGATAGGAGCCACCATAGGTGAAGAAGCTGTCGCTGCCCGAGATCCGCCCATCGACCAATTCCACAAGGCCGGTGCCCTGAGCGTACGGAGTCCTGAACCAGGCCGCGTATTTGCCGTCTCTCAGCATGAAGAATGTCCGTCGCAAATTTCATACGTATTTGCGACCAACTCTGGGGCGCGACAATGACCGATGCGCCGCGCATTTCGCAACGGTTAACGCCGTGCAAAGCCGATCCGTCAAATTGCCGGCGCTGAATGGACCACTTCGGCGGCGAACTAAAACAGTTCTATGCCGTCATCGGCCGGCTCGATCACCTCGACGCGGCGTGCGGCAGCGGTCGACGCAAGCCCGAGGGACTGCAGATAACCCCGATGGACGTCGCGCTCGCGCTCCATCGTATAGCGCGCGAAGAGATCGTCGAGCAGCGCCTCGTCCTGCGGCCGCGGTCGATGCGTGCCTGCGCTTGCGGCCTCGAGCCGCGCAGCGACGGCGGGCAACGTGGCGGAGCTCTCACCGAGCGAGCTCATCAGGCCTTGCGCCGAATTCAACAGGCCTTCGAATTCGGCGCCTTCGTCGACGAGCCGGCTCATCAGCTTGCCGAGCCGTACATTGCCGGTCTCGACCTCGCGCAGCGCCTGAAGGATCTGCGGCTCGAGGTTGGCGAGCTGAGTGGGATCGCCCTGGACGCGGAGCTCCTTTAATTCCTTGGCGGAGCGCTCGATGCCATCAAGGACGGGCCGCAACCGTCCGGCGCCGGCCGAGACCTGGTCGGCGGTCGCCTTGAGCTCGTTGGCAATGACGACGAAGGCGCTGCCGCGGCTGCCGAGATGGCTCGCCTTGAGGCCTGCGTTCATTCCTATCAGCGTGATATCGACCGTGGCTTCGGCCAGGCCCGCAATAGCTTGCCGGAATTTCGCCAGCGTATCCTCGACGACCGCCAGCGCCTCGTCGACGGACCGGCCGGCGCTCTCGCAGGTGGCGATCAGGGTCGAGGCCTGGGCCAGCCTCTGTTTGATGCGGGTCAGGAACGATGACGAGGAGCCGTTCTCGCCGCCAAACAGCGAGCGACCGTGACCGACGACTTTGCCTGCATCATTGAGGATATCCGACAACGCCCGGATGATCTGGCCGATGTCGCCGCCGAACTCCCGCTGGGCGTCCCTGAGCTGGGCCGCCTGCAGCCGCACGATCGCATGCACGCCGTCTTCGCATGGGAGCGGCGCCGGAACGAGGCTCGGCTCCGAGCCGGACGAAAGGCGCAGGCCGTGGCAGACATGTTCCAGGCGTTGCCGCGTGCTGTCGCCGGCCTGCAAGGAAATGATCGCGCCGCCGACCGCCTCGGCAATCTTCCGCGTGCTGCCGCTGGCGAGGTCGGCGAGATGACTGCTCTTGCTGCGCTGGTCGCGCAGGCCGGAATAGGCGGCGCCGAGTTCGGAACTCTCCGCGATCAGCTGATCGCCGTAGTGGCTCTCGAACTCCTTCTGCCGGCCGGATGCAGTGGCCACCGCCTCCGACAAACGCTGCTGATCCCGCGCACAAACCTCGATCGAGCCTTGCACGGCCTTGCCGAGATCGTAGGCCTCCTGGGTGAAGGCGAGAAAGCCCTCACGATCGCCGTCGAGCGAGGCCGCCTCGATCCGCGCGCTGCGCGCGATGATGGTGATCATCTGGATGTGCTTGAACAGCGGCTTCAGCAGCGCAGACGCCTCCGTCGTGTTCTTGCCGATCACCGCGAGCAGCGCACTCTCGGCCGGCAGCGCGCGCGCCAGCTCGCCGAGCCGCGCCGCGATTTCCTGCAGCGCAGTTGCGGCTCCCTCGATCTCGGCGCCGGAGAGTTCGCCGGACAGAGACGCAAGGCCCTGATTCAGCTCCTTGAAGATGATGTGTCCGCGACCGAGCTCGTTGCCGACGCGCGCAAACACGTCCTCGATGCGCGACGAGACGTCCTCGACCGCGGCGATCGCATCAGTCAACATGCTGGTGGGAGTGGCAGCCATCCGGATCAGCCAGCCGCCACGTGCCCGGCTTGGTACCAGTGCATGATCTCGCGCGGAATCTGGTGCAGCGCGACCACCTTCTCGACGCCACCATGCGCGATGGCTTCCTTGGGCATGCCGAACACCACGCAGCTTTCCTCGTCCTGCGCCCGGGTCGAGGCGCCGAGCTTGCGCATCTCCAGCATGCCGCGCGCGCCGTCGTCGCCCATGCCCGTCATGATGACCCCGAGCGCGTTGGCGCCGGCATGCTGGGCCGCGGAGCGGAACAGCACGTCGACCGAGGGACGATGCCGCGACACCGGCGGGCCATCCTTGATCGCGACCTGATAGCGCAGACCGATGCGCTGGAGCAGCATGTGCCGGGCGCCCGGCGCGATGTACGCGCAGCCCGGCAACACTGGCTCACGATCTTCCGCCTCCTTCACGCGGATCTGGCAAATGCTGTCGAGACGCTTGGCGAAAGCAGCCGTGAAGCCCGCCGGCATGTGCTGGACGATCAGAATGGGCGGACAGTTCGCCGGCAGCATTTCGAGAACGTCGTTGAGCGCTTCCGTGCCCCCGGTCGATGCCCCGATGCACACGATGCGCTCCGTCGTCGGCCGAACCTTGCCCTGCACCGGCGGCGGGATGATGGCGTCGGCCGTCAGCTTCTTCTCGATCACCCTCCGCTCGGCGCGCGGCCGCACGCGCGCGCGCGCGGCCGACTTCACGGATTCGCGCAGCCGTGTCGAGCATTCGAGCAGCGCCTGCCGCGTATCGATCTTCGGCTTCGGCACGATGTCGACGGCGCCCGCCTCGAACGCCTCGAACATCACGTTCGAGCCTTCCTCGGTGAGCGAGGAGCAGATGATCACCGGGATCGGATGCTGCGCCATGATCTTACGCAGGAACGTCATGCCGTCCATGCGCGGCATCTCGAGGTCGAGGATCATGACATCGGGGATTTCGTCCTGCAGACGCTTCGCCGCGACGAACGGATCGGACGCCGTCCCCATCACCTCGATCTCGGGATCCTCATTGAGTATCGTCTGAAGGATTTGGCGGACCGACGCCGAATCATCCACGATCAGCACGCGAACCTTTTCCTTGGGCATCTCGAGCGCGCCCCCAATCAGACCTGGAAGATGGTTGGCTGAACTTGCTTCAGACCCGGAACGGCGCTGTGAATCATGGATTCCGAGTGCCCGACCAGCAGGTATCCTCCCGGCCGCAGATGATTGCAGAGTTGTTCCACGACCTTTCGCTGCGTCGGCTTGTCGAAATAGATCAACACGTTGCGGCAAAAGATCATGTCGACGTCCCGGTCAACGGGATAAGACGAATCCATGAGGTTCATCCGCATGAAATGCGTCATGCGCCGCAATTCCGGCACCACCCGCACCTCGCCGCGCGATTTGTCACGCGACGACAGGAAGTACCTCTTGACGAATTGCTCCGGCACCGGGGCGAGCACGTCGCGGGTGTAGATCGCCGTTTTGGCGAGGCGCAGCACCGCGGTCGAGATGTCGGTGCCGAGGATGCGGAACTCAAACCGCGACCCGCTCCGCGTCATGTCGTCCAGCACCATGGCCGCGGTATAGGCTTCCATACCGGTCGAGCTTGCCGAGCTCCAGACCTTCAGATTCGCGCTCCTGCGCTTGTGCGACTTGAGCAGCTCCGGGACGGCAACCTCCCGCATGAACTCGAAATGCTGTGGCTCGCGGAAGAAATCGGTCTTGTTGGTGGTCACCACATCGATGAGATGGGTGAGTTCGTTGTCGAAATGATCTGCCTCGAACAGATTCTCGACATATTCGTTGAGGTCCGAGAAATTGAGCGCACGCACGCGCTTATGCAGGCGTCCCTCCAGCATCAATCGCTTGCCTTGCGGCAGCTTGATTCCGACCTGACCTTCGATCAATTCGGCGATGGTGCGGAAATGACGGTCCGACAGATGCACGGCCATATCCTGAACGGCAGGCATCATAGCTGCCTGCCTCGGGCCGGAACGACCGCTTGCACTGAATATCGGGTCATACCGACCATATTGCTTCCTACACGTCTACTGTAGCCGAAGACGGATCGGCTTGGCCGAACCGGCCAGGCCGATCCGTAAACTCCTAGCGCTGGAAGTCGGCGTCCCGATCATCCTCGTGATCGTTCAACTCGAAGGCAAAGCCACCGCCGCCGGCCGCCTTCATCGCCCGTGCCGGCTTGGACTGCGCCTTCTTGGCCGGACGTTCCGCCGCCGCCATGTGCGCCGCCTTGGCGCGCAACTGGCTCACCGCCCGGTCGATCGGCGCCGCCGCCTGATCCTTTCCGCCCTGCTCGATGCGGAAATAGGCGATCGTCGCCTGGAGCTGCTCGGCCTGCGAGGCCAGCTCTTCCGAAGTCGAGGACACCTGCTCGGAGGCGCTGGCGTTCTGCTGGCCGACCTTGTCGAGCTGCTGGATGGCCTGGTTGATCTGGGCCGAGCCGACGTCCTGCTCACGGCAGGCCGCTGTGATCTCCTCGACCAGCTCTGCGGTCTTCTTGATATCGGGGACGAGCTTGGCCAGCATGGCGCCGGCTTCCTGCGCGACCTTGACGGTTTCGCCTGAAAGCGTGCCGATCTCGGCAGCGGCGGCCTGGCTGCGCTCGGCCAGCTTGCGGACCTCGGACGCCACCACGGCAAAGCCCTTGCCGTGTTCTCCGGCGCGCGCGGCTTCGACCGCCGCGTTGAGCGCAAGCAGGTCGGTCTGCCGCGCGATCTCCTGCACGATGGTGATCTTCTCGGCGATGGTCTGCATCGCATTGACGGCACGCCCCACCGCCGCACCGCTTGCTTCCGCATCCTTGGCGGACTGCGCCGCGATCTTCTCGGTCTGGTTGGCGTTGTCGGCGTTCTGCTTCACATTGGAAGCCATCTCCTCCATCGAGGAAGAGGCTTCCTCTGCGGAAGAGGCCTGCTCGGTCGCACCCTGCGAGAGCTGCTCGGCACTGGCCGAGAGCTCCTGGCTGCCTGCCGAGACGTTCTGCGCCGCGGTGAGAGCTTCCGACACGATCTGCCGGAGCTTCTCGACCATGCGCTCGAGCGCGAGACCGAGCGTGTCCTTGTCGGATAGCGGCTTGGCCTCGATGGTGAGATTGCCCTGCGCGATCGCATTGGCAACCGCGGCCGTCTTGTTCAAGTTGACCGTCATCGCGTTCAGCGACTTCAAGAGGTCGCCGATCTCGTCGTTGCTGGACGCTTCGATCTTGTGACTGAGATCGCCAATGGCGACCGCATCCGCCAGGCCGACGGCCTGCGTCAGAGAGCGGCTGATGTTGAGCGCAATCCAGATCGCGGCGACAACGGCAATGACCAGCGATGCAGCAACGAGGGCAAGCAAGGTCATGATGGCCTGGCTCCCTTCGACCTTGGCCGCTTCACTCTCCTCGGCCATCTGCTTCTTGACATAATTGATGTAGTCGTTTGCGGCGTTCAGGGCAGGCGTCGTGGCCCCAAGACCCTCTTTCATCGAGTGCTCGGCTGCCTTCGCCTTGTCCTGCTTGGCCATCCTGAGCGTTTCGTCCTGCACCGTATTTGAATGAGCGTAGGCCGACGCGAACGCATCGATCATCTTCTTGCCGGCTTCACTTGCACCGACATAGGCTTCGTCCTTGACCTTTTGGGCGCGTTCACGGAGCTGCCCAATCTGGCTGATGAAGTTGTTTTGATCGGCCTCGGTCGCCGCCAGAATCGTATTCTTCTCGGCCCGCACCTGGAGCAGAACACTCTCCTGAAGCTCCGCGACCTTCGCCAGGCGCGCCGCCCGCGCCGACAAGTGTCCCGTGGTGCTCACCGTGTCGTTGAGCTTCAGATAGGCAACGCCGCCGGCGACCATGGAGAGCAGTATGACGATGCCGAAGGCACTCGCGAGCTTGGCTTTGACAGTAAATCTCATCGTAATCTCGTTGTTTCGAATTGGGTTTGCTTAAGCCTGACCACGCGTTACTCTAGTGAACTCAGGCGGCGCGCGATGCATCGGCGCCGCGACCTTCCGGTATCTCGTCGTGGGCCATCAGCTTGGCCAGATCGAAGATAACGACGAACTTCTCGCCCTTCCGACCGATTCCGGCGGCATAATCGGACTGCCATTGACCGCCCACATCGGGCACAGGTTCAATCGCCTGCTCATCGATATCGGTCACTTCGAACACGCAATCGGCGACGAAACCGACGCCGACCAGACGGTCCTTCATCGGTACATCGAGAATGATGATGCGGGTCGCCTCTGTCGCCGCCACGCTTGGCAACCCGAGCTTGGTCCTGAGGTCGACGATCGGATAACCCGAGCCCCGCACGTCGATCATCCCGAGCAGGAAGCCCGGCGCGTGCGGAAGCCGCGAGATCGGCCGCATGTCGAGGATCTCGCGGACATTGCGAATACTGATGCCGAAGATCTCGCCGGCGAGCCCGAGCGTCAGATATTGAGAGGTTGCGGCCATTGCTAAGTCCGGAGTCAGATGGGTTAAACGGTGCTCAGCGTTGGAACTCGGCGTCGCGGTCATCTTCGCTGTCGTCCATGTCGAAGGCAAAGCCGCCTCCGCCGCCCGCAGCCTTCAGCGCCCGCGCAGGCTTGCGCGCGGCCGCGGGCTTTTTCGCACCACGGTCCGCCGCCTGCATCTGTCCCGCCTTGTTGCGGAGCTGGGTGACTGCACGGTCGATCGGCGCGGACGCAGCGCTCTCGCCACGGCCGGCTTGCTCGATCCGGAAGAACGAGATCGTCGATTGGAGTTGCTCGGCCTGAGAGGCGAGTTCCTCCGAGGTCGAGGACACCTGCTCGGACGCGCTGGCGTTCTGCTGGCCGACCTTGTCGAGCTGCTGGATCGCCTGGTTGATCTGGGCCGAACCGACGTCCTGCTCGCGGCACGCCGCCGTGATTTCCTGGACCAGTTCAGCCGTCTTCTTGATGTCGGGCACCAGCTTCGACAGCATGCTGCCGGCCTCCTGCGCGACCTTCACGGTCTCGCTCGACAGCGTGCCGATGTCGGCGGCCGCGGCCTGGCTGCGCTCGGCCAGCTTGCGCACTTCGGAGGCGACCACCGCGAAGCCCTTACCGTGCTCGCCCGCGCGGGCGGCCTCGACTGCGGCATTCAGGGCGAGCAGATCGGTCTGGCGCGCGATCTCCTGCACGATGGTGATTTTCTCGGCGATGGTCTGCATCGCCTGGACGGCTCGGCCGACGGCGACACCGCTGGCCTCCGCATCCTTGGCCGACTGCGCCGCAATCTTCTCGGTCTGGTTGGCGTTGTCGGCGTTCTGCTTCACGTTGGAGGCCATTTCCTCCATCGACGAGGACGCCTCCTCCGCGGACGAGGCCTGTTCGGTGGCGCCCTGCGACAGCTGCTCGGCGCTTGCGGAGAGTTCCTGGCTGCCGGCGGAGACGTTCTGAGCGGCCGTCAGCGCCTCGGCGACGATCTGCCGGAGCTTACCGACCATGCCGTTCAGCGACTTGACGAGATCACCGACCTCATCGTTGCTGGTAATGTTGATCGTCTGGCTGAGGTCGCCGCCCGCGACTGCACCAGCGAGACCGACGGCGCGTCCGAGCGCCCGGCTGATCGAGATCGAGATCCAGAGCGCCGCGGCGATCGCAGCCGCAAGCGAGATGCCGATGAGGGTCATCAACAAAAGCTGCGCCTGATGACCTTCTTCCTTCGACTGAACGGCCTGATCGGCCATCTGCTTCTTGGTGTTTTGTACATAGGCGCCCATTGCTTCGAGCGCGTCCGCGACGACCTTGCGGCCCTCGTTCATCGAGCGCTCGGTCGCTTTCGCCTTGTCGGTTCTCGCCAGATGGATCGTCTCCTCCTGGTAGGCGTTCATCCTGGTATAGGCGGTCGAGAAGCCGTCCAGCAGCTTCTTGCCCGCTTCGCTGGCGAGGGCATAGACCTCGTCCCGGGTCTTCAGTGCGTCTTCGCGGCGCTTGGCGGCGTCAGCGGCGAATTGTTGGGCCTCGGCGTCGTTGCCCAGAATGGCGTTCTTCTCCGCCCGGAGCTGAAGCAGGATCGTCTTCTCGATTTCCGTGGCCTTTTCCATGCGCTTGGCGCGCAGGACCATGCTGTCGGCGGTCGCCATCATGTCGCCGAGCTTCATATAGGCGACGCCGCCGGCAACCATGGACAGCACGATGACCAGACCGAACGCGCTGGCCAGCTTTGCCTTGACCGTAAATCTCATCTTCAGCCCCTACCCCTAAGCCCCTCGCGGAGCCCTAATCTCAATTCAGGATGCGTTCCATGTTGGGAACGATGACGAATTCTTCACGCCACTTCGCGATGAAACGGATGAACTCCGGCTTCCAGTGCATGCCGACGCGCGGCGTCTGCTGCACGTCGGTCTGCGAAATTTCCGTGACTTCGTAGACCCTGTCGGCGGTGACGCCGACCAGGACGGGTTCGTTGTCGAGCTCGATCTCAATGACGACGATGCGCGTCTCGGCGGAATCTTCGAGCTGCGGCATGCCGAAGCGGATTCGCAGGTCAGCCAGCGGAATGACGTTGCCGCGTACGTTGATCACGCTGGGAACGAAGGACCGGGCGCCCGCGACCCTGGTCACCGGCACAGGATCGATGATCTCGCGGACCAGGCCGGCGTCGAGCGCGAATTTCTCCTCGCCAAGGCCGATCATCACGACTTGCATCGCACCGGACTGGTGTTCCGTCGCCAAACCATCGGTCATTACGCCGCCTCGCTGATGTGCTGCTTCTCGACTTTCGACTGCGCCAGCGTGACGAGCTGCGCCACGTCGAGGATCAGCGCCGCCGTGCCGTCGCCGAGGATGGTCGCCCCGGAGAAAATCGTGACGTCCGAATGCAGTTTGGAGAGCGACTTGATCACGGTCTGGTGGTTGCCAATAATCTGGTCGGCGACCAGACCGACGTGGGTTTCGCCGGTCGAGATGATGATCGTCTTCTGGTGCCGATCAGGCGTGCCCGACGACGACATGAGCTCGCGCAGGCGGAGGAAGGGCACCAGGTTGCCACGCACGTTGAGGAAGTTGCGCCCGCGGGACCGCTCATCCTCGGCGGTCAGCTCGATGCATTCCTCCACCGCCGACAGCGGGATGATGTAGCGGCCCTCGCCGACGCGGATCAGAAGGCCTTCGATGATGGCGAGCGTCAGCGGCAGGCGCAGCGTCACCGTGGTGCCCTGGCCCGGCCGGGTCGACAGGTCGATCGAGCCGCGCATGTTCTCGATGGTGCGCTTCACCACGTCCATGCCGACGCCGCGACCGGAGAGTGCAGAAATGGTTTGTGCGGTCGAGAAGCCCGGGTGGAACAGGAATTGGTGGATTTCGTGATCGGACAGCACGGCGCCGGCCGCGATCAAGCCCTGCTCTTCGGCCTTGGCGCGGATGCGGGCGGTGTTGAGCCCGCCGCCATTGTCCTTCACGGTGACGAGTACCTGTGCGCCGGAATGCACCGCCGCGAGCTCGATCCGGCCCTGCTCCGTCTTGCCGTTGGCAGCGCGCGTTGCGGTCTCTTCGATACCGTGGTCGATGGCATTGCGGATCAGGTGCACAAGCGGATCGGCCAGGCACTCGATCATGGTCTTGTCTAGCTCGGTATCTTCGCCGGAGGTGACGAACTCCACCGGCTTCGACAGATCGCGCGACAGGTCGTGGATCAGGCGGCGGAAGCGACCGAACAGCGAACCAATCGGCACCATGCGCGCGCCCATCGTGGTATCGCGCAAGGACGAGGCGAGGCGCTCGATCTCTTCGGCGATCATCTTGATCGAGAGATCTGAACCCGCGGATGCGAGCTGGGTCAGGCGCGCCTGTGCGATCACCAGCTCGCCGACCCGGTCCATCAACTCATCGAGGCGCTCGGCCTGGACACGGACGGTGGCGATGCCGCGATCGTCGCGCTTGGCTTCAGTCTTGGGTCCGACCCTCGCTTCGACTTTGACTTCCGCCTTTGCTTGCGGCCCGGGCTCCGCCTTGGCGACCGGCTGCTCGACAACGGGGGCCTCGACGGCCAGTGCCGGCATCTCGGCCGCCAGCGCGGGCTCCTCGTCGGCGAGCTGGAACAGCGGCGCCGGCGCGGGCGCTTCGACATGCTCCAGCGGCGAAAGCGTCAGCTTCATCTCGTCTGAGACGAACATGAAGACGTCGTCGATCGCGGCCTTGTCGCAGGCCGCGTGCAGCTTGACGTCCCACTTCAGATAGCAGTCTTCCGGCTCCATCTCGTCGAGGAACGGAACACCGTCGGTGATCGGCACAACGAAGCACGGGCCGAGCTTGCAGAGATCTTCCAGCAAATCGAGCGGGTTGGAGCCGTTGCGCAGGATGTGGGATTCGAATTCCAGGAAAAGATGCCAGCCGGCCTGCTTGCTTTCGACGGGCGCGATCGGCGGCGCTTCCGCGAGCTCGACGATGGGAGCGGCGGGCAGGTCCGATGACACGAAGCGCTTGAGGTCGTCGAGGATGGCTTCCCCGATGATATCGTCAGTCGACTGCGGGTCCTCGATCAGCGCGCGGATATAATCCTTGGCGGCGAGCGCGACCGAGATCAGCTCCTGGGTCGGCCTGATCTCGCCCTTGCGGACGCGATCGAAGGCGGTCTCGAATTCGTGGGTGAAGGAGGCGACCTTGTCGAAACCGAACATGGCGCCGGAGCCCTTGATGGTATGCAGGGCGCGAAACGCGGAATCGACCAGCTCGCGGTCGTCGGGACGCTGACCGAGGTCGAGCAGGGCTCCTTCCAGAACCTCGAACAGCTCGCTCGCTTCCTGGCGGAAGATCTCGGTCGGGTCCATCGCACTCATGCGCGCACCAGTTTCGCAACGACGGCGAGCAGTTGCTCGGGCTTGAACGGCTTTGTAATCCAGCCGGTCGCGCCGGCGCTCTTGGCTTCCTGCTTCACCGTGTCGTTGGATTCGGTGGTCAGGAACACGATGGGCATGCCGACCGCGCTCGGCAGCTTGCGCAGTGCCTTGATCAGCTCCAGCCCGTTCATGACGGGCATATTGAGGTCAGTGATGACGAGATCGAGCTTGCCGGCCTGCGCCTTGGCGAGGCCTTGCGCACCGTCGCCGGCCTCGATCACGCTGTGACCGGCCGGCTCGAGCACGACCTTGATCATCTGCCGGATGCTGGGGGAATCGTCGACCGTGAGGATCGTGGCCATTAGATGCCATCTCTCTTTTGCGGGAAATGCTGATCGATCATTGCCTCGCTGGCGAAGCCGGCGCGGCGAAGGGTGTTGCGCAGAGACTGGGAGAACGACGTGAGCACCACCGGTCGGCCCTGGGCCTCGCCGGTCTTGGCGGTCGACAGCAGAAGCTGAATTGAGGTCACGTCAGCCTTGTCGACGCTCGAGCAATCGATCTCGAGCCGGTCCTGCCGGCCGAAGGCTTCGCGGATCAGGTCGTAGACCCCACGGATCGCAGCAATGCTGCAATCCGCAGGCAGCCGCAGGGACCACTTCGGCTCAGTGACATCAGACGACATTCGTCCCCCAAATTTACTGGAAGCTCCGCTGCCCGTACGGCGCGAATCCCCTGCGGGGACTATCCGGGTACGAGAGTATGCAAACCCCTAATGGGATGGTCCGTACAACTACGGGTCACAATCTCGATAACTTCGCCTATGCATGCAAACGTGCACGACCCGCTCAAATCTCATGCATGGTCGCGATCGTTTGCCGCGGCGGGGCATTTTCTCCGCGTTAAATCGCCCGCGCTATTCATTGAGATCACGCCTCGCCATCCGAACGAGTCCGGCCGCCGATGCTGACCCAAGCGCTTCTGGTTGACGACAGCCGCTCTGTCCTCAATTTCTTGAAACGTCATATCGAAGCGAACAGCCTCGTCGAGGCCACCACGTTCCTCGATCCCGTCGAGGCGCTGGCTTGCGCGCGCGAACGCGTCTTCGACCTCGTGCTGGTAGACTATGAAATGCCGCATATGGACGGCATCAGCTTCATCCGAGCCCTTCGGGCGCTGCCGGGCTGCACCGACATTCCGATCGCGATGATCACGTCGCGGCAGACCGACGACGTCAAGATGGAAGCGCTGCAGGCGGGTGCAACCGATTTCCTACCCAAGGCACCGCAAAGCGTCGAAATGACGGTACGCCTGCGGAATTTGATTCAGCTTGGTGCAGCCGTACGCAAGCTCAACGATCGCGCGGCGCATCTGGCCAGCGAGGTCGCTGCCGCGACACGCAAGCTCGGCGAGCGCGAGGAAGAGATCATCCTGCGGCTCGCGCTCGCGGTCGAATATCGTGACAACGACACCGGCGAGCATACCCTGCGGGTCGCCCGCTACAGCCGGATCATCGCCGAACAGCTCGGCCTCCCCGCCCGGGTCTGCCGGGACATCTATCTCGCCGCGCCCCTGCACGATGTCGGCAAGGTTGCCATTCCCGACAACATCCTGCTCAAGCCGGGCAAGCTGACCGACATCGAGATGGCAGTGATCCGCACTCATGCGACGATCGGAGAAAAGATTTTAGCCGATTCCAGCTGCGAGCTCATCCAGCTCGGTGCGCAGATTGCCGCGGGCCATCACGAGCGCTGGGACGGCACCGGCTATCCGAACGGTCTTAGGGCGGACGAGATCCCGATCGCGGCGCGCGTCGTCGCGGTCGCCGATGTCTTCGATGCCCTGACGACGCGACGGCCATATAAAGAGCCGATGCCGCTGGACTTGGCGCGTGACTATCTGATCGAGAACCAGGGACGGCAGTTCGACCCGGCCTGCGTCGAAGCCTTTCTGTCGCGCTGGGATGAGGTGCTGGGCATCGCGCCCCGGCAGAGCGCGACGCCGCTTCAAAACTCCGAGGCTGCCTCGCACCCTTTATAATATGGTAGCGCCCGGGAGCCTCCGGACCGGGGCCGCCCGCCGGAGACCACCGCCGTCTGATAGGCGGATGCATTCACCGTTTGCCGAGGCGCGGTTTTCCGCCATCAAAGCTTTGAACCTGTTCCCGCCAGGGTGCACCAATACCAGGGGTGATTCTGATCACACTCGCCTGGAGCCTTTTTCTGCTAGGCTCGCGCTGGGCGGGGATCAGTCGCATATCGTTCGAACTGGATGAGAAAATCATGAGAAGCCTGATCGGCGCCGTCGTGGGCGTGCTTTGCCTGAGCGCGCCGGCTGTCGCGCAGACACCCGCCGCCATTGTCGAGGACGTACAGGGCAAGGTCGCCGGCATCGAATTCATGGACTATGTGACGCCCGGCAAGATCATCAAGCTGGGTCCCAAGGGCGGCATCACGCTCAGCTATCTCAAATCCTGCCTGCGCGAGACCATCACCGAAGGCGTCGTGCTGGTCGGCGCGGAGCAGAGCACTGTACAACTCGGCAACGTGGAACGCGTCAAAGTGCCGTGTGATGCCAACGCCGTGCAACTCTCCGAGCGCGAGGCGAACCAGAGCGCGGCAACCACGTTCCGCAGCATGCGAGCCGATGCTGGCAACGCCCCCGCCAAGCTGCCGACGATCTACGGAGTCGCGCCCCTGATTCAAGCCAGGAGCGGCAGCACGCTGGTGATTGAACGCACCGACGGCCAGGAACCGACAATTACACTTCCGCTGAAGAACGACATCATGGTCGCCAGAAAGTTCTACGATCTTTCGAAAGCCGGCAAGTCTCTGACGCCGGGCGGCAGCTATCTCGCAAAGCTCGGCAACAAGCGCTACGCCTTTCAGGTCGACGCCAGCGCGACCGCGTCGCCGACGCCGATCGTCGGCCGGCTGCTGCGGCTCGAATAGAGACCCGCGACGACAACGATGCGGCGGATCGGCATACGGGACATCGTTGCGGCGATCCTGATTGCGCTTGTTGCGGGCGCGGCTGTCACGTCTCCACCCCTCGAGCGACTGCACGGTCTCTCGCTCGACATTCTCACGGCGTTGCGCTGGATGCTGGTTGGCGACCGCCGCGATCCCGCGACATCGCCGGTCGTCGTCGTCGCGATTGATGGGGAGACTTACGAGACCCCGCCGTTCAAGGGATCGCCGACGCAGACCTGGACCCGCGAGATCGGGCGGGTGCTCGGCAGCATCACCGAGGGCGGCGCCACGGTCATCGGATTCGACGTCATCTTTCCGAGTTCGATCGAGCAGTCGGAAATCCCCTTTGGCGATACCTCGTTCGGCAGCCGTGTGAAAGGATTTGACCGGGACTATCTGATCGCGCTCAGGAAGCTTTCCGACAGCGGCAAGCTCGTGCTCGGCGAGATTCTCAGCAACGACCATCCGGACAGACCCGATCGCGCGCAGCAATTGGCGGTGAAGAACAACATCCGCGCGCTCAACGTCCATACCGACCCCGACAACGTGATCCGGCGGATGCCGCTGAGCTTCTCCATCGAGGGACGGCCGGTGCCCGCAATGGCCGTCGAACTCGCGGCGCGCTCGCTCGGTGCAAAGCCCGAGACCGGACCGGGCGGCGTGACGCGCTTGTCGGACTATGCGGTTCCGAGCGCGGTCCCCAATACGGTCACACTCAACTTCCGCGGCATGGGCCGCGACATCCCGACCTATTCCTTCGCCGATTTGCGCGGCTGCGTCGAAAAAGGAGATACCGACTTCTTCCGCCGCGCGTTCGACGGCAAGATCGTGTTGCTAGGCAGCCTTCTTACCTTTGATGACCGCAAGCTCACCTCAATGCATTTGGCCCGCGGCTATGACGGGACGCCGGTGGCGCGATGCGCCCTGCCCGGACCTGCGATCGCCGCACGAGCAGCGCGCAGCTCGGTCGCCGGCGTCTTCGTCCATGCCACGGCCGTGCGAAATCTGCTCGAGCATGATGCCATCACCGAGCTCGGCTTGCCGCTGCGGCTGATTCTGACGATCGTGTTCGCGGCCCTCATTGCGACTGCCGCCTGCCTGCTCGCTCCGACCAGCGCAGCCATCACCTGGCTCGGTCTCACCGTCGCCTACGCCGCTGTTGCCGTCAGCACGTTCGTGCACGCCATCGCACTTCCCCTGACCGAGCCCGTGCTTGCGGGCCTTGCAGCCCTCGCGATGATGATCGGCTACCGTTTCGTCATCGCCGACCGCGAGGAGCGCTTCCTGCGCAAGAGCTTCGCGTTCTATCTCGCGCCGGAGGTGATCGACAGCATGGTTGCTTCCGGCAAGATGCCCGTGCTCGGCGGCGAGATGCGCAACATCACCATGTTCTTCGCCGATCTCAGCGGCTTCTCCTCGATTGCAGAGAAGATGACGCCGGCCGAGCTGGTCGCGTTGATGAACGAATATCTCTCCGCCATGACCGACATCATCGAAAGCCATGGCGGCTATGTCGATAAATACATCGGCGATTCCATCGTCGCGATGTTCGGTGCGCCGGCCGACGATCCCGATCACGCGCGGAATGCGGTCGCCGCCGCGCTGCAATGCCGTGACCGACTCGAGGAGCTCAACGACAGCCATCCCGCCTTCCGGGGCCGCGGCCTTGCCCAACGCATCGGGCTGAACAGCGGGGAAGCCGTGGTGGGCAACATAGGCTCGCGCCGGCGCTTCAACTACACCGTCATGAGCGACACCGTAAACCTCGCCTCGCGGCTCGAAGGCGCCAACAAATATTTCGGCACCGTGATCATGGCGTCCGAGATGACCGTGAACCAGAGCCGCAGCGCCTACGCCTGGCGCGAACTGGACCTCATCAGGGTTCACGGTCGCGACGAGCCGATCAGGGTGTACGAGCCGCTTGCGAACAAGGACCAGGAAACCCAGGAGCAGAGCAACGACGCCGTAATTTACGCCAAGGGACTTGCGTGCTGGCGCGCGCGGGACTTCGCACAAGCCGCCCAGCTATTCGAAAGCACCGCCGGCGACGACCCGCCGTCGCGATATTTCGCCAGGCGTGCCCAGGCGCTGGCGGCGAATCCGCCGGCGCCCGACTGGACGCCGGTGAATACGCTGGAAGGAAAATAGCGCCACTCGTCTCATCTCGAGAATGACAGCGAGCCACCGCTCAGAACGGCAGCCCCACATAATTCTCCGCGAGCAATCGCTGCGCCGTCTCGGACGAGAACAGGTACTCCAGCTCGGTCTGCTGGAGCCGATCCTCATACTCCGAGCGGTCGGGGAAGCGGTGCAGCATCATCGTCATCCACCACGAGAAGCGCTGCGCCTTCCAGATCCGCGCCAGCGCCTTGGCGGAATAGCCCTTCAGTCCGGAATCGTCGCCCTGCTGATAATGCGCCAGCATTGCGTGATAGAGATAATAGATGTCGGAGGCAGCACTGTTCAGCCCGCGCGCGCCGGTCGGCGGCACGATATGGGCGGCATCGCCGGCGAGGAACAGGCGGCCATAGCTCATCGGCTCCGCGACGAAGCTGCGCAGCGGCGCGATGCTCTTTTCGATCGATGGGCCGGTGACC
>NZ_JADFUE010000083.1:0-23918 GCF_054967145.1 Bradyrhizobium sp. UFLA06-24
GGTTGATACTGTCGAGCACGACGGGGCGGCTGGTCTGCGGCGTGTTGGCGACGATCTGGGCGATCAACTCGAACTGCTCGAACGGCCGGTCCGAAAGCAGCTTGGGCCGGCCCAGCAGAAAATATGCTGCGACCGAGACATGGATGAAGACCAGCGAGACCAGGATCAGCGCCGCGATCTGGCCGCTGATGCGGCGGAAGCTGAACAACGAAACGATGTCGGCGGCGCGGATCATGCCTCCTCCACGACAGGCGTGAAGATGTAGCCGCCGATGCGGACGGTCCTGATGACCGACGTGCCTTCCGTCCGGTCGAGCTTGCGGCGCAGGCGGCTGACCAGCACGTCGATGCTGCGGCCAAAGCCGTTTTCGGGACGTCCGCGCGTGATGTTGAGGAGGCTGTCGCGGGTCAGGATGCGGCCCGGCCGTTCGCAGAAGGCCTGCAGCAGATCGAACTCGGCGCTCGTCAGCGGCACCTGTGCACCCTCGGGATCGCGCAGCTCCCGGAGCCTGAGGTCAATCGTCCAGCTCTGAAACTTCAGGCGTGTCACCGCGGCCCCTGGAGACGATGCGCTGTTCCGGCGACGCAGGACCGCGTTGATTCTGGCGAGCAGTTCGCGCGGGTTGAACGGTTTTGCCAGATAGTCGTCGGCGCCCATCTCGAGGCCGAGGATTCGATCGACATCCTCGCCCTTCGCCGTGAGGATGATCACAGGCGTCGGGCTCTCGATGCGCAGGCGCCGGCACAGGCTGAGGCCGTCCTCCCCCGGCAGCATCAGATCGAGCACGATCAGGTCGGCGCGGTTCTGCGAAAGATAACGGTCCATCTCGCGGCCGTTCGTGACGGTATCGACGCCGAACGCATGCTCGCGCAGATAACGCGCGATGAGCTCGCGGGTTGGCCGGTCGTCCTCGACGACCAGGATGTTCTGAGTGACGCCGGTCATGATTGAAATCGCATCGGGAGCCCCGATCGTTGATCGATTTGCGGACGCTTGTCGCGTCCGAAGAACTACGGTCATGATGCAATCCTAGGGTCAGTCACGGCTCAGCGCCACCACGGGATCGAGGAAGGCGGCGCGGCGGGCGGGAAAGAAGCCGAAGCCGATGCCGATCCCGGTCGAGGTCAGGAATGCCGCTCCGATCGAGAACGGCGAATAGCTCACGCCAAATCCGGGAATCGCGATGTTGATGGCGGTGCCGAGCAGCACCGCAATCAGAATACCGGCGATGCCGCCGATCGAGGAGATCAGCGTCGCTTCCACCAGAAACTGCTGGAGGATGTCGCTGCGTCTCGCGCCGACCGCCATGCGGACGCCGATCTCGCCGATCCGCTCGGACACCGACACCAGCATGATGTTCATCACGCCGATGCCGCCGACGATCAGCGAGATCACCGCGATCGCGGCCACCAGGAAGGCCAGCGTCTGGGTCGTGCTGGTGATGGTGCGGCGGATGTCGTCGGTGTTGAGGATGACGAAATCCCTGGTGTTGTGGCGTTGCGTCAGCAGCGTGGTGACCGCATCCTGCGCCAGGCTGGTCGAGACATCGTCGCTGATCCGCAGCAGCACGCTGCGCAAGGACGAGTCGCCGGTGAACTGCGCCTGCACGGTGGTGTAGGGGAGATAGACCGACAGGTTCTGGTTCGAGCCGAACCCGCCCTGCTGTTGAGCGATCACGCCGACGATCCGGCACGGCACCTTGCCGAGCCAGATGATGCGGCCGATCCCCGCGGTCTGGTCGTCGGCGAAGAAGGTCTTGCGCGTGTTCTCGTCGATGACGACCTGGCGCTCGATGTTGTGGACCGCCTCGCTGCCGAACAGGCGGCCCTTTGCCAGTTTTGCGCCCTTGACCAGGAAATAGCTCTCGCCGACGCCGTTGACCAGCACGTTGGATTCATTGCCGCGATAACGCACCGTCGTGCTGGTCGACACCGTCGGCGTTACGCCGGCAATGAAAGCCTGCCGCTCCAGCGCGCGGGCGTCGCCGAGCACGAGCGTCTTGATCTTGCCGGCGCGCGCGTCGCCGAAATCCTTGCCCGGAAACACCTCGATCGTATTGGTGCCGAGACTCGAGATGTCCGACAGAACCTTGCGCTGGGAGGCGTTGCCGAGCGCAACGACGGAAGACACGGCGGCGATGCCGATGATGATTCCGAGCATGGTCAGGAAAGCGCGCAGCCGGTGCGCGGCCATCGCGACCAGCGCCATGCGCGAGGCCTCCCGCAGCCGGCCCAATGCGCTCGCCCAGCCGGCGTCGCCGTGCTGCGTCGTGCGGGATGTGACCGGAGGCGGCTCCGAGACCGTCGCGGTCTCCGCACGACGGTCGGAGACGATCCTGCCGTCCCTGAGCTCGATGATGCGGCCGGCCCGTGCGGCGACATCGCCGTCGTGGGTCACGATGATGATGGTGCGCCCTTCGAGATGCAGCTCTTCGAGGATCTTCAGCACCTCTTCACCGCTGCGGCGGTCGAGCGCGCCGGTGGGTTCGTCGGCCAGGAAGACCTCGGCGCCGTTGATCAGGGCCCGGGCGATCGAGACGCGCTGCTGTTGGCCGCCCGAGAGCTGGTTCGGGCGATGGCCGCCTCGATCGCCGACGCCGAGACGGGTCAGCAGCGCTTCTGCGCGTAGCCGCCGCTCCCGTGCGCCGATGCCGGCATAGACGGCGGGGATCTCGACATTCGCGGCGGCGGAGAGGTCGCCGAGCAGATGGTAGCGCTGGAAGATGAAGCCGAAATGCTCGCGACGCAGCGCCGCCAGCGCGTCGGCGTCGAGCTCGGCGACGTTCTTGCCCGCGACGCGATAGCTCCCGGAGCTCGGGCGGTCGAGGCAGCCGAGGATGTTGAGCAGTGTCGATTTGCCCGAGCCGGATGAGCCGATGATGGCGACCATCTCGCCCGGCGCGATGCTCAATGAGAGATCATCGAGCGCGACCACCTTGGTGTCGCCGGCTGTGAACTCGCGGCGGACCTTGTCCAGCGCGATGATGGGGCCCGTCATGTCAGGGACCTCCCGGCGGCCCGCCCGGCATGCCGTGCGATGCGGTCTGCTCGTTCGCTTCGCCCGTGACGACCCGTTCGCCCTCGTCGAGTCCGGACTTGATCTCCACGATGGTGCGATCGTTGAGGCCGGTCTTGACCTCGCGCTCCCTGACGTCGCCGGAAGCGGCGAGTGTGCGCACGGTGCTGCGGCCGTCGGATTTTCGCATCACGGCCAGCGCCGGGATGACTTTCACGCGGCTCGCCTCGCCGGTGATGATGTGCACCTCGGCGGTCATGTAGGTCCGCAGCGCAAGATCCTTGTTCGGGACGGTGAAGACGCCGATGTAGTAGATGGCCGTGCTAGTCGAGCTCGACGAGCTCGTGCTGGAGCTGGACGACGACGTGGTGGTCGAGGAGAAGCTGGCATCGTTCTTGATCGATTCCGGCGCCGGCTCGATCTGCTCCAGATGCGCCTCGTAGCGATGGTCCTGGTCGCCGAGGATGGTGAAGTAGAGCGATTGCCCAGGTTTGACCTTGACGATGTCGGCCTCCGAAATCTCCGCCCGCACCGTCATCGTCTCGAGCTGGCCGAGCACGACGATGGTCGGCGCGGATTGCACCGCGTTGACCGTCTGACCTTCCTGCACCACGGTGGCAAGCACCGTGCCGTCGATCGGCGCGGTGATGCGGGTGTAGTCGAGATTGACCTTTGCTGTTTCGACGCTGGCCTCGGCGCCGACGATCAGCGCCTCCAGTGCCGCGATCTGGGCGCGGGTCTGTCGCACGGTCGAGTCCGCGCTGTCGAAGTCGCTGCGCGAGGTCGCGCGCTGGGCCAGCGTGGCCTGCTGGCGCGCGAGGTTGGCTTCGGCCAGCACCAGCGCGGCCTCCTTCTCGGCCTTCTGCGCGCGATAGTTCTTCAGCGAGGCTTCCGAGTTGCGCAGATCGTTCTGCTTGGTGACGGGATCGATCTGGGCGATCACGTCGCCGGACTTGACCGTGTCGCCGACGCGAACGTTGAGCGCGGTGATCCGGCCCGACACCTGCGCGCCGACGGCGGTCAGCCGCGCCGGCTTGAGCGTGCCGCTGGCGAGCACCTCCTCGCGCAGATCGCTGATGGTGACGGGCGCCGTGATGTAGGACTGCGTCTTGCTGGAGCTGCCCGGAAAGCGCGTCGCCGCGACCACGCCCATCGCCACGACGGCGACCACGGCCGCGGCGATCTTCACACGCCGTGTGATGATGATCCCGGTCACTTCAG
Organism: Bradyrhizobium sp. UFLA06-24; assembly: GCF_054967145.1. Taxonomy (NCBI): domain Bacteria; kingdom Pseudomonadati; phylum Pseudomonadota; class Alphaproteobacteria; order Hyphomicrobiales; family Nitrobacteraceae; genus Bradyrhizobium; species Bradyrhizobium sp. UFLA06-24. Next base: position 4,237 of record NZ_JADFUE010000083.1, read on the forward strand.
CGCCTCCCGCAAATGAGGTCCGGTATTGGTATCGACGATGAGCGGGGCCGAGGTGTCGACCGGCTCGACCCAGCCGCCGCCGAGCGCCTTGGCGAGCGCGATGTAATCCTTGGCTGCCGACACCTTGCTCTGGATCAGGGAATCCTCGGCCGAATAGAGCGAGCGCTCGGCGTCCAGGACGTCGATGAAGCTGGCGCTGCCGGTCTCGAACAGCGATCGCGACAATTTTGCCGCCTCGCGGTAGTTGTTCGCCGCTTCGGTCAGCTTGACCGCGCGGATGCGCTCCTGCGACAGGGAGACCAGCGCGTTCTCGACATCCTCCAGCGCGGTGAGCAGGGTCGAATGGAAGGTCGCGAAGGCCTGGTCGCGTTGCGCTTCGGCAATCCTGACGGTGGCGAGGCGCTTGCCGGCATCGAACACCGGCACCGTCACCGAGGGCCCGACCGACCAGCTCACGCTGGAATATTTGGCGAGATCCCCGACGCGCAACGCCGACGTGCCGACCGAGCCGGTCAGCGACACCGCCGGATAGCGGTCGGCCTCGGCCGCACCGATCTTGGCGGTTGCCTGCGCAAGCTTGCGCTCCGCGCTGGCAACATCGGGACGGGTCGTGAGGAGATCGGCGGGCAGTCCCGTCGGCAGCGGCATGCGCGGCGCCGGCACGGGCGCCGAGCGGGCCATCAATCCGGCAACGGCGTCGGGCGGCCGGCCGAGCAAAATGCCGAGCCGGTGGACATCGGCGGCGAGCGCGGCCCGATAGGTCGGAACGTTGGCCTCCGTGCTCGCGGCCTGTGCGGTGGCTTTGCTAAGATCGACGGCGTTGCCGCTGCCGGCGTCATATTTGCTGCGGGTGAGCTTTTCGGTGTCGCGCTGCGAGACCGAGGTGCGAATTGCCAGCGCAATCCGCGCCTGGTAGCCGCGTGCCTCGACATAGTAGGAGGCGACGTCGCCGATCAGCGTGACGAGGCTGTCGCGCAGATCTTCGCCGGCAGATTGCTCGCCGCGCACCGCCGCCTCGATACTCCGCTGCGTGCCGCCGAACAGATCGAGCTCCCAACTCGAATCGAAGCTTGCCTGATGCAGCGCGTAGGGCGCGGTGTCGACTAGCGTGGAGGCGGAGCCCGCGCTGGTTTTGTTGTCGGTCACCTCGGCAGTGCCGCTGACGGACGGAAACAGGCCGGCGGCGGTCTGCTGCACCGTTGCACGCGCCTCGCGCACCACAGCCTTGGCTTTGAGGACATCAGGATTGGCCGCGACGGCTTGTTCGATCAGCCGGTTGAGCAGGGGATCGCGCAGGCGCAGCCACCATCGATCGAGCGTGCCGCTCTCGCGCCGCGACGTCGTCTTGCTGCTCCAATGCGACGGCAGTTCGGGTTTGGGCGGGCCGCCGTAGTCCGGACCGACCGCGCAGCCCGCCAGCGCGCCGCCCAGCATCAGCGCGGCAGCGACGGAGCGGAGTGCCGACATCGGCTCGCGCCGCAATCGCGGCGTGCGAGGACCGGTCTCTTTTGCGGCTGGCACACAGACAACGGCGAACGAGTGAAACGACATCAGATCGGCAAAAATCCAAGGATATGGCCGGGGAAGGGGGCCTTTGTCCCCTCGAGCCGGCCGCCTGCGCGCAAGCGAGGCCCGGATCAGGTGCCGGTCGATCGTGGCGTTTCGGCAGAAGAAATGTTTCCGTATGTAAACAGATATTGCGCGGCATCTCCCTGCCCGCCGGGCTGCCGCCGGGCCGGCACGGAGCGTCAATCGCCCTGCTCCGATGGGAGCCGCGAGAAGCGGAAATTGCAATGGCTCGCGCCACCCGCCAGCGTCTGCGTCCGTTCCAGAAGAATGCCGCGCGTCGCGTAGGCGTCGAAATCGAGCCCGCAAATGTTCGGCAGGATGTCCTTGTCGCCATGGCGGCCTGCGAATTTGCAGAAGCCGCAGGCCCGGCAGTTGATGCCGAATTCAAAACTATCGTCCGGCCCAGGCGCGACGAAATCGTAGACGAAATCTTCCGGGAATTCTGCCTGATGGCTCTCCGTCGTGCTTCTTGCCGCCTGCTCGCGCAGCAAGGCCTGGTTTTCCGGCGACATGAATTGACGCCCCGCGGCGAGACGTTCGGCCTCGGGCTTGGTGAGCAATTGCGCCTTGTGAGTCCGCTGCTCGATGTCGCGGATCACGGGCAGCGGCACGCCGTGGCGCCGCAGCACGCGGCTCGTCGCCATGAAGCCGGTGAGACGGATGAAGACCTCGCTCATGCGGCTCGCCGCGCCGCCGACATAGGGCATCTGGGTCAGCACGATCTCGAGTTCGTCCATGACCTCCCGCTTGATGCCGTCGATGTCGGACAGATGCGCGCGTTCGCGCAACATCGGCTCGGCGAGATCTAGGCGATGGCGCATCGCCGCCTCCATGGCGCCGCGATGCTGCTCGTAGAAAGGATGGATGGTCTCGGCCACTGGGCACCTCAGGGATTTCAGGATGTTGCGAACCGACCGTATCCGGCGGCATCCCCGCGGTGCAAAGCACCATTGCTTCGCTCCAGCACTAGAAAATCTATTGCAAGACCGCGGCCCGCCAGTGTCAAACTGCGGCGCGATGACCTACACCCTCCCGCCACTCAACGCACTCCGCGCCTTCGAAGCCGCCGCGCGCCATCTCAGCTTCAAGCTGGCCGCGCACGAACTGCACGTGACGCCCGCCGCTGTCGGGCAGCAGGTGAAAGCGCTCGAGGCGCGCCTCGGCGTGCAGCTGTTCGAGCGGCTGCACAAGCAACTCATCCTGACCGCGGCCGGCCAGGCGTATCTGCCTGGAGTCTCCGACGGCTTCCGCCGCATTGCTGATGCGACCTCGCAGTTGAGACCGGCAGGCGCGGTGCTGCTGCAACTGGGCGTCCATGCCAGTCTCGATCTGCGCCGCCTCGCTCTGGCGGCGTTTCGCGAGACGCATGCCGAGATCGGCTTGCGCGTGCTCCAGCCTGCCGGCTTGCATGAACTGGTCGAAGGCAAGGTCGATCTCTTGATCGCCCGCGGCCTCGGCCGTCATCCCGGCTATCGCTGCGACCGCATTGGTGAGGGATCCGGCCTGGGCGATTGGCTGATCGCGCCCGAGGGCACCGCGGATTGCCCGGAGATCGTCAGTTTTCGCGAATGGCTGCGCAGCCAGGCGACCGGGAAACGAAGCGTAAACCGTCCGCGACTGGTCGGCGGCGTCGGATAGGTTTCGGTCACGGATGGTTGACCGGGATCAACGACTGTTTTCCGCGCGCGGATATGTTAGTGAGGTCGTGTTCCGGCCTGACAAGGTAAGTCGCTCTTGCGGTTCGTTCGTACCATTCTGGCTCTCGCAATCGCCATATCCTTGGCGATGCTTCCCGTTGGCGCGTCCGCAGCCCAGCTTGCCATGTCGCCTGACGACATGCAGACGACCATGCACATGGGCGGCGATGCCGACATGTCGATGGACGATTGTTGTCTCGACATGAAGGGGACGGGCTCTCACGCCGGTTACAAGTGCGCGATGGGCTTCTGCTGCGTCGGCGGGATGATCGCGCTGGGCGATGTCAGGCCCATTGCTTTCCAGCATATCACCGTTGCCGCGAGCAAGATCGCCATACCGGCCGATCAGGTCGTCTCCTTGCACGGCAGCAGTCCTCCCTTCCGACCTCCTCGAATCTGATCTCGCAAATCCTAAAGACGCGAGCGGCACGCCTGCTCGCGACGACGACTGACGTGCGCGCAGCCATGCGCCACGGCGGAAGATCAGATCATGAGGACAGGACTATGTTTTCCAAATTCAGCACTGCGGCTCTGGCCGCCACCCTTTCGCTTGCCGCAACCGCCGCCATGGCGGGCGCCGGCGACTACACCTTCGAACCGGTCAAGGCGGAGATGAAGAAGGGCGACGACGTCACGCTCGCCGTTCGCCTGACCAACAAGCAAACCGGCAAGCCGGTGGCGGACGCGGTCGTCTTCAAGACCCGCGTCGACATGGCCCCTGACGGAATGGCCGAAATGGAATCGGCGGTCGCGCCGCTACCGTCCAGGGAGCCGGGCGTGTACGCCTTCAAGACGGACCTGCCGATGGCCGGCCGCTACCAGCTGACGCTGTCTGTAAAGGTGCAGGGCGAACCGGAGACGGTCACCGGCAAGGTGGTCGTCACGGCGACCAAGTGAGCGTTCGGGCGCTGCCTGGCGGCGCCCGACATTTCCCTTTTTGAATCACACGGACGCGTGCACGAAGGGTGCGCGGATACACGCCATGAAAACGCTGCGTCTCCTGACGGTTCTTGCGCTGGGCGGTAGCCTGGTCGCGAGCTTCACTTGGTCTTCAAACGGTGCGCGCTTGCTTGCCGGCGCCGCGTTCAGCTCGGTGGCATCGGCGGCGGACCGGCCGCCGCTCTACTACCGTGATCCCAGCGGCGCGCCGTTCTGGTCGGCGGGTCCGAAGCAGGACGAGCGCGGGCGGGATTACCTGCCGGTCTACGAGGATCAAGCGATCGCGCCGCAGCCGAAGCCGCAGGCGGAGTCCTCTCGAAAGATATTGTACTACCGCAATCCCATGGGGCTGCCCGACACCTCGCCCATGCCGAAGAAGGATTCGATGGGGATGGACTATGTCCCCGTCTATGAAGGCGAGGACACCGACGACGGCACGGTGAAGCTTTCGCCGGGCAAGATCCAGCGCACCGGCGTGAAATCCGAGCCGGTCGAGCGCCGCGCCATCCGCGTTTCGGTGAAGGCGCCGGGCACGATCCAGCTCGATGAGCGCCGCGTCTCCGTCATCGCGATGCGCGCCGAGAGCTTCGTGCAGAAGGTCGCGGACGTCACCACCGGCACGCGGGTGAAGGCCGGCCAGCCGCTGATGGAGATCTACAGTTCGGCGGTCGCATCCGCCGCGGCGGAATATCTGGCGACGATCACCTCCAAGGTGGTTGGCGGCGTCGAGATGTACGGCCGCGGCTCGCGCCAGCGCCTGGTCAATCTCGACGTGCCGGAGCCCGTGATCGCGGAGATGGAGAAGACGCGCGCTGCGCCCGTCACCATCAGTTGGTCGGCGCCGCGCGACGGGATTGTCCTGGAGCGCAACGCGATCGAGGGCATGCGGGCCAATCCCGGCGATGTGCTGTTTCGCATCGCCGACATTTCGATGGTCTGGGCGCTGATCGACGTCGCCGAGCGCGATCTCGGCAATATCGCGGTCGGACAGCCCGTGACGGTGCGCGCGCGCAGCTTTGCGGGTCGGAGCTTCACCGGCAAGATCGCAGTCGTCTATCCGCAGGTGAACCGCGACACCCGAACCGTTCGTGTCCGCATCGAGCTGGCCAATCCCGACGCGATGCTGCTGCCCGACATGTATGTCGATGCCGACATCGACACGGCCGGCGCGGCGCCCGTCCTGGCGGTGCCCGACAGTTCCGTGCTCGACACCGGCGCCCGGCAGGCCGTCCTCGTCGACAAGGGGGAGGGGCGTTTCGAGCCGCGCCAGGTCCAGCTCGGTCGCCGCGGCGGCGGCTATATCGAGGTGCGGCAAGGACTTGCGGAAGGCGAGGCGGTGGTCACCTCCGCCAACTTCCTGATCGATGCGGAAAGCAATTTGAAGGCGGCCCTCAAGGGCTTTGCCGACGCCGCGCCGCGAGCGCCCGACGCTGGCGCGATGGGAGAGCACAAATGATCGCCCGCATCATCGCCTGGTCGGCGCGCAACCTGCTGCTGGTGTTGTTCGGCACCGGCTTTGCCGCCGCGGCCGGCCTCTACGCGCTGATTCACCTTCCGCTCGACGCGATCCCGGATCTCTCGGACACGCAGGTCATCGTCTACACCGAATATCCCGGGCAGGCGCCGCAGGTGATCGAAGACCAGGTCACCTATCCCTTGACGACGGCGATGCTGACGGTTCCCAAATCGAAGGTCGTGCGCGGCTTCTCCTTCTTCGGCGTGTCGTTCGTCTACGTCATCTTCGAGGACGGCACCGACATCTATTGGGCGCGCTCGCGCGTACTGGAATTTCTCAACGGCGCCTCGTCCAGGCTTCCGGCCGGCGTCACGCCGACCATCGGGCCCGATGCGACCGGCGTCGGCTGGGTCTACCAATATGCCGTCATGTCCAGGGAGTTGAATCTTGCGGACACCCGCACGATCCAGGACTGGAACCTGAAGTTCGCACTGGCCAAGGCCGAAGGCGTCGCCGAGGTCGCCAGCATCGGCGGCTTCGTCAAGCAGTACAACGTCGTGCTCGACCCGCAACGGATGCGCGACCGCGGCATCAGCATGCAAAAGATCCGCGAGGCGATCCGTGCCAGCAACGCCGATGTCGGCGGGCGCACCGTCGAACTCTCCGAGTTCGAATACGTCATCCGCGGCAGGGGCTACCTCAAGAGCATCAACGATCTCGGCAACATCGTGCTGAAGACCTCTGGCGGCACGCCGGTGCTGCTGCGCGACGTCGCCAGCGTCGAGCTTGGTCCGGACGAGCGGCGAGGCATCGCCGAGCTGAACGGCGAGGGCGAAGTCGCCAGCGGCATCGTGCTGCAGCGCTTCGGCGTCAACGCGCTCGACGTGATCGAGAACGTCAAGAGGCGCTTCAAGGAGATCGCGAGCAGCCTGCCGAAATCGGTCGAGATCGTCCCGGTCTACGACCGCTCCAACCTGATCTACGCGGCGATCGACACGCTCAAGCACACGCTGTTCGAGGAAAGCGTCGTCGTCGCCTTCGTGTGCATCGTGTTCCTGCTGCATGTCCGCAGTGCGCTGGTCGCGATCCTGATGCTGCCGGTCGGCGTGCTGATGGCGTTCGGCGCCATGAAGCTGCTCGGGCTCGGCTCCAACATCATGAGCCTTGGCGGGATCGCGATCGCCATCGGCGCCATGGTCGACGCTGCCATCGTCATGATCGAGAACGCCCACAAGCACCTCGAACGCGCCAGGCCCGACCAGTCCCGCGTGCAGATCCTGGTCGATGCTGCATCCGAGGTCGGCCCTGCGCTGTTCTTCAGCCTGCTGATCATCACCGTCTCGTTCATGCCGATCTTCACGCTGGAGTCGCAGGAGGGGCGGCTGTTCAGCCCGCTCGCCTTCACCAAGACGTTCTCGATGGCCGCTGCGGCCCTGCTGTCCGTCACCCTGGTGCCGGCGCTGATGGTGATCTTCGTCCGCGGCAAAATCGTCCCGGAAAGCAGGAACGTCATCAATCGCTTCCTGATCTGGGTTTACCGGCCCGTGATCAAGGGCGTGCTGCGCGCCAAGACGCTGGTGATCGTCGCGGCCATCGCCGTCCTGGCCGTGACGATCTGGCCGGCGCGCCAGCTCGGCACCGAGTTCATGCCGGCGCTGAACGAGGGCACCTTGCTCTACATGCCGACCACGCTGCCCGGCATTTCGGTGACCAAGGCCGCCGAGCTGATGCAGATGCAGGACCGCATCATCAAGTCGTTTCCGGAAGTCGCGTCCGTCTATGGCAAGGCGGGCAGGGCCGCCACGGCGACCGACCCGGCGCCGACCGAGATGTTCGAGACGATCGTCAATCTCAAGCCAAAGGAGCAATGGCGCCCCGGGCTCACCGTCGACGGCCTGATCGCCGAGATGGACAAGGCGCTGCAGTTTCCCGGCGTCTCGAACGCCTGGACCATGCCGATCAAGGCGCGCATCGACATGCTCTCGACGGGAATCCGCACCCCCGTCGGCGTCAAGGTCATGGGCACCGATCTGGTCGAGATCGATCGCCTCGCCAAGCAGGTCGAGCGCGTCCTCAAGGCCGTTCCCGGCACCTCGTCGGCCTACGCCGAGCGCGGCATCGGCGGCTACTATCTGGAGATAGTGCCGGATCGCGAGGCGCTCGCCCGCTACGGCATCCTGATCCAGGACGTTCAGGACACCATCGCGGCCGCACTCGGCGGCCAGACGGTGACGACGACCGTGGAGGGCCGGCAGCGCTTCACGGTGAACATGCGCTATCCACGTGACCTCCGCGACAACCCCAAGGCGATCGCCAGCGACATCCTGGTGCCGATGCCTGCGGGCGGCGCGGTGCCGCTCGGCGAGGTGGCGAAGGTCGAGCCGGCGCGCGGACCGACCTCGATCCGCACCGAGAACGGCCAGCTTGCGACCTACATCTATGTCGACATCAGGGATCGCGATATCGGCAGCTATGTCGCCGACGCGCAGCGTGCGGTCACGGAAAACATCCAGTTTCCCGCGGGCACCTACGTCGTCTGGAGCGGCCAGTATGAATATCTCCAGCGCGCCGCCGCGCGCCTGAAGATCGTGGTGCCGGTGACGCTCACGATCATCTTCCTGCTGCTGTACCTGAACTTTCGCGCGATGACCGAGACCTTGATCGTGATGTTGTCGCTGCCGTTCGCGCTGGTCGGCGGCATCTGGATGATGTGGTGGCTCGGCTTCAACCTGTCCGTTGCCGTTGCCGTGGGCTTCATCGCACTCGCCGGCGTCGCCGCCGAGACCGGCGTCGTGATGCTGATTTATCTCGAGCACGCGCTGGAAGAGGCGAAAGCCAGGCGCAGTGCCGAGGCAAGGCCGCTCACGCGCCGGGATCTGCACGAGGCCATCATGGTGGGCGCCGTCGAGCGCGTGCGGCCCAAGATGATGACCGTGGTCGCCATCATGGCCGGTCTGCTGCCGATCATGTGGAGCAGCGGGACAGGCTCGGAGATCATGCAGCGCATCGCCGTGCCGATGATCGGCGGCATGATCTCGTCGACGCTGCTGACGCTGATCGTGATCCCGGCGATCTTCGGGCTGGTGAAAGGGTGGGGGCTTCCCGCCGGCGATGCGAAGGCCGGTGCAGTGGCGCGCCGCTCCTCGCCGGACATTCCCGAGGCGGCCTGAACTGCCCTCTGACCTCGCTGGCACGGGGGCCCGAGCGCCGTTCGTTTGCCTGCGTGATGCGTCTCACAGTCTGGAAAAACCGCCTGCGATACACCTGCGACCACCAGATGAGAGGGGGCGGCCCCTCCTAGGGAACAGCGGGAGACACACATGACTGAGCATAGCAATCGGAAGCGCAAAGAGCTGGATGAGCGTGAACTGGAGACCGTGTGCGGTGGCTTCATGGATGACGGCGGCTGCATCGGCCCGTGGATCGTGAATGGAAAGATCACCACCCATCAGCCGATGGGCCCGAACCCCTGGCTGCCCGGCGGCATCTTTCACCGCTGAGCACCACACCTCTCAACACGTCTGACACACACATTCTGAAACAGGAGCGACCGTCATGCTGAACTCAAAAAATGGAACGTCTGATATCGTCGAACTGACCGATGCGGAGCTTGAAATGATCGTCGGCGGCAACTGGCTCGGCGATGCCTTCCGCGCGATCGGCAGCGCCATCAAGGGTGCCGTCGAGTGGGTCGGCGGCCTGATCTTTGGCGGCTTGCAGGGCCCTGGCAATTTGCGCGGCCCGTTCGGTCCGGGCTCGGGTCCCGGGGTGCCGCCGCTCTGATCTCATCAAGTTCGTTCGCGACATCAGAGGCCGCTCCGGTTGGCGGCCTCTTTGCTTTTTCCGGCGGCAATTCGGATTGGCTATCGCTGTCCCAAAAAAGTATTGAGCGGGATTTGCGCTTCGTACTGGCGAGCCTTTTCCAGGAGAACGTTGCGCAATTGTCCGTCCGGCAGAAGCTGCGCCTGTTCGCGCGCTTCACGAGCGGCCTCAGCGAGCCTTTCGCTCAGCGTTTTCTCCTGCCGGATCCTTGGTCGTACTTGGCTCATTTGTCCCGTAACGCGGGTTCAGCCGGTGGGTTCCACCTGACGCGCCACGATGTCCGGCGCCGGAACGAGGGGGGCGCCGGTGCGTTATCTCGCATATGCAAGGAGGACATCATGAGCGTTGAAGGCAAGATCAAGGAAGGCGCCGGCTACATCAAGGAAGAGATGAACGAGCACGGCAAGGATGCCGCCAGCCAGCGCAAGGCCCAGGAGGGCCGTGATCTTCGCAACGAAGGCCGCATGGAAGACGGCAAGCCGCCGAAAACCAGCAAGCCGGGCACCGGCCATTAATCCGGTCTGATTTGGAAACCGCCCTCGGTTCATGCCGGGGGCGGTTTTGTGTGAGCTCGCAGCAAGAGGGAGCGCACGGGGGTGCCTTCGGGCGGACGTACCGCGCAACGGCCGACCTCATCCGCGGAGGCCCGAATGCCGCCAACGATCTCACCCCCAGATAACCATGTCGCGCTCGTCATGGCGAGGGACCGACGGACCTTCATCATGCGCAGGCTCCTGAACTGGTTTTTCCGCAATCGTGAAACAGGCGCCATCACGATCGCTCAGAAGCCCAATCTCGTTCTGTGGGTCGTGATGGTGGCAGCCCTTCTGCGGTGGAGCTGGCCGACCGCCGATCAAGTCAGCGTCGCACTGACGGTTGTCGTCAAGGGCGGGCTTCTCGTCTGGGCCGCCGATGAGATCGTACGGGGCGTCAATCCCTGGCGGCGCTGCCTCGGAACGGGGGTTGCCGTCTACGACATGATGACCATTCTGCCGTGAGCTTCGCAAATAGAGGCGAGCCTCGACGTTTCCTTCGAGAAGCAGACTATTCCCCGTGCCCCCCATTTTCTTCTTGGCACTTGCGCAAACAATCGTGAATTGAGCCGCCGCAAGCCAGCGTAACGAAGCGACAAGCGCGGCCGTATAGCCGGCATCCATTGCAAGGGGAAGGCGATATGAAAGAGCTGGCAAGTACATTCAACATTGCAGAAGGTGGGACAGGGTCGTACCGGCCCCTCGCGATCCTGCGCTGGGTCATGGTTGTGATCTTCGTGTCGTTCGGCATGCAGAAATTCACGTTGCAGTCGGCGCAGGGCATCGCCCAATTCATCACCAACAGTCCGTTTGTTTCATGGCTTTCGATCTTCGGATTGAGGGGCGAGGCCTACTTTCTCGGTGTCACCGAATTCGTGATCGCCGCCTTGCTGGCCGCCGGTGCCTTCAGTCCGTTCATGGGCGTTGTTACCTTTGCCGTCACCTGGTCGTTCTTTTTCACCACCCCTGGAGTCGTGAGATGGAGCCTTTCGACCGATCCGATGGCCTGGAATCTGGCGGGCGAGTTCCTGTTCAAGGACATCGTCCTGCTGGGCGTATGCGTCGTGCTGCTCATCGCATCGCTGCCGCGGGCCGGGATCCGGTCAGGTACCAACGCAACATAGGAGGTTTGGACAACATGATCGACGACGTGATCGTTATCGGCGATCTGAAATTGCGTCATGATGCGTCCATCGACGAGCATAACGAGCTTGGAGAACGCATGTATGGCATTGTGAGCCAGTTGCCGGGCTTCATATCCGTCAAATCGTTCAAATCAGAAGACGGGGAGGAATTGACCATTTTCCGATTCTCCTCGGAGAGCGCGCTGGAGGCTTGGCGGACCCATCCTGAACATGTCCGGACGATGAAACGAGGCCACGCAGAATTCTACGTCAGCGGCTTTTTGCAGATCTGCAAGGTTATCCGAGAAGTCGGCCCGTTCGATCACGCGGGGAAGGCCTCATAGAGTTTGCCGCGGCAGCGGGGGACCGGTAGGCCACGCGGCGTCGTTGGATACGTCGCCGCGTGGCATCTGGCCCGGTCAGAAATTGGCGCTCAGGCGCGCGTTGATCGAGCGGCCTGGTCCCCTGACATTGTAGCATAACCCGTGTTGGTGGTGAGATTTGCGAGGTCACTTGCTTGCCGGGAGGGGTCTCCTGTCGTGGGACACAATAGTGATTCCCTGGCCACGGCAACTTCCGTCCGGACATGAAAAAACCGCGACGGATTTCTCTGCGCGGATGTTGCAACTATCGATCGTGCGGCCTGCCGGTGTTTTTGCCCGAGGCTGTCAATCGTCGGGTCCCCAGCGCGGTCGCTTTGCCGTGTGATCTGCAACCCTGATTGTCCACACCCACGACACGCAGTATCGGATGGCGGGTCCGACCTACTAGCGATCGATAATTTGCCAACGTGATCCCGGCTCGCTTTGATGGCGGCATGGGCACCAAATCGCGCGAGGTCATCTGGAGCGGCCGCATCATGGGCGCGGAGATTTCCGCCAAGCACGCCCGCGAAGAGGCGAAGAAGGCCGTGCGTGAGGCCGACCGGGCGGAAGCCGAAGCATGGTCGGAGCGGATGGAAGGCTACGGCGGTCCCGCGCAGCCGTCGCCGACGATCGCGCAATGTCTCAACGGCGGCCTCGCCTGGCTCGAGGTCGAGTGCGCCAGGTGCAAGTCGCGCGCGAGCCTGCCGCTCGATGCGATCTGCCGTCCGCGCGACACCCCGATCTGGAAGCTGGAGGCCTCGCTGAAGTGCCGGTCATGCCGCAAGGGGCGCTCCGCGCCGCCCGTTCACATGATCAAGCTGACCGCCACGCAGAGCATCACGCCCTACAAATGGGTGCATCCGACCGAAGAGCGGTAAGCTTGAGCAGCGCTAACGCGGTTCGATCACCTCGCCATCTTTCTTCACGAACCGGCCGACGGGATTTTCCAGCAAGTCGAGCACGACTTCCGAAGGCCGGCACAAGCGCGTGCCTTTTGGCGTCACGACGATCGGACGGTTGATCAGGATGGGATGCGCGAGCATCTGGTCGATCAGCTCCTCGTCCGTCCATTTGGGATCGGCGAGGCCGAGATCCTTGTAGGGCGTCCCCTTCTCGCGCAGCAGGGCACGGACCGATATGCCCATCGCTGCTATCAGCTGCCTGAGCGTCTCGCGCGATGGCGGCGTCTTGAGGTATTCGATGACGACGGGCTCGACGCCGCTTTGCCGGATCATCGCCAGCGTGTTGCGCGAGGTGCCGCAGTCGGGGTTGTGATAGATCGTGACGTTCATCGCCGGGTCTCCAGGCATCATTGCCGGGCTTCCAACGCCGTCGCAGCTTTGCCGGCACCTGCTTCGTACCAGTTCCGCGTCGCCTTGACGATGCGGACGACGGACAGCATGACAGGCACTTCGACGAGAACGCCGACGACGGTCGCGAGCGCAGCGCCGGAGTCCAGGCCGAACAGGCTGATCGCCGCGGCAACCGCGAGCTCGAAGAAATTGCTCGCGCCAATGAGGGCGGCTGGAGCCGCAACGCACCACGCCACGCCGAATCGTCGGCTCAGCCAGTACGCCAAACCGGCATTGAGATAGACTTGGACGAGAATCGGAACGGCGAGAACGGCGATGACGCCGGGCTGCCTGACGATCTGCTCCCCCTGGAAGCCGAACAGCAACACCAAGGTTGCGAGCAGTGCAACCAGCGACAAAGGCTGCAGCATTCGCATGACTTGGCCGAAGCTGTCGCCGCCTTTTTGCAGCAACACCTTGCGCCACAGCTGTGCGATGAGGACCGGCACGACGATGTAGAGCAGGACGGAGAGCAGCAGCGTGCCCCAGGGGACGCTGATGGAGGCCACACCGAGCAGCAGCCCTACCAGCGGCGCGAACAGGAACACCATGATCACGTCGTTCAGGGCGACCTGACTGAGGGTGTAATGCGGCTCTCCCTCGCACAAATTGGACCACACGAACACCATCGCGGTGCAGGGCGCGGCAGCCAGCAGAATCAACCCGGCGATATAGGACGAGATCTGGTCAGCCGGCAGCAGCGGAGCGAAGAGGTGGCCAATGAAGAAGGAGCCCAACAGCGCCATCGAGAACGGCTTGACCGCCCAGTTGATGAAAAGGGTCACGCCGACGCCGCGCCAATGCTCCCGGACCTGACTGAGGGAACCGAAGTCGATCTTCAGCAACATCGGCACGATCATGAGCCAGATCAGCACCGCGACCGGCAGGTTGACCTTGGCGATCTCGGCGGCTGCGACCGCGCCGAAGAAGCCCGGCGTGACGTGCCCCAGCGCCACGCCGACGATGATGCAGAGCGCAACCCACAGGGTGAGGTACCGTTCGAAAATGCCCATCGTCACGCCACATCATGTCTGCCGGACGCCGCGCCATCGGAGCGGCCGATCTCGCGCAGCCTGGTGCCGAGCGAGAGCTTGTCGATGCTCCGCAGCGGCAGGTTCGCGAAGGTATCAATTCGATTTTTGAGATAGCGGAACGCGGTGACGAACGCCGCCTGCTTTTCCAGTTCCGAGCCCTCAGCCGCGGCCGGGTCCTCGATGCCCCAATGCGCCGTCATGGGCTGACCTGGCCAGATCGGGCATGCTTCGCCCTCGGCGTTGTCGCAAACCGTAATGACGAAATCCATGACCGGCGCATCAGGGGCGGCGAACTCCAGCCAACTCTTCGAGCGCATCCCGTCGGTCGGGTAGTCCATGGTTTCCAGCGTGCGCAACGCCAGCGGATGCACGGTGCCTTTTGGCGCGCTGCCGGCGGAGAAGGAGCGAAAGCGACCCGCGCCGTTCTTCCGTAGGATCGACTCGGCCAGGATGGATCGCGCCGAATTGCCGGTGCATAGGAACAGGACGTTATAAACGCGATCAGGCACGACTTCGCTCCTTTCGCTTCGGCGCGCAGCAGGACTGCAAGGTTTGAACGACGGGATCGCAGACTTCAGGACGTCCGCCGCAGCAATCGCGCAGCAGGAAGACTGCAACGTCGCGAAACGCACCGAGATTGGCGCGGTAGATGATCGAGCGGCTCTGCCGTTCGGAGGAGACCAGGCGCGCGCGGCTCAGAACCGAAAGATGCGCCGAGAGCGTGTTCTGGGGCACCTCCAGCAGGCGGGCGAGATCGCCGGCCGCAAGGCCGTCAGGCTCGTGCCGAACCAGCGTCCGGAATGCCTCCAGGCGGGTCGATTGGGACAGGGCGGCGAGCGCCAGGGTGGCCTCTTCTATTTCCATATATCCAGATTTATAGAATTATTGCCGCTGCGTCAACGGGACTCCGATCATCTTGCCTGGTATTTCGAACTTTCTAGAAATATGGTTTGACAGACGGCGGGAGGTGGCGCATCCTGCCCGCCATGAAGATCGACGACGCAGCAGCACGCCTCGAAGCCCTGGGCAACCGGACACGGCTCCAGATCTATCGGGTGCTCGTCCGGGCAGGGCGCCCGGGCATGCCGGTCGGGCGTTTGCAGGAGAAGCTCAAGATCCCGGCTTCGACGCTGTCTCATCACATCAAGACCCTGGTCTCGGTCGGGCTGGTCAGTCAGATCAGGGAATCCACGACCCTGATCTGCCACGCCAATTTCGATGCGATGCGGGGCTTGGTGGATTTCCTGGCGGCGGAGTGCTGCGCGGACGAAATCGGATGCAGGGACAAACAGACCGCAGCGTGATTTTTTTTGACCTCAGTAATTCGATGATTCTAGAATGATGGGAGAAGATCGGTGCATGACAAGACGGTAGCGATCATTGGAGCAGGGCCGGTCGGCCTCGCCGCCGCAGCGCATGTGCTCGAGCGCGGGATGTCGCCGATCGTGCTGGAGGCCGGACCGGAAGCCGCGCACGCCATTCGTCAGTGGCAGCACGTTCAGCTGTTCTCGCCATGGGAATACAACGTCGACAAGGCGGCCGCGCGCCTGCTTGCGCCGACGGGATGGAATTCGCCGGACCCGCAGTCCTATCCGACCGGCGGCGAATTGATCGACCGATATCTCGATCCGCTCGCGACGCGCACGCCGCTTCGCGAGGCGATCCGCACCTGCAGTCGCGTCACGTCGATCAGCCGCGCCGGCTTCGACAAGGCCAGGACGAAGGGCCGGGAGCAGGCGCCTTTCGAAATCTTCTATCAGAACGGCGGGGGTCCCGAAGTGCTGCGCGCCGATGCGGTCATCGACGTGTCGGGCACGTGGTTCTCTCCCAATCCCGCCGGCAGCAACGGTTTGGCCGCGATCGGCGAGCGCGAACGGGCCGACCGTATCGCCTACGGCATGCCCGACGTGCGCGGCGCCGACCGCGCCCGATACGCCGGCAAGACGGTTGCGGTGCTCGGTGCCGGCCATTCCGCCTTGGGCACACTGATCGATCTGGTGCGACTCGCGGACGAGGTGCCCGGCACGCAAGCCATCTGGCTGCTGCGCGGCGCCGACCCCGCAAAGGCTTTCGGCGGCGGCCGCAATGACAAGCTGGCCGCGCGCGGCGAACTCGGGTCTGCCTTTGCCGCACTGGTGACCGCCGGAAGGATCCGGGTCGAGACCGGCTTTGGCGTCACGCATCTGTCGGAGTCCGAGGGCCGTCTCGTCATTTCGGCAGGCGAAGCGCGGAGCGTTATGGCGGATGAGCTGGTTGTTTCGACCGGTTTTCGTCCCGATCTGTCCTTCCTTTCCGAACTGCGGCTTCGGCTCGATCCCGCGATCGAGGCACCCGCAGCGCTCGCGCCGCTGATCGATCCCAACGAGCATAGCTGCGGGACGGTCCGTCCCCACGGCGCGCGCGAACTCGCCCATGACGAACCGGGCTTCTATCTCGCCGGCATGAAGTCCTACGGCCGCGCACCGACCTTCCTGATGATGACTGGCTACGAGCAAGTCCGCTCGATCGTCGCTGACATCGCGGGCGACAAGCAAGCCGCGGCGCGGGTCGAGCTGGTGCTGCCGGAGACCGGTGTCTGCACACGCGGCGGGGTCGAACCCGCGGCTGCAGCGGGATGTTGCGGTGGGCCGGCGAAGCAGGAGCCGTCAGCCTGCTGCGCCGCAGATGAAACGGCCAAGAAGGCGGGCCGCGCGGGGTGTGGGTGCTCATGAGCAAGCCCGCACGAGCCGAGCTGGAGACGGGAGGAGCACATTCGTAGCTCGAGCGGCTGGCCCCTGATCGCGATCATGTGCATCGGCCAGGTCGGCAATCTCCTGCCGCACGTGACGCTGTCGGCCAATCTGGCGCAGCATCTGATGCCCGCGTGGGGACTTTCCGCCGCCGAAGGCGGGTTGATGGCGAGCGGCTACGCGTTCGGCTACATGCTGGCCGTGCCGGTGCTGACGACGTTGACCGATCGCATCGATGCGCGGGTCGTGCTCCTGTGCGGCTCGATCGTCAGCGGCCTTGCGACCGTGGCATTTGGCGTCTTGGCTGAAGGCTTCTGGTCGGGAACGATCATCTGGTCGATTGCGGGTTTGGGGTTTGCCGGCGCCTACATGCCGGGGCTCAAGGCTCTGACGGACCGATTGCCCGCCGGGGACACGTCGCGGGCGGTCACGCTGTACACGTCGAGCTTCTCGGTGGGCGTCGGGCTTTCGTTCCTCGTTGCGCAGGTTCTCGCAGATCGCTGGGGCTGGCGGACCGCTTTCTTTGTCACCGGCATCGGTCCGATCGCGATGGTGATCGCATGTCTTCTGATCGAAGGACGCCGGCCGGCCCCGAAGGCCGGGCGGCTGTTGAACTTCAAGCCTGTCTTCGCCAACCGCGAAGCGCTCGGTTACATCTTTGGTTATGGCGCGCATTGCTTCGAGCTCTATGGCGTCAGGACCTGGCTGGTCGGATTCTGGACTTTCGTCGTGGCGCATCAAGGCGCGCCCGCCTGGTTGACGCCGGTGCTGATGAGCTTCTGCTTCGCGGTGATCTCGATGCCGGCCAGCATCCTCGGCAACGAGGCGGCATTGAAATTCGGAAGACATCGCGCCATCACGTTCGTGATGATGGCATCAGCCTGCGTCGCGATCGTCATCGGTCTCAACGCAAGCGCCCCGGCGTGGCTGCTTGCGTTGCTGCTGATGATCTATGGCCTGACGGTGCCGGCGGATTCCGGCGCGTTGACTTCAGGCATGTCCACTGCGGCCGTCGCCGAGCATCGTGGCGCAACGCTGGCCCTGCATTCCACCGTCGGCTTCGGGCTCTCGGCCCTCGGCGCCTGGGGAACGGGCGTCGCGCTCGATGCCGCGGGCGGACCGCAGAGTGCGCGCGGCTGGCTGCTCGCGTTCATCGTTCTGGCGATTGGAATCTTGATGGGGCCGGTGGCGTTGCTCTGGTCGCGGAAGGCTCGCTTGGAAAAGCAACCATCGTGAGGGCGCGGCTCCGTCATGAAAAACCCGCGCCGGATTGCTCCGCGCGGGTCTGACGAACTTTTGACGATGCCATTCTGCCAGTGTTTTGCCCGACGTGTCAAAGGCGGCCGAAGCGGTGTCGCTTCCGGCATCGGGGTGGTGCTGATCGGCCTTTCGAATTAGCAGCAGTTTCGACACCCCGCTACTGTGCATGGGGTTGTTTTCAGCTTTTGCTTCGCGTGGGGCTCAACGCCCGCGCTTCAGCGCCGCCCGCGCGGCGCCTCGGCCTTGGCCGGCGCTTCGGTCTGCGGCGGCGCGCAGGTCGCGGCTTGAAGCGAGCCTTGCGCCTGCGGCATCAGGCCGGGCTCGGCGGCCAGCGCCTTCATCACGATCAGGCCGGTGGTGCTGGGCGAGTCGATGATCAGGCGGTCGGCCGCGGTGACCTCTTCGTCCTCGGGCAGCGCGTTGTGCTGCGCTTCGGTCATTAGGTCGAGCTCGATCACCTTCTTGCCGGCCGAGCGGTCGTTGATGGCGTAATAGGCGATCTCGTTGCGGGTGTAGAACGACACCGAGGTGTAGGCCTGGCTCACCGGCACGGTGAGCTTGATCGGGCCGCCGGAGAGATCGTAGCGGCAGATCGCCAGCGCGAAGGCCGGGTCCATGAACGGCATCGGCGAGGTCTGCGGATCGGCCAGCGGCAGCTGCGTCACGGCGTTGAGCTTGGTCATCGGCGTCAGCCGCGAATAGGCGTCCTGGGTCGCGATCCGCGGCAGCGCCAGGACGCTGACGAGATGGACCACGAGGCCCAGCACCACGCCGGCTAGGATGGTGAAGGCGAGGCGGATCATGAGCAGCCCACCGTCGCGATGGTGGGCATCGGCGCATCGCGCTTGGTGCGCGTCGCAACCCCGACCGGCGTGTCGTAGAGGCGGAACATCAGCGCATAGCGCTCGATGCCCCCGGTCGGCAGCCAGTTGCCGGCGCGCGAGCGCGCGGCGATGTGGATCTCGAACGAGCCGTCGGAGGCGCGCACGATCTCCTGGCTGGTGAAGCCGTAGCGGGCAAGCGAGTTGGCGACGAGATGGCCCTTGCGGTCATACAGCGTCAGCGTCCAGAACCGCGCCGGCGGCGTCACGCCGGACACGACGACGTCGCAGCGGCCGTCGAGCGCCTTCTTCTTGTCGTCCGTGGTCGCGGTGAAGGCGACGCCGTCGCCGGTGCCGATCGGCAGCTCACCGTTGCGTACGATGGTGGCGCGCGAATAGGGATCGACGTCGGCAGTGCCGGTGCGCGGGCGCGCGGTCCAGGCGCCGATGGTCAGCGTGCCGATCTCGGTGCCGCGCGTCGTCGTCATCCAGGTCGCGCCCAAGCCGACCACGGTCGCGAGCAGGAGGGCCGTCAATGTGATCAGGATCAGCCGCACGGGTCTCGATCAGTTCTTGCGCGGGGCGGATGCGTTCGCATTCTCTTCCGCATAGTTCTGCGGGAAGGCGAGCGCGCTCGTCGACGATGCGGGCTTGGCCGGCGTGCTGTCGTCGGAAGCCGATTTGTTCGCGGTCTTGGCGGCGTCGTCGAGCAGCTTCTCGACGCGGACCAGGATGTCGGCGCCGCGCTTGGTCAGGACCGGCGGCGGACCGGGCTTGGTCTCCAGCACCTTAGGCGCCGCATTGGCCTGCGCGTTCGCGATCTGCTCGCGCGGCAGCTTCTGGCCCATGCCGACGCCGGGAATTTCCCGGACCTCGACGCCCTGATGCGCCGCGACCATGATGTCGTGCCAGGTCTGCGCCGGCAGCGAGCCACCGGTCATCCGGTTGGTCGGCGAGTAGTCGTCGTTGCCGTACCAGACC
>NZ_JADFUE010000084.1:0-23404 GCF_054967145.1 Bradyrhizobium sp. UFLA06-24
CCCTAGGAGCGTCCAACGGCGGCGTGGCTGGAGAAAACCGCCTCTCCCTTGCAGAATTCGAACATGCACCGGAGACGACATTGAATTGATGCGTCCGGCATCTTCACCTGCATACGTGATGTATACTTTATCAGATCGAAGAAGCCAATCCATGGCAAATCACCTTATTATATTACCTCCTATGTATACATTCGAATCCGCCGTCGAATAGGCCAATTTTACCGATTGAGGACTAGGGTGACGCGGCTTGCGTCCATCGGGCGTCCCCATCATTCGCGTCCGATCCAATTCGACCCAGAAGATATGTTCATGCGCTTCCGTTCGCCTTCGATTGCTGCCCTCATTGCCTTGCTGACTTCCAGCCTTGCTGGCTGCGGCACCGTCAACGAGAAGCTTTCGGCTGGCATGGGCGACTACGTTCCGCAATGGGCCGGCGGCCTGCCGGCGGACGCGCCGCCCCGGCCGGGCACGCCGCAATACGACGCCTACATGAAAGAACGCGAGCGCAAGCGGCTGATGCCGGCGGCCGATCGCGAGAAGGAAGAGCAGGCGCAGAAGGGGGCCACGGGCTCCACGTCGGCCGACGCTGCGCGCTAAATGGTGCGCTCCCTCGCCCGCTTGCGGGGAGAGGGTTGGGACGAGGGGAGTCTCCACAGGGACGGAGACAGAGGGACTCGCGGAGAGTGGCCCTCACCCGGATTGCATCTTGCGATGCAGTCCGACCTCTCCCCGCAAGCGGGGCGAGGTGAAGCAACTCAATCCACGAACACCACGGTCTTCCGACCGTTCAAGATGACGCGGTCGTCGAGGTGATAGCGGATCGCGCGCGCCAGTACGCGGCGCTCGATATCGCGCCCCTTGCGAACGAGGTCTTCCGGCGTGTCGCGATGGCTGATGCGCTCGACGTCCTGGTCAATGATTGGACCTTCGTCGAGGTCGCGCGTGACGTAATGGGCGGTGGCGCCGATCAGCTTGACGCCGCGCTCATGGGCCTGGTGGTAGGGCTTTGCACCCTTGAAGCCCGGCAGGAACGAGTGGTGGATGTTGATACAGCGTCCCGACAGTTTGGCCGACAGATCATCCGACAGGATTTGCATGTAGCGGGCGAGCACCACGAGATCGGTCCCGGTCTTGGCGACGAGATCGATGATCTGCGCCTCCTGCTCGCTCTTGGTCTCCTTGGTGACAGGCAGATAGTGGAACGGGATGCTGCCGAAATCGAGCCCGGCATAGACCTCGCGCGGGTGGTTGGAGACGATTGCAGCAAGCGTCATCGGCAATTCGCCGGTGCGCCAGCGGTACAGAATGTCGACCAGGCAATGGTCGGACTTCGACACCAGCAGCATCACCTTGCGATGCGCGGCGCGATCACGCATCTGCCACTCCATGGCGAAGCGCTCGGCAATCGCGGCAAAGCCGGTCTGCAGCGCTGACAGTTCCACGGCGAGATCGGCCGCGGTGAACACCACGCGCATGAAAAATTTTTTGGTCTCGACGTCGTCGAACTGCTGGGCGTCGA
This sequence comes from Bradyrhizobium sp. UFLA06-24, assembly GCF_054967145.1. Classification (NCBI taxonomy): domain Bacteria; kingdom Pseudomonadati; phylum Pseudomonadota; class Alphaproteobacteria; order Hyphomicrobiales; family Nitrobacteraceae; genus Bradyrhizobium; species Bradyrhizobium sp. UFLA06-24. The sequence goes on from NZ_JADFUE010000084.1 coordinate 1,520, forward strand.
GAATGTTCTGTCCGGAGTTCGCCAGAAAGGTCGACACCGCCGAAACGATGCCGGGACGATCCGGACAGGACAGGGTCAGAACGTATTGATGATCGGGCATGGCTGTTGAAGAGAGGATTCTTGATGAGGGTTTGTGCAGATCGGCGGAACGACCGGCGATTTGCGCCCTGCTCTAGCACCGACGCCCCCCTTGCGCCAATCCCGGCGACAGAGTCAGGATGAATGGACCATTGCGATTTCGACCGACCGGAGCACACTCATGGCCGACCGCTTGAACGGCACCCGCATCCTGATCCTGGAAACCCGCGAGGAGGCGCAGTTCTCGAAGCTCCTGGCCGAGCAAGGCGCCGAAGTCGTTCAATGCCCGATGTTCACCATCAAGGATGCGCCGGACCCGGCCCCGGTCGAAGCCTGGATCCGCCGCGCCATCGACAAGCCACTCGACGACCTCGTGCTGATGACCGGAGAGGGCCTGCGGCGGATCATGAAGCTCGCACGCGCACGTGGGCTCGACCAGGCCCTTGTCGCGGCCCTGGCCAGATCGCGGAAATTCACCCGTGGGCCGAAACCCGGCAAAGCGCTGCGCGAGATCTCGCTCGAGGCCCAGCACACCACGGAGAAGCCCACCACCGAGGGCGTGATCGAAATGCTGAGCAAGCTCGATTTGAAGGGACATCGTCTTGGGCTCCAGCTCTATCCGGACAAGGACCACAGCGCGCTGACCGGCGCGCTGGCCGCGCAAGGTGCCGAAGTTGATACCGTGCTGCCTTATGCCTACGACGCAAAGGCTGCGGATGCCAACATCGTTGCCGCCATCGACGACTTAGCCGAAGGACGGATCGATTCGATTGCGCTCACGAACCTCGGCCAGATCCGCCGGCTGATCGAAGCGGCCAAGGCGCATGGCAGCGAAGCGAAGCTGCGCGCGGGATTCGAACGAACGCTGATCGCATCGGTTGGGCCGGCCGTTTCCGGCGAGCTCGCAGCGCATGGATTGCGTACCGATATCTTACCCGCGGATGACGCCTATTTCATGCGTCCGCTGATCTCGGCGATGGCCGGGGCGCTCGCGGAACGAAAAGCGAGAGCTGCGGCGAGGTAAGAGCCAGACGCAGGGGCGGCCCGCGACGGTCGCGATTGACACGCGGATCGTCGGCGCTACGATTCCAAGCAGCAAAAGAAATGACAAGGGCAAGGGAATCGCCGTGACACGCGTCATCGCGTTGTGAGCACAACCGCGCGGCGTTCGGCGCTCGCACCATTCCGCATCCGCAACTATCGTTTCCAGTGGCCGTCCGATCTGCTCACCTCCTGGGCATTCGAGATCGAGACGCTGGTGCTGGGCTGGTACATCTTGGTCGAAACCGGCTCGGTGCTGCTGCTGACTGTCCTCGCGTCGCTGCAATATCTGGGGACGCTGATTGCTCCGGTGCTCGGGATGGTCGGCGATCGCATCGGTCACCGCGACCTTCTGGTCATGCTGCGCCTCACTTATACCGTGCTCGCCTCGACCATCATGGTGCTGGCGCTATCAGGACATCTGGCCCCCTTTAAGGTGATGGTCATCGTGACGGTCATGGGCCTGATCCGCTCCTCGGATCTCGGCCTGCGCAGCGCGCTGCTCGCCGACATCATGCCAACCGAGTTGCTGGTGGGGGCGATCAGCCTGTCTCGCACGACCCAGGACAGCGCGCGCATCGCCGGGGCGCTGACAGGAGCCGGACTATTCGCGACCTTCGGCATCGGCAAAGTCTATGCTGTGATCGCCTGCCTCTATCTTCTGGCCGCGGTCCTGATGCTGTGCTTGACCCGACCGCCGAAGTCCACTCAGCATCGTACGGTCGAGAGTCACTCGGGCTCGCGGCTGCTGCGCGATCTCAAGGAAGGCATCGTGTATTCCTGGAACGGGCCGGCCATGCTGGCAGCGCTTTGCGTCGCGTTCCTGACCAATCTCACCGCGTTTCCGCTGACCAATGGATTGCTGCCCTACATCGCGCGCGACATCTTTCAGACCGACCAGACCGGCCTCGGTTACCTCTCGGCGAGCTTCGCCCTGGGCTCGCTGATCGGCTCAGTCACGCTCAGCCTGGTCAGCGGGCTGCGCATTGCCCGGCTCCTGATCGGCGCCACACTGGCCTGGTACACGCTGCTGCTGGTGTTCGTCGAGATCAGGACCATGCCGGTCGCCATGGCCTGCCTCGTGCTCGCCGGTACGGCACAGAGCATGTCGATGATTTCAGCCGCCGTGATCCTGATGCGGACGGCCAGCGCGCATCTGCGCGGCCGCGTGATGGGGGTGCGCATGATGGTGATCTACGGCCTGCCAATCGGATTGCTCGCGGCCGGCAGCCTGATCGATGTCATCGGCTATTCGGCAACAGGCTCGCTCTATGCCGCCGCGGGCTTCATCGCGATGCTAGCCATCGCCATTCGCTGGCGCACCGACCTCTGGCCGGTGCATGCGCCCGCCAATGCGCGCTAGTCTCCATATCCGCGCAGCCGTTCGACGTTGAGGATGGTGACGCCGCCATACTCCAATCGCAGCAGCCCCTCCTTCTCGAGCCGATTCAGCGCGCGATTGGCGTTCTGGCGCGACATGCCGGACAGCGCGCCGATCTCCTCCTGGGTGATCTCCAGATGCGCGGTCGATTCCGGATAGAGGATCGGATTGAACAGCGAGGCGATGCTTCGGGCAAGCCGAGAGGTGGCATCGAGCGTGCGATTGACTTCAAGCATGCCAATGAACTGGCCAAGCCGTTCGTTGAGCTGACGCACCAGGAAGCGGTTGAAGCCGACGCTATTCTCGAACAGCCACATGAAGGCCGAGCGCTCCATCAGCGCGACTCGGCTGTCGCGTAGCGCAACCACATCATAACGGCGCGGTTCATTCTTGAGCACGCTGCCTTCGCCGAACCAGGCGCCGGCGGTGAGCCCGGCAAGGCTGGTCTCCTTGCCGTCGCGCGAGACCCCGCCCATGCGGGCCAATCCACTCACCATGCCGGCCCAGTAATCGAACTTATCGCCGCGCATGAACACGGTCTCGCCGGTGCCGTAAGACCGTTCCGTGATCCCGGCGCGGGCGACCTCAATCTCCGCCGGCGCGAGCTCTCCCGCCCAGGCAGCGACGCGCTTCAGTTGATCCTCTGAAATCATGGTCGAGAGGCCAGCCGCACCGTTTCGTCACTCCATTCTTCTGTTGCATTGCAACATGATCGTTCGGACCACCATCCGCCAAAAGGTGGAGGCCGCAGCCGCCCGAAAAACTTTGTCGCAGAATTGTCAGGCTGGAGACATTTCAAAATAGCGCTTTCCCCTATTGAGAACCACCTCAGCCGATGCGGCTTTTGATCCCAAACGGGATGACAGCGGCGGGACTACGGTCGGGACCATGTGCTGCATGGCCTCACCGGCACGACCGTATTAGGATCGGCCGAGAGGAAAGGATGAAGAGCGCCGCTGAATGCGCCATCACCGGGAGGGATTTATTTGGTGGCTACCAGTCTCGAAGTGCGCGGCGTCTCCTTGCGATTCGGCGGCGTCCGCGCGTTGACCGATGTCAGCTTCGCCATCAACGAGGGCGAGCTGTTCTCGATCATCGGCCCCAACGGCGCCGGCAAGACCTCGATCGTGAACTGTATTTCCGGTCGCTATAAGCCGACCGAAGGCCAGCTGTTCTACCAGGGCCGCGACATCACGGGGCTGACGCCGAATGCGCGCGCCTCGATCGGCATCGGCCGCACCTTCCAGAACCTCGCCCTGTTTCATCATATGAGCGTGCTCGACAACATCATGGTCGGCCGCCATCACCTCTTAAAGAACAATTTCCTCACCGGCTCGCTGTACTGGCTCACCGGCGCGCGCAAGGAGGAACTGGAGCACCGCCGCAAGGTGGAAGAGATCATCGACTTTCTCGACCTCCAGTCAGTGCGGAAAGCGCAAGCCGGCACCCTCTCCTACGGCCTGCGCAAGCGCGTCGAGCTCGCCCGCGCCATGGCGCTTGAGCCGCGCCTCATCCTTCTCGACGAGCCGATGGCCGGGATGAACTTCGAGGAGAAGGAGGACATGGCCCGCTACATCGTCGATCTCAACGAGGAGTTCGGCATGACGGTGGTGATGATCGAGCACGACATGGGCGTCGTGATGGACATCTCCCACCGCGTCATGGTGCTGGATTTCGGCCGCAAGATCGCCGAAGGCGATCCCGCCGCCGTGCTCGCCGACCCCCACGTCAAGCGCGCCTATCTCGGCGAGGAGGACGAGGTGCTTGTCGATCCCGACGATGCACCGCCGGCGCAGGAGAGCGCGGCATGATGAATTACGCCGCCCGTGTCGCGCAGGCCGACACCTATCCGAAGATGCTCCGGCTTAACGCAAAAGAGCATGGCAACGAGATCGCGCTGCGCGAGAAGGATCTCGGGCTCTGGCGCCCGTTCACCTGGAACGACTACCAGAGCCGCGTGCGCGACTTCGCGCTCGGGCTGATCGAGCTTGGCCTCGGCCGCGGCGACGTCGTCGGCATCATCGGCGACAACCGGCCGGACTGGGTTGCAGCTGAGGTCGCGACCCATGCAATCGGCGGATTGAGCCTCGGGCTCTATCGCGACGTGCTGGACGAAGAGGCCTCCTACCTCCTCAACTACGGCGAGGCCCGGCTCGTCTTTGCCGAGGACGAGGAGCAGGTCGACAAGCTGCTCACGCTGGCCGACCGCGTCCCGAAGCTGAAGCACATCATCTATTCCGATCCGCGCGGGATGCGGAAATATGACGATCCGAGGTTGTTATCGGCGGAAAAGTTCGCCGAGCTCGGCCGGATCAGGGCCACTCGCGAGCCGGAGCTTTACGACAAGCTGGTCGATGCAACCAAGGGCGAGGACGTCGCCATCCTCTGCACCACTTCGGGCACGACCTCGCATCCAAAACTCGCGATGCTCGCCGCGGGCCGCGTGCTCGGCCACTGCGCGACTTATCTCGCGTTCGATCCGAAAGGGCCGGACGACGAATACGTCTCGGTGTTGCCGCTGCCGTGGATCATGGAGCAGGTCTATGTGCTCGGCAAAGGCCTGCTCTGCCGGATGAAGATCAACTTCGTCGAAGAGCCGGATACGATGATGAACGATCTGCGCGAGATCGCACCGACCTTCGTGCTATTTGCGCCAAGGGTCTGGGAATCGATCGCCGCCGAGGTCCGCGCCAAGGTGATGGATGCGACCCCCTTCAAGCAGCGTCTGTTCGACATCGGCATGAAGTCGGGTCTTGCCGCGCTGGAACAGGGCAAGCGCTCAGGCTTTGCCGATGCAATCCTCTTCCGTGCCCTGCGCGACCGGCTCGGCTTCACCCGCCTACGCTCGGCGGCCACCGGCGGCGCGGCGCTTGGGCCCGACACGTTCAAGTTCTTTCAGGCGATGGGCGTACCTCTGCGGACGCTGTACGGCCAGACGGAACTGCTAGGCGCCTATACGCTGCATCCCGAGGGCAAGGTCGATCCTGATACCACGGGCGTGCCGATGGCCGACAATGTCGAGATCCGCATCGACAATCCTGATGTCCACGGCGTTGGCGAGATCGTGGTGCGACACCCCAACATGTTCCTCGGTTACTACAAGAACCCGGAAGCGAGCGTCGCCGACATCAGGGACGGCTGGATGCTGTCGGGCGATGCCGGCTATTTCAATGCCAACAAGCAACTCGTCGTCATCGACCGCATCAAGGATCTCGCCGAGACCTCGCGCGGCGAACGCTTCTCGCCGCAATTCATCGAGAACAAGCTGAAGTTCTCGCCCTACATCGCCGAGGCCGTCGTGCTTGGAGCCGGCCGGGACGCGCTCGCCGCAATGATCTGCATCCGTTACTCCATCATCTCGAAATGGGCCGAGAAGAACCGCCTTTCGTTCACCACTTACAGCGACCTCTCTTCGCGCCCCGAGGTCTACGCGCTGCTGCAGAAAGAGGTCGAGACCGTCAACGCCACGCTGCCGCCGGCGCAGCGCATCTCGCGCTTCCTGCTGCTCTACAAGGAGCTGGACGCCGACGACGGCGAGCTTACCCGCACAAGGAAAGTACGCCGTGGCGTCATCAACGAGAAGTACGAAGGCATCATCGACGCGATTTATCACGGCGACAGCGACATCCCCGTCGACACCGTGATCCGCTTCCAGGACGGCACCAAGCAGCGCGTGCGCACGACGCTGCGCGTGGTGGACCTCGGCGGGCACGGCCACATGGCGGAGGCTGCGGAGTGATGTCGCGCTCGGAGAATCCGGTGACGTGCGATGCGCCCTCGTCCCTAGCGGGAGAAGGCATCTACGCGCCTCACCACACCCTCGTTTGCGTGAGGGGTGCTCTCTCCGCACCGTCACTGCCGAGAGAACCCCGCACCCGGCTTCGCTTCGCGAACCCGCCCTCTCCCACAAAGGAAGAGGGGAAGAGAGCGCCGGATTTGTCAGCGAGCATCCCCGCATGAACACTGCCTTCCTCATCCAGCTCTTGGTCAACGGCCTTGTGGTTGGCACGCTCTATGGCGTGGTCGCGATGTCGTTTGTGCTGATCTACAAGGCCACCCAGGTCGTCAATTTCGCGCAAGGTGAACTGCTACTGGTCGGCGCCTGGGTGTGTTGGGCGCTGCTCGCGAAATATCAGGTGCCGTTCTGGATCGGCATGCCGATAACGCTGGTGTTCATGTTCGTGTTCGGCATCGCGATCCAGGTCCTGATCCTGCGGCCGATGATCGGCGAACCCATCATCTCCGTCATCATGGTGACGATCGGCCTTTCCACCGTATTGCAGGCCACGCTGAAATGGATGTTCGGCGTCAACCCGCAGCCCTTCCCGCGCGTGTTCGAGAGCCAGTCGGTCAGTCTGTTCGGCCTCCAGATCCAGACCGTCTACGTCATGAGCCTCGTGGTCTCGGTCGCGATGATGATCGGCATGGCCTGGTTCTTCCGCGCATCCAAGTATGGACTTGCGATGCGCGCCACGGCGTTCAACCAGCAGGTCGCGCAATCGCTCGGCATTTCCGTGAAGAGCGTGTTTGCAATGGCCTGGGCAATCTCGGCGACGGTTTCGGCGGTTGCAGGCGTGGTGGTCGCCGTGGTGAACGGCGTGTCATCGGGACTTGCAGCCTACGGCATCAAAGTGTTTCCGGCGGCGATCCTCGGCGGGCTCGATTCCGTCGGCGGCGCCGTGCTCGGCGGCATCATCATCGGCCTGCTCGAGAACATCGCGCAATATGTCGACAGCGAATACCTGCATTGGGGCAATCTTTACGAGATCGCACCGTTCTACGTCCTCATCATCGTGCTGATGATCAAGCCCTACGGCCTGTTCGGCACCCACGACATCGAGCGGATCTGAACCATGGCCGGCCCTGCCCTCATTCCCGCCGGTGATTTCCGCACCTCTTACGCCGCGGACACCACGATCTTCCCGACCACCACCAGCCGCAACTTCGCGATTGCGGGGGTTGCGCTGCTGTGCCTGGCGCCGCAGGTCTTCAGCGGCTACTGGCTCAGCATCCTGATCCAGATCGGTATCTTCTCGATCGCGGCGCTGGGGCTCAACATTCTGGTCGGCTTCACCGGCCAGATCTCGATCGGGCACGCCGCCTTCTTCCTCCTCGGCGCCTTCTCCTCGGCCTACATCTCCAACAACGCGCCGATCCCTGTGTTCTTCGCGATTCCACTTGCAGGGATCGTCACTGCGCTGGTCGGACTGATCTTCGGCATTCCGGCGGCGCGGCTGAAGGGACTCTATCTCGTCATCGCGACGCTGGCCGCCCAATATATTCTGCTCGACTTCTTCTCCCGCGCCGAATGGTTCTCGGGCGGCTCCGTGCCGGCGAGCGCCGAGCCGTTTTCGATCTTCGGCTACAGCTTGCGCGGCGACCGGCAATATTTCTACGTCGTATTGGCCTATGTGCTCTTGAGCTACATCCTCGTCACCAATTTGATGCGCACCCGCGACGGCCGCGCGCTGGTGGCGATCCGCGACCATTACCTTTCCGCGGAGATCATGGGCATCAATCTCACCAAGTACCGCACGCTGTCGTTTGGGCTTGCCGCCTTCTTCGCCGGCATCGCCGGCGCGCTCTATGCGCACTACCAGCTCGTGGTCTCCCAGGAAGGGTTTGGTATCGAGCGCTCGATCCTATTCCTCGCGATGATCATCATCGGCGGCACCGGCTCGATCATGGGTACGCTGATGGGCACCGCCTTCGTCGTGCTGCTGCCGGAATCGATGGAATTGCTCAGCCTGTACCTGAAGGGCGGCGCAATCGACAAGGCGCTGTCGCTCAACAACAACATCACCTTCCTGCGCGAGATCGCGATCGGGGTGATCATCATCGTCTTCCTGATGTTCGAGCCGGATGGGCTGGCGCATCGCTGGCGGCAGATCAAGGCATACTGGAAACTCTACCCGTTCTCGCACTGAGCGCGGCAATCTCACTTAAACAATAAACCGGAGGAACCGACCCATGAAGATGACGTCCCTTTTGAGCACCGCATCGCTTGCGATCGTCGTCGCCGCGTTCTCGGCGAGCGCGCAGGCGCAGATTGCGATCGGCCATCTCGCCGATTATTCTGGCGGTACTTCCGACGTCGGCACGCCCTACGGCCAGGCCGTCGCCGACACCTTCGCCTGGGTCAACAAGAACGGCGGCGTCGGCGGCAAGCAGCTCAATGTCGACACCAACGATTACGGCTATCAGGTACCGAAGGCGATCGCGCTCTACAAGAAATGGTCTGCTCCCGACAGCAAGGTCGCGGCGATCATGGGCTGGGGCACCGCAGATACCGAAGCGCTGACCGGCTTCCTCGCACAAGACAAGATTCCCGATATGTCCGGCTCCTACGCCGCGGCCCTGACCGATCCCGAAGGGACGAGCGGCAAGGCCAAGCCCGCGCCTTACAATTTCTTCTACGGGCCGAGCTATTCGGATTCGCTGCGCGCGATGCTGATGTGGGCGGCCGAGGATTGGAAGGCCAAAGGCAAGCCTGGCAAGCCCAAGTTCGTCCATATGGGCGCCAACCATCCCTATCCGAACGCGCCGAAGGCCGCCGGTGAAGCCATGGCGCAGGAGCTCGGTTTCGAGGTGCTGCCGCCGCTGGTGTTCGCGCTCGCGCCCGGGGACTACAGTGCGCAGTGCCTGAGCCTGAAATCCTCGGGGGCCAACTACGCCTATCTCGGCAACACCGCGGCCTCGAACATCTCGGTGATGAAGGCCTGCAAGACAGCCGGCGTCGAGATCCAATTCCTCGGCAACGTCTGGGGCATGGACGAGAACGCCGCCAAGACAGCCGGAGACGCCGCCAACGGCGTGATCTTCCCGCTGCGCACGGCGGTGAGCTGGGGCGGCGATGCGCCGGGCATGAAGACGGTGATGGAGATCTCCAAGATGTCCGATCCGACCGGCAAGGTCTATCGCCCCGTGCATTACGTCGCCGCGGTCTGCTCGGCCCTCTACATGAAGGAGGCGATCGACTGGGCTGCCAAGAACGGCGGCGCCACCGGTGAGAACGTCGCCAAGGGCTTCTACCAGAAGAAGGATTGGGTGCCGGCCGGGATGGAAGGCGTCTGCAATGCCTCGACCTGGACCGACAAGGATCATCGCGGCACGCTGAAGGTCGATCTCTACCGCACCAAGATCTCGGGCCCGACCGACGGCGATCTCAACGACCTCATGGCCAAGGGCACGATCAAGCTCGAGAAGGTTAAGACCGTCGAGCTGCCGCGCAAGCCGGAACTGCTGGGCTGGTGATTCAATCTCAGACGTCATGGCCGGGCTTGTCCCGGCCAGCCACGTCTGACCTCACGCAGAAAGTACGTGGATGCCCGGGACAAGCCCGGGCATGACGAGCATAGCAAATTGGCGGCAATCAATATGACCGATATCCTGGAAGCACCCCGCCCCACTCCCACCGTCGTGGCTCCCGCTCCGCTCCTCGCCGTGCGCAACATCGAGGTCGTCTATGACGACGTCATCCTGGTGCTGCGCGGCCTCAGCCTCGACGTGCCCAAGGGCGCGATCGTGGCGCTGCTGGGTGCCAACGGCGCCGGCAAGTCGACGACGCTGAAGGCGATCTCGGGATTGCTCAAAACCGAGGATGGCGAGGTCACGCGCGGCGAGATCCTGTTCGAGGGCGAACCGATCGCCGGCATCGATCCCGATAAGATCGTCCGTCGCGGCATCTTCCAGGTCATGGAAGGCCGCCGCATCGTCGCCGACATGACCTCGCTGGAGAACCTCAAGCTCGGCGCCTTCACCCGCAGGGATCGCGAGGTCGATGCCGATCTCGATATGGTGTTCAACTATTTCCCGCGCCTGAAGGAGCGCACCGGCCTTGCCGGCTATCTCTCCGGCGGCGAGCAGCAGATGCTCGCAATCGGCCGCGCGCTGATGGCGCGCCCGAAGATGATCTTGATGGACGAGCCCTCGATGGGCCTGTCACCGCTGCTCGTAAAAGAGGTGTTCTCGATCATCCAGAAGATCAACCGCGATCTCGGCGTCACCATCCTCCTGGTCGAGCAGAACGCGCGCGCCGCGCTCTCGGTGGCAAGCCACGGCTACATCATGGAGCAGGGCAAGGTCGTACTCGACGGCACCGCCGACGAATTGCGCGACAACGAGGACGTCAAGGAATTCTACCTCGGCGGCGCCGGCGACCAGCGCAAGAGCTTCAAGAACCTCAAGAGCTTCAAGCGGCGCAAACGGTGGCTTTGAAAATTCAACCCAGCACCTGCTCCGCTTCCGTGACCGCGCAGAGAACATGATAGAACGACGACGCAGGAATGGTGTCGACCAGCGATTTGCCGTCGCTGTCGAATTGGTCGTACCAGCCGCCCCGCACTGGATGGCTGAGATAATGCCGTTCGAGCCGCACCAGCGCCGCGCGCGCTTCGTCCGCCGCGCCTGCCTCGCCGGACTCGGCCTGCGCGACCCAGGCCTTCACGATCTCGGTCTGCGGCCACAGCCGGCGCGTGCTACGTCGAATGTGACCGGTATCGTCGCCCTCGTCGACCAGGCAGCCGGTCGTCGCGTCGCGATAGCACAGCGCGGTCGCCAGCAGCTCCGCGCGCCGCTGCCCGGTGGGACAGCCCGTGATGCGCTCAAAACCCTTCAGCAGCCAGACCCATTCCGCCTGGTGCCCGGGCTCGACGCTGACCGGCACGATCTTCGACCAGTCCTCCTCAAAGTACTCCGTCAGGATGCACTTCCGCTTGTCATAGAGATTGGCGAGAAACAGCGCGAAGAACTCGCCGGCTCTGTTCTGGAACGACAGATCGTGGGTCGCCTCGAAGCACGCGATCATCGCTTCGAACAGATGCATCTGCGGGTTCTGCCGGCGCGGCAACGACACGGGCAGGCTTTCATGCACGCCGCCATGCGGCGAGCGCAGATGGCCATCGAGGAAAGCAAGCAGCGCATCGATCTCGGCGCGGATCTGCGCGTCCTGGTCGAGCGCATAGACCGTCGCCAGGGCGAACAGGATGAAGGCGTGGTCGTAGGCATCGCGCCGCGAATCCAGCACCGCGCCCTCCGGCGTCAGCCGGTGCACATAGCCAGGCTTGCCGTCGGGCGCCTTCGCTTTTGTCAGGAGGTGCTCGAGCCCCTTGAGGGCGATGGCGCGGCCTTGCGGGTACCAGCCCATCTGCGCCGCCTTAGCGTAGCAATAGATCTGACGCGCCTGCACGAACACGCGCCGCGGTGCGGCCGTATCCGCCGTACCGTCGCGGTGCAGCCTGTCGATGAAACCGCCGGCGGCGTGATCCCAGCCGACCGCCGACCACAGCGGCAGCGCATCCTCGACCATGCGGCGCTTCAATCGCGCGACCACATCGCCCGCCCCTTCAGCCTCACTGATCCTCTCGTCCGTCACTCCGCGCTCTCCAAGCCGCCGCAATGGCCGTCTGATACCCATGCGGGCGGCGGCGCGCAACGGATGCCAACCCGGAAAGACCTGCCATGACCGCCCATTACGACACCCTCGAGACGCGTGAGCCGGCGGCGCGCGAGGCCGAGCTGTTCGCCCGCCTGCCAAGCGTGCTCCGCAGCGCCATGGCCGCCCCTGCCTACGCCGAGCGACTGAAGGGCGTCGACCCCGCCTCGGTGACCTCCAGGGCGGCGCTGGCGGGCCTGCCGGTGCTGCGCAAGTCGGAGCTGCCGGCCCTGCACAAGGCCTCCCAGCCCTTCGGCGGCTTCGTGGCTGCGGCGCCCGGCTCGTTCGGCCGCCTGTTTACCTCGCCGGGCCCGATCTTCGAGCCGGAGGGACGCCGGGACGATCCCTGGCGGGGGGCGCGTGCGCTGTTTGCGGCCGGCTTCCGCGAGGGTGACATCGTGCTCAATACCTTCAGCTACCACCTCACCCCCGGCGGCTTCATTTTCGACACCTCGGCGCGCGCGCTCGGCTGCGCCGTGATCCCGGCTGGCCCCGGCAATACCGAGCAGCAATTCGAGTTGATCGAGGCCTACCGCCCGGTCGGCTACAGCGGCACACCGGACTTCCTGAAGATATTGCTCGATGCCGCGGCGACCGCCGACCGCGACGTCTCCTCGCTCAGGCGCGCGCTGGTCTCGGGCGCCGCCTTCCCGCCTTCGCTCCAGGCCGAGATAAAGGCGCGCGGCATCGAAGCCTACCAGGCCTTCGGCACCGCCGATCTCGGTCTGATCGCGTTCGAGACCGAGGCGCGTGAGGGTATGGTCGTGAACGAGGATCTGATCGTGGAGATCGTCCGGCCAGGCACCGGCGATCCCGTTTCTCCCGGCGACGTCGGCGAGATCGTGGTGACCTCGCTCGATCCGCACCATCCCTGGATCCGGCTTGCGCTCGGCGACCTCACCGCGGCGCTTCCCGGCCCAAGCAAATGCGGCCGCACCAACATGCGCATCAAAGGCTGGATGGGTCGCGCCGACCAGACCACCAAGGTAAAGGGCATGTTCGTCCGCCCCGAGCAGATCGCCGAGATCGGCAAGCGCCATCGCGCGCTCGGGCGACTGCGCCTTGTCGTCACTCGCCAGGGCGAGGCTGATGTGATGACGCTGAGGGCAGAAACCGCGACTCCCAACGATCAGTTGCGCGATGGCGTTGCTGGCACATTGCGCGTGGTGACAAAGCTCGGCGGTAATGTCGAGCTCGTCAATCCAGGCGCACTGCCCAATGACGGCAAGGTGATTGCGGACGAGCGCTAAGGAGTGCATTGGCCGACCGGAACTAGCAGGGCCGTCGAGCCATCCCAACCCGCGGGACGCGACGGAACCGGGCAAAATTCCTTGGTTCCTTGGATAGCTGTGGGAATGCGGAGGGGACGTTAAAGCCACGACTCGCTAAGCTGTGCAGTGAATGCCTCTCGCCCGCTCTCGGCTCCAACTCGCCAGCCCTGTGGACGGTCGTGGGTTGGTCCCCATCACGATCGGGCTGATCAGCGCCTTCGGAGCTTCATGACGGCTTTTTGTTCGTTTCCGAAGCGGAACACAGCCGCGCTAGTCGATTTGTCCTACGGAGAGGCAAGCATGGCCCAAACCGAGATTGAGCGCGCCTTCCTGAAGCAATTGACTTCAGAGCCGTGGACCAGCACTTTGATCACGAGCACGTCGCGCGGAGAGCTGCGATCGGCCGATGCTTTCTCACTGCCCTCCGGTTACTAAATATCGGATTACCGCGGAGGGACGAGCGGCTTTGCAAACCTGGTGAAATCTGGAGCTAGTCAGCGCGTCGCATTTTCCGAATCGGTGACGCGTGCTCGCTCTCGTCCCGAAGTATCAATGGTGAGCCATAGAGTGAGTCACTTCGTCTCGATGCTCCTGTTTGCCGTCACCCTCACTCTGAGCTTGTGCTTCAGGCTGGCAGCCTGGCGCCTATCGGCCGGCAATAACGTCGACGTCACTGCCACGATCCACATCTGGAATACGGTCGAGGCCGAACGATTGAGGCCCTTGCTCTCGCCCTCGGGTTGCGGCTCTTGCGAGAGGACATCTATTTCGCTCGACTATCGAAAAACTGAAGATCTGATCCGAATAGCTATTTCTGGTGGCGGCTTCACGATCAACGGCGGGTCACGTATGCAATTCGCATGAGGCAGCAGGGCTACACAATCCCGGCCGAGGGGAATCCTCTCAGCATCAGGGACTTCCCTTATGGCGGCCATTGCACTCCACCGGCAGAGTATGTTCGCCACGCCCGGAGGTTATGTCGCCCGGCAGCAACTCCGAAGCGGCCGAGGCCTGGAAGCTTGAGCGCCGGACGACGTAGATCGAAGCAGAGGACTGCGAAGAAGTTGAGTTCGACCCCTTCGACCCAACCAATGGTGAGAGTGCTCACCCCTGTTTCGAACCACAGCAAGAGCAGTGCTTCTTCAAGCAGACGTTGAGCCATGCCTCAAGGAAGCGCGACACTTTACTCGCAAGAGATCGGCATCAGGGTCTTCTCCACGAGCGTGCGAAGGTTCATCATATCGTTGGTCATCGGTGGTTCCTCGGTTGCGTTGGCGTGCCGCAACCCGATCCTACCGGAGAACTGCCGGCGACCACCGCAAAGCCGCCCGCCCGCTACGGCGCTGTTTGAGGCGCGCGTCCGGGCGGCTTTGCTCTACCGAGCTACACCACGGGGACACGACCCGATACCTACCATTTTGATCAGCGGAAAGGGTCGTCCAATCAGACGGCCATTCTCCTTCGTTAGCGTTTCCCCCGAAACACCAACGCACAGACCAGCGAGGCGCCGTCCGAACGTCGTAGCCGCCCATAAAACCGCACCCTCAGTCCAGCTGTTGTGATGCGCTCTACTACGAGCTGTAGCGCGATGACATCCCCCTCTGACAGCTCAACACATCCTCGCTTACGCGACCACACAGCCCCGGGAAAATGAAAGAGGTTCGCTTTGAGCCATCGGCCGCCGCGCTCTGACAGCAATCGCAAGCCCACTTGTGCGCCATCCCGAGGCTTCACTCCAACATATACCGGTAACAAACGCGTCCGATGGTCCGATTTCTATCCGCGCTGTAGCATTTCGGGTACAGCGTACCGTGATGAGCACTGATAGTTTCTTGAGTATGTCCGCCGATAGCATGCAAAACTCTGAACAGTACGAACGTCAGATGCAGGGTTCACAGGATCTGATTCACGTGATCCACCCTCACCCGCTTAGCCAAACCTTAGCGGAGCCGGCGAAGTCGCCGGACGATCGTGCTGATGTATACCTTCCTGGCAAGTGGAGTTGGGGCCCGACAAGGCATGCCAAGTTCTGGTAGGATTTTAGGTCAGGCCAAGAAGCCACCTTTTTTTCCGTCAGGCCCCAGCTCTATCGCGATCTTCCTACTGCTCACGGCGGCGTGGTGCTAATGGGCTGGTGCATGATGCACTACTAGCTACTTGGCACGGTCTCTCAGAAGCTCCACCAGAGGTGAATAGCCGGCCAGCGAGACGGCGGGCTTGTCCACACCCACGAGCTGCAGTAGCTCGCACGCGTTCAGAGCGACCAGTAATCGACGATTTCACTCTCCCGCCGCGATTCGATAGCGCATGCCTCGCCCCTCACCACCCAAGGACTGATGGTCGTCCGTTGAAGATCACCCTGGGCGATCCGCGGTCAACAGCGTGCGCGATCTGCTCGTGTTCTGCCAGGACTATCGCTGGCGCCAGAACGTCAGGCTCTCAGCTGAGTACGTCGGCCGGTGGCCGGGCGAAATCAGGATTTCTCATCGCCGTTCGTGTGCACAAGCTGCGGCATGCGCCGGTCCTCATTGCCGCGGGCAGCAACGGCACGCAGCAAGCCATCCTGCCTGGCAAGAAAAGGCGGCCCGCCTGATGATCGAGAACCGCCTATAGCTTGGCGCCAGTCCGGCTGGGGCCTAATCCATGAAATTGATGAGCGAACGTCCTTACTCCGATCCTGAGGCCGCAGCGCCAGGGTCGAGATCGCGAATGGCATCAAGGCGGTCCAGGACGGCAGGATCTTCATCGAGCTCGTGAACATGCCCTTTCTGAAGGCCGGTGGTACTGGTGATCAGTTTAGGGCCGCTTTGGCCTTAGCCCACGAGCGCGGTTGGCTCGAGATGCAACGAGTCGGGCACTTCGTTCGGCTGACAAACCAAGGCGGCTATGAAGCGAAGCGTCCGATCGAGGTTGGGGCGGCCCTTCGATGATCCGATCAAGGGAGACGGGCGGAGCGCAGATCGATGATCAGGCTTGCAACCAATCGTTCTAGCATCGGAAGCGCGTCGGCCGGATCGGCGACGTCGATGTCATCGACTTGCCAATATTGAACCTTGTGTGCCGCTTCTGGAAAGCGCCGTTCGACCATCGCGCGATGTTCAGTCTCCTTGAGCGCGATGACGAGGTGAGCTTGATAAATATCCGCCAAGCTACATGGTTGAGGGAGCTGGTCCGCGCGTTTGGGAGCAATTCCAACCGTCTCCAGACGTTCGAGAGCAAACGGCGACATGAATCCGACATTGTCCGGTGAACCTCTTTCCGCGGCCCCTCTGGAAAACGCACGCCAGGACAAGCCTTCGTTTTCAGCCCTATGATTGAAAAGCTCCTCTGCGTAGCGGCTACGGTAGTAGTTGCCAGTACAGAGGAACAATACCGATCTGTGAAGGGTAGCCGCTTGTCCCGCGAAAAACTGCCGCAAAACAAGCTTGGTGAGTGGGGTCAGCTCGTCCCGGATTGTCTCAATATTTTCCGGGTCAATGACCAGAAGCTGGCCTTCCGTGACCACGAGATCGGCCGTGCAAATTTCCCGCGCGATAAAGTATTCGCCTTTCACATGTCCGCTCGCGTTCTCGGGGTCAGGCACATCTAAACTGGTCAAATGCTCAAAACGAGACGGCGGAAGCGAAGCTCCGACCTCTTCCTCAATTTCACGAACTATACAATCGAGCGGGCTTTCGCCTTCCTCTCGACCTCCGCCGAAGAATGAGATCTTTCCAGGTTGAGCAATATCAGGCTTGTTATCCCGACGCTGAAGCAGCAGACGCCCCGCGTTATCAATCAGGATGGCTGCCGAGAAATCGCGAACGCGCGGTTGGTTCATGAGCACTACCCAAGAAGCGCCTGCGCGTTCCGAGGAACGGCGCCAATCGCAGACTCTATCCTTTCCTTTTCTTGGGTCAACCGCTGCGAACTGTTCGAGGAACACTTCACTTCGGCGAGAAGGCCGGCCAGCGTGAACCTGCGGGCCTTCCCTCAATCCACTGGCCGCGCCGGGCTATTCGTCAAACTCTCAATCCTCCTATATGGATATCGGCCTTCTTTAGTTGTGCATTAGCTGCCGCCGACCGGTTCGAAGGAGACCCAATTGCCCGACAAGCGAATTCCAGCCACTGTACGCGCCCTCCAACAACGCGTCTTAGACGCTGCCAGGGCATCTGGGGCGACCTCTCTCAAACTCGAAGAGGTGATCATTGTCGATGCGGGGCGAGGTGACTGGAACGCCGCCTTCGCTCGGCATGGAGCTCAGCTGGCGCAGCAGTGCTTGGCTGCGGTCCCTGCCGTGCAGGCGGTCTATCGACTTGCCAAAACAAAGGCGAAGCCGCCAGGGTGTTAACCGCTGCAAGCGGCGCCCCCGCGAAAGAAAAACAATACCGGGGTGCGAGCTTTTGTAAAGCTACAAAGAAAACCCGCCGGCTCCTGTGAGCCGACGGGAGTTGAAACCAAGATTGTTGACGTCCTGCGGGCGCGACCGCCCTCGTCACGGTAGCACAGATTGCGGCTAACCCTTATGGCTTGAGCCGCCGGCGGTGCGTCATCAGCCGCTGCCGGTCGCGCTTCCAGGGGCCTTCATCCCGAGCGCTCCTGGGGCTTGCGACGCGTTGGATCCCTGCCAGAAAGGCAATATCTTGAGCAATCGCAGTCTGGATGCGTTTCGAGGATAGGTGGGTGTGCTTGTGCTTGCCGGCGGCCAGGGCCTTCTGTTTCCAGGTCACATCTGAAAGCCCATGCGCAGTGTAAAAAAGTACCGTAGGCGGTAATGGGAAAGGAGTCCTCCGGTTTAACAGCCTATGGTGCCTTCCCTCCGGCAAATCGGCTCGCTGGAGGCCGGCGATAGTGTGGTGCATCCGCACGCAAGCCTTCCATTATTCCACTTGCCTCGAGGCCCTCGAGCAACCCTCAGCGCGTCTTAGGCGGAGCCTCGCATTTTTTGGCTGTTTCGGTTGCCAGCTCCAGCTGTTGACTCGCGAGACGGCGCCTCGCGCGCGGTGTCAGTTCGACCTCAGCGACATCGTCAGACGGCAGTACAAAGGAAGAAGTTCCCAGGGTGGCGTGATTGCGCCCAGGAAAGGTGATGATGTTAGAGGACGAGTTTAGGGGCGGCGTGCTATCACGCCGATCAGCCTCGATCGTGTTGATAAACGTCCTTCGTGGTTGGTGTTAGGGCCGAGCAGGAAGGCGCTACCTTCCTCTTGTCCTGCTTTTCTGGTACGCGAAATTCATGGGGAATCAATAACGCGTACCGGAAAATCACGAGGGCGGCCGCCTACTGCTTGCTGAGTCAATCCATCTGCGCGTCTTGCCGGATCAGATGGCAAGCATCGACGCATGGATTCCGAAGCAAACGATCTCGACCTTTCTCGCCCGGAAGCCATCCGCCGGCTGGTCGAGCTCGGGCTGAAAAGCAAGTGAACAGGATCATCAGCCTAAGCACGATTACTAGGCTCGAAGTCAGCGTGCCAACGCCTTTCCCTGGAAGGATACTATCTCCGGAAGCTCGCGCCACGGCATCAGCCAAGCGAACGACAGCGTCCACATGGAGAGCATTGCTATCGGAACAACATAGTATTGGGTGAAAATTGGGTGGCTCATAAAGAACCCGAGGTTGACGACGAGATTTCCCGCGACGATTAGAGCGCTCTGACGTGCCGCTCGGTCGCTGACTCGCAGCGACAATCCCGTCCAGACGACCGCAACGCCGATTAGGAACAACTGCGTGTCGCGCAGATATTCGCCAAGAACTGCGACGTCAATTGCGGGAGGACGCGCGTCATTTGCGCCGTAGGTCGTTGCAAATGGACTGCCGGCGTTGACAGCTTGGGCGATCAGAGTCGGCGCCATGCCAACAAGAGCCCCAGCACCAAAGGCCAGGCCATGAAGGAACGTGGCGAGTGTCCGCGAGTGCATGAACGCGGTGGCCAGGAACAAGCAATAGCCGGCCGCCAAGAGGAGGTTTGGCAGTCTCAAATTGACCGACACGCCGATCAGGAGGCCTATCAGCGCAATCAGCAAGATGCTGCGCTTCGCCTCGGTCAGCCACAGTGCCGTGAGGAATCCCACAACAGCGCATAACGCCACAGTAGGCGCTATCGAGTAGCTCGCTTTGGCTGGATTGATCATGAGATAAACAGCCAGCGCGCCGAAGAGCCCTGCGCCCATCCCGGAGAATAGGGTCGGTGCCATAAGAACACCTAGCAGCGCAAAGCCACAGACGATTATGCTGGAGGCGATGTAGAGCGGGGCAACCTGAAATCCCTCCGGGAACAGAGCTAGCAAAAACCCCGTCCCGGGCGGATATTGCAAGATGAGTTTGCCGCCTGATTTGTGAATGTGGCACGGCCATCGTTCTGGATTGTTAGGCTCAGGAAATGCGATTTGCTTCAGTTTGCCTACAAAATAGCGATCGTCGTCGCCAGCCGCGTCCGTATCGAACCCATTCAGGCCGAAACGCTGGAAAAGGTGGGCCTGCCTGAGGTAGCAAACGTCGTCATAGACCCCGCGAGCCTCGCTCCACCGCAACATCGTCATGACGTGGCTGGCGAGTATCGCCAAGCAAATCAGCCCAAAGATGAGCTTGATAAATGTTTTGACGTGCGCACTATGCATTCTAAGCCCCGTTCGACGCTACTCAGTCACCGCGGAAACCGCGAGTGATAACCAAAGCGGGTATTCCGCTCCCGCGGGCCCTACCGACCTCATCGAGACAAATTCCCTTCAATGAACATTCTGGAGACCGCCAGCCAAAAGCCGCAACAGAATCTTGGCTTTGTTCCGAGGTTGGAATCTCTGCGCGGGCTCGCGGCCGTGTCGATTGTGGCTTACCACGGCGTCAACGGTTTCTATGACACGAAGGCGACCGGCTTGTCAGCCGTAATCCTGTTCTTCGTGTTGAGTGGGTTTGTTCTCGCCCGGTCGTTGACGAAGAACCGCAACCTCGTCGAGTTCGTTCGGGCACGACTGTTCCGGCTCTATCCGGCAGCGGTATCGACAGTTTTGCTGTTCACCTTTTTGCACTTCCAATTCGGGCTCTACGACGGTCGCGATTTCTCGGCCGTCAACGTGTCGATGAATGCGCTGATGCTGCGGTCAGACATTAACGGTCCGATGTGGTCTATGACGGTCGAAATTGTTGCTATTCCGGTGGTTCTCGTGGCTTTTTGGATGTGCGAGCACTTCGGGCCTCGATCGACGATCCCCGTTATTGCAATACTATTCGGGCTGTCATTCAGCGGTGAGTATTCGAAACTACTCGGAGGCGTCACCAACCTTGCGCCGCTCTACGGCTTCGTAGTTGGGCTTGCGCTGCATTTTGCCGGGCCGCTCATGGTCGAAAGCTTTGGACCTCGGCGAGGCCTCGCCGCGGTTCTCGCTTGCTCAGTACTGCTCATCTGTGGCGTTCGAGGCCAACCACCGCTAATAGTTTTCGCGGAAATCGCGGCATCCGGCGTTCTGATCTCCTTGGTTGCTTTCGATCCCCAATGCCGCCTGTTCGCATTTTTAGATCTACGCCCGGTCCGGTTCATCGGACGCATCTCCTACAGCTTTTACCTTCTCCACATGATTGGGCTTGCGCTCGCGCTGCACGTCGTGACCATTCAGGATGCGCCTCTGCTCTCAGTCGTATTGGGCTCTATTCTCGGCATCTTCTTCACGATTCCAATGGCCTGGCTTTCTTGGCGCTTCGTTGAAGTCCCGTTTATCGAGCGCCGAAAGCGAAGCGCCCGCTTCCGTCCAGCCTCGAATTCAGCCCCGGCATAAAAGCTATCGCTTGGCCGTTCTGATCGGGGCCGTATCAGGGGGTAAGAGCGCACGCCACAGCCGTACCCGACACTGGCAACTATGAGGTCCGCTTCGCCGACGGACGGCCGAGCGTCTATTTTCTACTGAGACAACTTGCTTGGTCGGCGCCTCGACCCCTCTCTTCTCACCATCGAAAAGGCCAAGGCCAAGGCTTTTGACCTTGCCGAACGCGACAAGCTGACCAGGCAAGCATGAAGCGCGTACAGCCCCGTCCCCATGCGGATCCGGACGCCGCCGCACGCAAGCTGCTCGAGCTCGCTGCGGCTTGAGCCGATCGACGGCCGTGTCCACATCGAGAAGATCAACCGACCGTTTCTCGCCCTCGATCGTGCCGGCCGATCGCCTCGACCGCGACATCTACTTGCTGCTTAAGGATTTCGGCGCGCGCCGGCTACGTCCGGCGCGAGACCGACACGGATCTTGAGACCGTCCTTCAGGATATTCTCGCAGTACACTATCCCTTGCGAATCGTGTGCTTCAATCCGTCTAAGGCTGGTCGCGCGACGAGACGCGTGAGATCGCCGACGCACTGGCAGAGCGCACCGCGCACACAGTGGCGCGGAGATCCCGCCGGCGCTGCAGGACTTCATCAACGTCAACACCACACGGCGCTTCGACGTGCAGCTCGCGCTTCCCCTAGGGGCGTGGCCTGATGGTTGGCGAGGTCAAGCCAACTGGCTGGACTGCCCGTGAACAGCGTAAGCACTTCTGCTGCGTGGCCGCCTTGATGGAATGTTCGTGGCGCCACTCGAGAGCGGCGCGACCGATGATCGGCTTCATAAAATCGATATGGGTCAGGGCCGCACTGACCTAGGCCTTGAGCGCATGCAGCTCGCTCACGACGCCATCGATCTTTTAATGCAGAGGCCGAAGCCTTCTCATCC
>NZ_JADFUE010000085.1:0-22611 GCF_054967145.1 Bradyrhizobium sp. UFLA06-24
AATCTATCCGTTCAGTCGTCGTGTTCTAGCTCAAGCGTCACACCCAAGGAGGATCGACCCATGACTGTTGCACTCCACCCCTCGATCGACAACGGCGTCAAACAGGGCAGCGGGCATTTTGCCGGCGGCACCCTCGTCTGCAAATGCAAGGACCATCAGGTCAAGGTCGGCATCAAGGGCGATGTGGCGCACAATCACGCCTGTGGCTGCACCAAGTGCTGGAAACCGCAGGGCGCAACGTTCTCCGTCGTTGCCGTGGTGCCGCGCCAGAACGTCACCGTGCTCGAGAACGGCGACAAGCTCCAGATCGTGGATCCCTCCGCAGTGATCCAGCGCTACGCCTGCAAGGCCTGCGGCACGCATATGTACGGCCGCATCGAGAACAAGAACCACCCGTTCTATGGTCTCGACTTCATCCATCCGGAGCTGTTCCAGGAGCAGGGCTCGCAGGCGCCGCAATTCGCCGCCTTCGTCTCCTCGGTGATCGAATCTGGCGTGAAGCCGGAACAGATGGCCGGCATCCGGTCGCGTCTGAAGGAACTCGGGCTCGAGCCCTATGACTGCCTTTCGCCGGCGCTGATGGATGCAATCGCGACCCACGTGGCGAAAGCCAAGGCGGCCTGAGCAAGACCATCCGCCATCGCCCGTCCGCTCGCCGGTGATCCGCGAACGGGCGGGCGCCGTTATCGAATGACCGCGGCGAGTTGCCGCCCGTGCAGTATTGCGTATGCGAGCGCGTTCCGCTCCCTCAGTCCTGGTCTCTGAATGACTGCGCAGTGCCGCCCTCTTCCTGCTTGAAGTCAGCGTGCCCTGCGATTCTCCCTCCCTCGACTGAGGACTACTGCTTCGTCCGCGCAGTCCCTCTGGCGGACGAAGCTTTTTTCATCGCAGCTTCGATTTCGTGATCGCCCGGCGCGCGATGTGTTGCCGCGCCCTGCTTTTGACAAACCCCGGATGCAATCTGTTCACGTCGAGAACACCCGGCTGTGAACGCCGGTCCGAGGCGATCTCTGCTACGGTCGCGTCGTCACGATGCCGCGCGAATTCAATCAATCAAGAACAAAACGGGAGGTATCGAGGACATCCAGACATCGCGATTCGCATTCCAGCTTCCTGCCGGGACCTGCCCGCGCAGGACAAGAGGCCGAAATGCGGTCACATGAGGCAACGGACATTGCGCCGATCGAATTCGGCGATGTTGAAACAGTCAGCTTATGAAGAGCGAGGGACGATCATGATCAAGGTGAAGATCAACGGCCAGGAACAGAGCTGGGACGGCGACCCGGATCTCCCGCTACTCTGGTTCCTGCGTGACGAAGCCGGGCTGACCGGCACCAAGTTCGGCTGCGGCAAGGCGCTGTGCGGGGCCTGTACTGTCATCGTCGACAAGGAGGCGGTGCGCTCCTGCATCACCTCGGTCAACGACGTCGCCGGACGGGAGATCACCACGATCGAGGGACTGCATCCGGAGGGCGATCATCCCGTCCAGAAGGCTTGGCGCCAGGTCAATGTCCCCCAATGCGGCTTCTGTCAGGCGGGCCAGATCATGCAGGCCGCGGCGCTCCTGATGGACAATCCGAAACCGTCGCACGACCAGATCCGCGAGGCGATGTCCGGCAACATCTGCCGCTGCGGCTGCTACCAGCGCATCGAAAACGCGGTCCATCTCGCATCGACGGGAGTGTGACATGAATTTCATCGACAATCCCCGGAAGCTCCGTGGCTTCGAAAAGCATCTGAAGGTCGAGAAGATCTCGCGCCGCAGCATCCTGAAGGGGCTCGGCGTCACCGGCGGCTTCGTGCTCGCCGCGCCCGTGATGACGCGCCAGGCCTTTGCCTATGAGACCGGCGCCGGCAAGATGCCGCACGGCGTCGTGGTCGACCCGCGCGTATTCGTCGCGGTCGCCTCCGACGGCACCGTCACCATCGTCGCCCACCGCTCCGAGATGGGCACCGGCGTGCGCACCAGCCTGCCCTTGATCGTGGCGGAGGAGATGGAGGCCGACTGGTCCAAGGTCAAGGTGCAGCAGGCCCATGGCGACGAGGTCAAGTTCGGCAACCAGGATACCGACGGCTCGCGCAGCACGCGGCACTACCTGCTTCCGATGCGCCAGATCGGCGCCTCGGCCCGCACGATGCTGGAACAGGCCGCGGCCAAGCGTTGGAGCGTGCCGGCGACCGAGGTGAAGGCGGTCAATCACGAGGTCGTCCATAGCGCGAGCGGGCGCAAGCTCGGCTTCGGCGAGCTCGCCGCCGATGCCGCCAAGGAATCGGTGCCGGCGACCGAAGGCCTCAAGCTGAAGGACCCCAAGGACTTCCGCTATCTCGGCAAGGGCCAGGTCAGCATCGTCGATCTCCACGACATCACCACCGGCAAGGCGCAATATGGCGCCGACGTGCGACTGCCCGGCATGAAATATGCCGTGATCGCGCGCCCGCCCGTGACCGGGGGCAAGCTCACTTCGTTCGATCCGGACGCGGCGTTGAAAGTGCCCGGCGTGGAGAAGGTGATGCAGGTGCGCGGCTGGCCGTGGCCGTCGAAATTCCAGCCGCTCGGCGGCGTCGCTGTGATCGCACGCAACACCGGTGCCGCGATCAAGGGCCGCGACGCGCTCAAGCTGGTCTGGGACGACGGCGCCAACGGCAAGTACGACTCGGTCGCCTATCGCAAGGATCTCGAGGAGGCCTCGCGCAAGCCGGGTCTCGTCGTCCGCAAGGAGGGCGATGCCGACGCCGCCCTGAAGAGCGCCGACAAGGTCATCGTCGGCGAATACTACATTCCCCATCTTGCCCATGTCAGCATGGAGCCGCCGGTCGCGGTCGCCGACGTCAAGGGCGACAAGGCCGAGATCTGGGCGCCGGTGCAGAGCCCGGGCGGAACGCGCGAGGACGTCGCCAAGACGCTCGGCATTCCCGAGGGCAACGTCACCGTCAACGTGACGCTGCTCGGCGGCGGTTTCGGCCGCAAGTCGAAGTGCGACTACGCGCTCGAGGCCGCCCTGCTGTCGAAGGAGCTCGGCGCACCTGTCAAGGTGCAATGGACGCGCGAAGACGACATCCATAACGGCTTCCTGCACACGGTCTCGGCCGAGCGGATCGAGGCGGGGCTGGACAAGGACGGCAAGGTGATCGCCTGGCGCCACCGCAGCGTGGCGCCCAGCATCGCCTCGACCTTCGCCGCGGGCACGGTCCATCAGGCGGCTTTCGAGCTCGGCATGGGCCTCGTCGACATGCCTTTCGAAATCGCCAATATCAGTTGCGAGAATCCGGAAGCTGCCGCGCACACTCGCATCGGCTGGTTCCGTTCGGTCTCGAACATCCCGCGCGCTTTCGCGGTGCAGTCGATGGTGGGCGAGATCGCGAGTGCGACAGGACGCGACCAGAAGGAAACGCTCCTTGCGCTGATCGGCTCACCCCGCATCGTCAAGCCCGCCGTGAAGGACATGTGGAACTACGGCGAGCCCTATGACAGCTACCCCCTTGACACAGCACGTCTGCGTAAGGTGGTCGAGCTGGTCGCGGACAAGGGCGAATGGGGCCGTCAGGTTCCGAAGGGCCACGGCCTCGGTATCGCCGTGCACCGCAGCTTCGTCAGCTACATCGCGACCATCGTCGAAGTCGCGGTCGACGAAAAGGGCAAGCTGACGGTGCCGCGGGTCGACACCGCGATCGACTGCGGCACCTATGTGAACCCCGAACGCATCGCCTCGCAGATCGAAGGCGCCGCGATCATGGGGCTCAGCCTTGCCAAATATGGCCAGGTCACCTTCAAGGACGGCAAGGTGGAGCAGAATAATTTCGACGACTTCCAGGTCGTCAGGATCGACGAGGCTCCGCTGGTGACCAACGTCCACATCGTGCCCCCCGCATCGGACACACCGCCTAGCGGCGTCGGCGAGCCGGGCGTGCCGCCGTTCGCACCGGCGCTGATGAACGCGATCTTCGCGGCGACCGGCAAGCGCATCCGCTCGCTTCCGATCGGCAAGCAATTGGAGGCTTGACGGAACGGAAAGCGGCCTCGCGCCGTTTCCATCGATCTGACCAGGAGCAGATCGATGACCAACATCTCAAGGGCGCTCGCAGTCTCGCTGTCGAGCGCCTTCCTTTTGACCACCGCCGGAGCGTTCGCCCAGAGCAGCAACACGACGCCGCCGACCACCGCAACGCGCCCCACCGCGCCGGACCAGAGCTCGCTTCCCAACGCCAATGCCCCGCCCGCTTCGACCACCCGGACCACCGGGCAGAGCCCCAGCGATCCGAAGGTTCGGGAGATGAACCAGAAAGCAAAGGATAAGGTCGAGCGCGAGGGCAAATAGCTACGAGCGTACACAAGAGCGGCGGACGTTGCCGTCCGCCGCTCTCGCCACCCCCCTGTCGCTCCGCGTCTTTCGATCCGCCTGCGGAGCTTATTTCTTCAGCGCGAACACCCAGACCACGCCGCCTTGCGGCACGTTGGACTCGATGCCGATGTTGTTTGTCGCCAGCGCGTCCTGGATACGCTGCGCGTCCACACCCCAGCCCGACTGGATCGCAATGTATTGCGTACCGTCGATCTCGTAGGAGATCGGCATGCCCATGATGCCGGAGTTGGTCTTCTGCTGCCAGAGTAGCTCACCGGTCTTGGCATTGAAGGCGCGGAACTCGCGGTCGTTGGTGCCGCCGGCGAAGAGGAGATCGCCCGCGGTGGCCGTGACCGAGCCGAACATCTGCGACTTCGGGAAGTTATGCTGCCACACCTTCTTGCCGGTCGCGGGATCCCAGGCCTGAATCTCGCCGAAATGATCGGCGCCGGGCTTGGTCTTCAGGCCGATATCCTCCGGCTTGGTGCCGAGCCAGAGTTCGCCCGGCTTGAGCGGGATCTTCTCGCCGGTGAAGCCGCCACAGAAGTTCTCGTTGGCGGGCACGTAGACGAGGCCGGTCTTCTGGCTGTAGGCGGCCGACGGCCAGTCCTTGCCGCCCCACAACGAGGGGCAGAACTCCACGCGCTTGCCGACAACAGGCTTGTGCGCGGGATCGAGGATCGGCTTGCCGTTCTCGTCGACGCCCTTCCAGACATCGGTCGAAACGAACGGCCAGCCGGCGACGTAGTTGATCTTGCTCGGCGTGCGCTCGAGCACCCAGAAGATCGCGTCGCGCCCAGGATGCACCAGGCTCTTGATGCTGCGGCCATCGCGCTGGAGATCGATCAGCATCGGCGCATCGACCTCGTCCCAGTCCCAGGAATCGTTCTGGTGGTACTGGTGGTAGGTCTTGATCTTGCCATTGCCCGGATCGAGTGCGATCACCGACGAGGTATAGAGATTGTCGCCGGGATGCATCTCGCCGGGCCATGGCGCGGCATTGCCGACGCCCCAATAGATCGTCTTGGTGTCCTTGTCGTAGGTCCCGGTCATCCAGGCCGAGCCGCCGCCGTTCTTCCAGTCGTCGCCCTGCCAGGTGTCATGACCGGGCTCGCCCTCGCCGGGAATCGTGAAGGTGCGCCACAGCTCCTTGCCGTCCTTGGCATCGAAGGCAGCGACATAGCCACGTACGCCGAACTCGCCGCCGGAGCCGCCCACGATGACCTTGCCATCGACGATCAGCGGCATCAGGGTCATGTATTGACCCTTCTTGTAGTCCTGCACCTTGGTGTCCCACACCACCTTGCCCGTCTTGGCGTCGAGCGCGACGACGTGGTCGTCGGTGGTGGCGAGATAGAGCTTGTCCTCCCACAGGCCGACACCGCGGCTGGTCGGATGCAATTGGAAGAGATCATCGGGAAGCTGCCGCTTGTAACGCCAATATTCGTCGCCGGTCTTCGCGTTCAGCGCGATCACCTGCCCCATCGGCGTTGCCACGAACATCACGCCGTTATTGACGATCGGCGGCGCCTCGTGGCCTTCGACGACGCCGGTAGCGAAAGTCCAGACCGGCGTGAGATCCTTCACGTTGGAGGTATTGATCTGGTCGAGCGGGCTGAAGCCCTGGCCGTCATAGGTGCGCCGATAGAGCATCCAGTTGCCGGGCTCGGGATTTTCGAGACGTTGTGAGGTAACGGGGCTGTAGTTCTCGATCGGACCGGCGCTCGCCGCCGTCGAGACAATGCAGGTGAAGGCGACGAAGCCGGACAAAAACCATTGCTTTGTGGTCATGGACGTTTCCCCTTTTGAATTCTTGTGAGTTGAATTCTTGTCGTTCGTCTCGTCGCCCGCTCGTTGGCGGACGCGACCTCTTGTGGCGCGCGGGCGCGACCCGCGGCGTGTCATCCGGGCTGCGAGCCACCTACCTTTCCGATGAAGGGACCGGCGACGGTGAGCGAACCTTCGCTTAACGACAGCGGCAGCGCCGCGAGGCGTCGCGGCGCGGGCCCGAACACGACCTGTGCGCCCTGGCGTGGATCATATTCGGAATTGTGGCAGGGACACTTGAACACGGTCATGTCGCCTCCCTGATCCGCCTTCACCCATTCCGTAACCGGACAAGCGGCATGAGCGCACACCGCCGAATAGGCAACGATGCCGTCGGCTGCGCGTGCACGCGTGGTCTCATCGAGCTCGTTCGGATCGAGCTTCACGACAAGTATCTCATTCAGGCGCGAGCCGCTGCGAACGACAGAGGTTTTGGGGTCCTTCGGCCAGGCGCGAACCGGCGGGCCGCCCAGCTTGAGTTCGTCCGGCTTGAGGAGCTGACCTTCGTTGTCGCCCTCGGAGAGGACGAGCAGATCGCCTTTCTGCGGCCGTTCGTCGGCACCCGGCTGATCGTCGTCGGCCCTTGCCGGTGCGGAACAGCCGAGACAGGCGGTGGTGGCGAGCGCGCCGAGCAGCAGCTCTCGACGCGTTTGCTCCGCGCTTATATCGGCTTCGGGTTCCGCGGTGTTGTCGGAGGGTGATGAGCAGATATTGAATGATGCGCGCGACATGCACACTAGCAGGCGCTGGAACTCTGCCGAAATGAAGGCGAAGAATTGGCGCCGCAGTGCATCAATATGGCTTTGCTCGCTGTGAGCGAACGCGACTCCACGCGTTCAAGCACATTTTGCCTTTGCAACGTCATGCCGCGCGATCGGCATGATGATTTTGCAGATCAGACCGATGATGCAGGAATTGGTGCGACGCGGTCTGAGCAGCGAGAAACAATCTCAATGCGCTTCAACTACACGTCTTGCGGGCAGACCCGGCGCGTTCAGGACCTCCAAAGGTGACGCGGCGCCGCGATGCGGCCGGCAATGGTCGCCGAGGCCATCTCAAAGCTGTCGGCGATGCGGCGGGCCTTGTCGATGAACAACGCTGCTGCCGGTGGCGGGCAGACCTCGCGCGCCGTCTGCTCGAACAGGTCGAGCCAGCGGTCGAAATGATCGCCGACCAGGCTGAGTGGGAGATGGGCCCGCATCGGCGAGCCGTGATAGCGGCCGCTCATCAGCACGACCGACGACCAGAAATCCCTGAGCTTGGCGAGATGCTCGTCCCAATTCCGCACAACCGCGAACACGGGCCCGAGCAACGCGTCCTCTCGCACGCGTCCATAGAAGCGGGTGACGAGTTCCCCGATCATCTCCTCGGTAATCCCGGTGCGCTCGATCGCATCCTGGGTCAGCAGGTTCCGCCGTTCAGCCGCAGCTTGGCGCTCGGCCTTCAATCGATCCGACATGTCTCTCGTTGTCCGCTTTCTTCTTTCCCTCTCCCCTTGTGGGAGAGGGGTGGATCAATCGCGCATTGCGCGATTGAGACGGGTGAGGGGTGCTCTCCGCGTGCTCTCAACCATCGAGTTTGCGGGACCCAACCCCTCATCCAGCGCTTCGCGCCACCTTCTCCCACAAGGGGAGAAGGAAGGAGGCTAAGATGCAGTTGCGGGTGACGTCTTTGTCCCAGCGCAAATTACAAGATCAGGCGCCGTAAGTGTAAAACCCCTGCCCGGTCTTGCGGCCGAGATGGCCGGCATCCACCATTTCCTTGAGCAGGGGGGCTGGACGGTATTTAGGATCGTTGAAGCCCTTGTAAAAGACCTCCATCACCGAAAGCATGGTGTCGAGACCGACGAGATCGGCCAGGGCCAGCGGCCCGATCGGATGATTGCAGCCGAGCTTCATGCCGGCGTCTATTTCCTCGGCCGTCGCGATCCCCTCCTGAAGCGCGAAGATCGCCTCGTTGATCATCGGGCAAAGGATGCGGTTGACGGCGAAACCCGGGCTGTTCTTGGCGGTGATCGCCACCTTGCCGACGCGCTGGGCGAAATCGAGCGCCTTGGCGTGGGTATCGTCAGACGTCTGCAGGCCGCGGATGAGTTCCAACAGCTGCATCACCGGAACCGGGTTGAAGAAATGCATGCCGATGAAGCGATCGGGGCGATCGGTGGCGGCGGCGAGCTTGGTGATCGAGATCGACGAGGTGTTGGTCGCCACCAGCGTGCGCGGCGAGAGCGTGGCGCAGAGGTCCTTCAGGATCTTGACCTTCAGCTCCTCGTTCTCGGTCGCGGCCTCGATGACGAGATCGCAATCGGACAGCTTGGCGCGATCGGTGGTGCCGGTGATGCGCTTGAGCGTCGCATCGCGATCGGCCGCCGAGATCTTCTCCTTCTTGACCAGGCGCTCGAGGCTGCCGCCGACGGTCGAGATGCCGCGGTTCACCGCCGCATCGGAGATATCGACCATCACGACCGAAAGGCCGGCCGCGGCGCAGATTTGAGCGATGCCGTTGCCCATGGTCCCGGCTCCGATAATGCCAACGGTATTGATCATAGACTGACGTCCTTTTCGTTGAGCGAGCCCGACCTGTATCGGCGTGCCCGGTTTGATGAATTTCGAGCCGCGGCGCCTCACATGCTGCACCGCATCCAGGCTCTTCCTTAACCCATCCGTGGCGAGAATAAAGCCGCCTTTCCTTATCGACGAGGCATGATTTCGGGCTCTCGCGGCCTGATCGGCCCGAGCTTTGCGGCTCGTTTCGCCCTGGACAATGCCGAGGGCGCAGGGAAGGCCGGGCGCCGACTGGCACCCGCGGTCCGCTGTGCGCGTGTAGCGCATTGGAAGACTGCACAGCGGCGTACAGGGCAGCCAGGACATCCCGACCTACCCTGCGCGAGTGGTTTGACGGCTTATGCCGTGCCCTCCCCGGAGCCGAATTCCCTTTGGCCTCCGTCGCCTTGCGAAAAGCTGACGGCAAGGGCCGGTTGGCCTCATGCCGCCTTCCGCAAGGCTTGGCTGCAGCAACGACAGTCAGGACCACACGGTTTTGCCGTACGCAGCCCGCGCCGTTCGTCACACGCGGCGGAAGCTCACGAGGTTCGGCTCAATCCTCCGCTCGCCCTGCTCCCGACCCTTGCGTGCCGACGCGCGCCCGCGTCCACCGCACCCCACCCACGTACCGGACGACTCGCGATCCGTCCCTCGTGCCGGGTGAGGTGCGCGACATATACGATCTTTCCGAAATTCGGTAAAGGAGAATATTTCCGGAATCCGGGATTGACACCCCGTTCAAGTGTTTTGCCCGTCCACCGAAATACCCATCCGCCGTTCGTGACGCGCCCTAGAATTTCAGCGTGGTCCGCAATCCGAATACCGAGGCGTTTCCGAGCACCTTGCCGGCAGCGGACCGGACGGGAGCGTCGCGCCGCCGCCGGGATGAATGATGTACTGGAAGTTCGGCTGGACCGTCCAGCCGTCCCTGATTTGATATTGATACACGGCGGTCAGCAAGCCCTCGAAACTGCGAACCGGCCAATCCGGCGCGACGAGGGCCCGGAAGTCTGCATCGAGCGTCTGCGCACGCTTCGAAACATGCGCGTAGCCGGCTGCGATCCCGAACTTGTCATCCGGACGGCGCTCGTCGAGACCGACGAACTCAACGCCGCCATCGGCATAGAGATCGATCAGATTGCGATCGGCCGGGGCGCCGGAGGCCCGGATAAAGACGCCGATGCCGCGATCGTCACTCTGGGGCACGCGATAGATCTGCTGCTCGAATACAATCCAGCCCCCGATATCGCCGGACAACAACATCGGCTCGCCGCTGCTCGCGGGCGCTGCGAGCGATATGCCGTTGGATGCGAGCCGTTGATCCGCAAACGCGCCAAAATGACGCCAGCCGCCGAACTTGATCTGGCCGGCAAGATTGGGATCGCCTTTCTTGTTATTCCAGGCGTATTGAACCTGTCCGAGCAGAAGCGGCGGATCGTTGACACGGAAATTGATGCCGTAACGATTGCGTTGCTGAGGATCGCCAGGACCGGGGCCCGCCTGATCGCCGTCAAAGATTCCGCCGAGGACGGCGAGCTGGTCGGTGACGTTGACGAGAAGTCTCGCGCCCATCGCGGCCAGCGGTGGCGAGGGACCACCGCTCGGCAGATCCAGCGAGGTGATGGCCGGCCAGCCCATCGAGGCGTTGGTGAAGACGTCGGTGTATTTGGTGTTGAAGAACTCGCTGTCGGCCGCGAGCTGGCCGAGCTTTAGCGAGACCTTCTTCTCGCCCCACTGCTTCTCGAAATAGGCTTCGTAGAGCCGGGTCGACGGCAACGCCTCGATCCCGCTCACGACGAAGAAATTTTGCAGATTGTCGCGCGACAGGCCGCCGCCGTGAATCTGGAACATGTTGGCATGGAAAGTCAGCTTGTCGAGGCCGGCAAGCTTGTCCAGATCGACGTCGACGGCGAGATTCAAGCGGCCCTCGTAGACCGCGCCTTGCCTGACTCCGCCCGAAGCGTTGCCCAGCTCTTCCCCGATGTAAGTTGCCGCGAACTTCACCCCATATTTCTGAAGCGGGTTCGGTAGCAGGCCGAGCGTTTTCTCCTCGACCGTGCTCTCGCCCGTGTCCGGATCGGCTGGCTTGTCATCGTCGGTTTTCTTGTCTTCCTGCGCGAGCGCCTGGACGGCGGACGGCAGATATCCGCCGACCACCACGGCGGCAAAGACTCCAAAGGCTCTCGTTGATATCAACTCAGGTTTGCTCATCCAGTATCAGTGGGACACGGCTGAGCTACGCTTTCAAGCGCAAACTCTGGATGGAACCGGGCAACGCACATGTGTACAATTCAGCACACATCAGACAGGGCCCATGGCATGGACGCGATCATCTACCACAACCCTGAGTGCGGCACGTCGCGCACGACGCTTGCCACGATCCGCGATGCTGGTGTCGAACCGCATGTGGTCGAATATCTGAAGACACCGCCGTCCCGCGCGCTGTTGCGGCAGCTGATCGCCCGCATGGGAATTTCGGTGCGCGAGGCAGTTCGCGAGAAGGCCGCGCCGTACGCCGAGCTCGGACTCGACAATCCCGATCTGACCGACGACCAGCTTCTCGACGCCATGATCGCGCATACCATCCTGATCAACCGGCCGATCGTCGTCACGCCGAAAGGCGTGAGGCTTTGCCGCCCCTCCGAACTCGTGCTCGACCTCCTGCCGTAGCAACAGCATCGGGCCGGATGAACGATTTTGCCAGATCCATCGCTGCCGCGTTCGCGCTGATTGGCGAAGCCGATCCCGAGCTGCTCGGCATCGTCGCGCTGTCAGTGCGCGTGAGCCTGACGGCCAGCGTCGTCGCACTGCTGCTCGGTGCTCCGCTCGGAGCCCTGCTTGCGATCACCCGCTTTCGTGGCCGGCAGGTCATCATCGTTCTGACCAACGCACTGCTTGGCCTGCCGCCGGTCGTGGTCGGGCTTGCGCTTTATCTGATGTTGTCGCGATCCGGCCCCCTGGGAGCCGCGGGCCTGTTGTTCACGCCGACGGCCATGGTGATCGCGCAGACGCTGCTGGCCACGCCGATCGTGGTGGCGCTGGTGCACCGGCCGGCGAGCCTGCTGTGGGCCGAGTATGGCGACCTCGCGCGGATCGACGGACTGTCGACGCTGCGCAGCATCGGCCTCTTGTTCGCGCTCGGCCGGACCTCCCTGCTGACGGCCTTCCTCGCCGCCTTCGGGCGCGCCATCGCCGAAGTCGGCGCCATCATCATCGTTGGCGGCAATATCAGAGGCTTTACGCGCACGATGACGACAGCGATCGCGCTGGAGACCAGCAAAGGCGATTTGCCGCTGGCGCTGGGGCTCGGGCTGATCCTGCTCGCGCTCAGCGTCGCCGTCTCGACCGTCGCCTTCCTGCTAGTGGGACGCGTTGGGGAAAAATAGCTGCTCGCCGCCAACCTTGTAGCCGGCGATCGCATCCTGCCCCTTCGGCGAGATCAGCCAGTCGATGAAGGCCTGTCCGTCCTTCGACTTGACGTCAGGATGCTTGTCGGGATTGACCAGCATGACGCCGTATTGGTTGAACAGCCGCTTGTCGCCCTCGGTCAGGATCGCAAGCTCGCCACGGTTCTTGAACGACAGCCAGGTGCCGCGGTCCGACAGCAGGTAAGCATTCGACGAGGACGCCATGTTCAGCGCCGGGCCCATGCCCTGGCCGATCTCGCGATACCAGCTGCCCTTGGCGGTCGCGATGTCGACGCCCGCCTCTTTCCACAATCTCAGTTCGGCGGCATGCGTCCCGGACTTGTCGCCGCGCGAGATGAACGGTGCCTTGGCCGCTGCGATCTTGCGCAGGGCATCGGCGACATCCTTGTCGCTAGCGATGTGGGCGGGATCGCTTTTCGGCCCGACAATGACGAAGTCGTTGTACATCACGTCGAAGCGCTTCACGCCCTGCCCTTCGGACATGAACTTGTCTTCCGCCACCCTGTCATGGACGAACACCACATCAGCATCGCCGCGCCGACCGATATCCAGCGCCTGCCCGGTGCCGACGGCGACGACCTTCACCGCGATGCCCTTCTCTTTCGTGAACAGCGGCAGCAGGTAGCCGAACAAGCCCGATTGCTCCGTCGACGTCGTCGAGGCCACCGTGATGGAGCGATCCTGCGCGTACGCGCATGTCGACCAGAACAGGATCGTTGCGATAGCGGCAAGCTTTCTCATGCGTCCCTCAAACAAGCGATGATACCGTCCAATAGCCGCCGGCGATGACGGCGGGAACCCCGACGTTTGGCGGCAGAGAGTTGATGGCAATGGCCCCCATCGGCTGGAACGGCGCCGGCACAGCCCGGTTGCTGGAGCCGCAACGTAAAGGAGAGTCCAATGAAGACAATCATTCTGGCATCCGCCTGCGTCATCGCGTTGGCGATCGGCGGCGCGGGGGCTGTGCAGATGTTCTGCAATTGGTCCCGCCTCAATTGACAGGCATGTGACAGCCGGGGCAGTTTTTCGAATTGCCGGCGAATCAGCGCTTGCCTACGGCCCTGAGTACCTCTTGGACAAGTCCCAGTGCTTTCGAGACTGATATCGTTGCTGAGCCGCATTCCCGCGGTGAAATGGGCGTTCAAGCGGCTTCGGCCCCCGCCGCCTGGCGGCAGCATCGCCGCGGCGCCGAGCGCTGCGGATGAGCCGGCGCCGATCATCGCACAAATTGCTCCGGCCCTCGACAGCCTCAACATCGAGC
Source organism: Bradyrhizobium sp. UFLA06-24 (assembly GCF_054967145.1). Classification (NCBI taxonomy): domain Bacteria; kingdom Pseudomonadati; phylum Pseudomonadota; class Alphaproteobacteria; order Hyphomicrobiales; family Nitrobacteraceae; genus Bradyrhizobium; species Bradyrhizobium sp. UFLA06-24. The sequence continues at coordinate 13,400 of NZ_JADFUE010000085.1, forward strand.
CGACGACCGGCGACGCCGCCATCGAAGTGGCTGTGCCGGTCGAAGACAACGCCGCTGTCTTAGTCATCGAAGAGACCGCGTCCGCGGCCACGACCAATATCGGCGTCAGCGACCATACATCTCCGGAGACGCCGGCAGAGGTCGAGGCCGTCGTCGAACAGACTCCAGGCCTGTCGGTCGAGTTCGCGAGCGAGCCGGTTGATCTGGTTGAAGTGATCAGCAGCGATCCGCCTGCCGAACGTCTGACCGAGCCTGAACCCGAGGTCCTCAACAAGGCCCCCGCTTCGCTTGTCGAAGTCGACGCAATCGACGCTTCCGAGCCGGTCGTCAGCAGCGATCTCCCCGTAGAACTCCTGACGGATGGCGAACCCGACATCGTAGACGAGGCTCCGGTCTTTTCCGTCGACGTCGAAGCGATTGAAGCCGCTGAGCCCGTCATCGGCAGCGATGCATCCACAGAACGGCCTGAGGATGTCGAGCCTGTCGCTGTGGAGCATGTCGCCACTGCCGAGACGGAATTAAAGCCGGTCGAGAGCTCCGGGCGCCTCGTCGAAGAAGAACCGGCGTGCGCCCTTTCCAACGCGGTCGAAGCGGTCACCGTCGACGAGGCCTCCGTCATCGTGGTCGACGCCGGGATCACCGTGCCCGCCTCCGCCGAGGCCAGCGTCGATAGCGAGCCCGCTTCCAGCGTCGCAGCGGCAGAGATCGAGCCCGATGCCCCCGACGATCTGCCGCCCGGCCCGGCCATTGCCGCGGAAGATGTGTCCACGGACACGCCTGTTGGCGCCGCGCAGGTCGAGCCGGCTCCCGCTCCGAAGACTCAGAGCGCGCCGAAGGTCCGGGCAAAGATCGTGGAGCCCGCCGACCGCGCCACACTGATCCGGCAGCGCTGGTCCGAGACCGGGATCAGGATGTGGAATCCCCGGCTGCACGGAACCGGCGAAGCGACGCTGAACATCCAGGGCCGCATCGAGCTGCTGCCGCCCGAGCCCGGCGAGACGATGCCGCGCTACGACAAGCTGGAATTCAAGCTGCTCGGCGGCCAGATCGTCTGCGAGGGCGTCATCGTCGAGGCGCCCGCAGATGCGAGCCAGCGCAGCTTTACGCGGCTCGCCGAGCCGCGTGGCGCCGACCGAACCCGCGAACCGGTGCGGGAACGACAGGCCGCTCTCGCCTGATCTTTTGAGGGCGACGGGAGAGCCGCGGCGCGGTCGGATGCCGATTGCCGCATGCCGAAACCGGACGGCACCCGTTATTCCGCGCATGACGCGGAATTTTTCGAACACGCGGCGGTTGCTGCCAGATCGCGCAACATCTAGCCTCCATCGATCCGCGGAGCCGCGGTCGCAACGAAAAACAACACCAGGGAGGACAATCCATGAGAAAGCTCACGGCCGCGCTATGTGCGCTCGCGCTCTTTGCACCTGGCGCGCAGGCGCAGACCATCAAGGACTTCCTGGCGACGGTCATGAAGAAGTGGACCGCGCCGTTCGAGCCGTTCCACCTCGTCGACAACATCTACTATGTCGGAACCGAGGGCATCGCCGTCTACGTCATCAAGACGTCGCAGGGCCTGATCCTGATGGACACCGCGATGCCGCAGTCGACGGGCATGATCAAGGACAACATCGCCAAGCTGGGCTTCAAGGTCGCCGATATCAAATACATCCTCAACAGCCACGCCCATCTTGACCACACCGGCGGCTTTGCCGAGATCAAGCAGGAGAGCGGCGCACAGCTCGTCGCCGGCGAGCGCGACAAGCCGCTGCTCGAGGGCGGTTATTATCCGGGCGACGAGAAGAACGCGGACCTCACCTTTCCGCCGGTGAAAGTCGATCGCACAGTGAAGGAAGGGGACAAGGTCACGCTCGGCGACACCACGCTGACGGCGCACGCGACGCCGGGCCATTCGCCGGGCTGCACCAGCTGGGAGATGACGGTGAAGGACGGCGGCCAGGACCGCGAGGTGCTGTTCTTCTGCAGCGGCACCGTGGCGCTGAACCGGCTGGTGGGACAACCGACCTATCCCGGCATCGTCGACGACTATCGCGCGACCTTCGCCAGGGTCAAAGCGATGAAGATCGACGTGCTGCTCGGACCGCATCCCGAGGTTTACGGCATGCAGGACAAACGCGCACAGCAGATCAAGAGCGAGACGCCTAATCCGTTCGTCAAGCCGGGCGAGCTTGCGACCTACGCGACCGGCCTGTCGGAGGATTTCGACAAGGCGCTCGCCAAGCAGACCGCCGCGCTGCAGGCCGCGAAATAGAAGGTTGGCTCTCGGCGCGCTCCATCCATCTCTCCTCGAGGAGAGGTGGATGGAGCACACAATACCGCCGTCGCGAGGAGGCGCCGCCGCGGCGGATACGGTTAGCAGTACGTATCCGCGATCGCTTTCGGACGATCTGTCGCACGAAACGGCGCCCGCCTCCGCCGCGCAATGTTAACAGTCTCTCACCAATGCACGCGGGTGGAAAATCCTGCGGCGGCGCACAATTTCCGGTAGCGCTCCCGTGGGGAACCAGTCTAACGCGGTCTTTACCCCCGCCATGCAAGATCGACTTCGTTTTTGAAGGGATTTTGGGGCGCGTTTGTAATGCTTGCCATCAAATTGAAAGCTTACTTCGCGGCGGCCGTGGCGCTGTTCCGCGTGCCCACCGACTCGGACCTGACACGCGCGCAATTCGACGCCTTCTCCAAGCAGATCCCGCTGCTCTACTTCATCCTGATCAGCAACACGATCGCGGTCGCCTATACCTACGTCAACGTCGCGCCGGACTGGCTGACGATGATCGTCCCGGGCGTGCTGACGCTGCTCGCGGCGCTTCGCACCTTCTGGTGGCTGCGCCAACGTCATCTGGTGCGCAGTGATGCCGACATCCTACGCAATCTGCGTGCCACCAACTGGATGACGCTGCCGATCGGTGCGGGCTTCACCGCCTGGTCGTTCGCGCTCTACCCTTACGGCGATCCGTTCGCCAAGAGCCAGGTCGCCTTCTACATGGCCGTGACCGTAATCGGCTGCATCTTCTCCCTGATGCATCTACGTTCGGCGGCCCTGATCGTGACGATCGTCGTCGACCTGCCTTATGTGCTGTTCTTCTGGGCCACGGGCGAACCGACGCTGAAGGCGATCGCAGTCAACAATCTGCTGGTCTCCGGCGCGATGGTGACCGTGCTGTTCATCTATTATCGCGACTTCGCCGATCTCGTCGGCAGCCGCAAATCCCTGCTGGCGCAGCAGGCGGCGACGCAGACGCTGTCGGACGAGAATTTTCGTCTCGCCAATCTCGATGCCCTGACCGAACTGCCGAACCGCCGCCGCTTCTTCGCCGAGCTGTCGAGCGCCTTCGCCGATGCCGAACGCAGGCACGTGCGCGTCGCGGTCGGCATCATCGACCTCGACGGCTTCAAGCCGATCAACGACAATTACGGCCACTCGATCGGCGATCGTGTCCTGATCGAGGCCGGGCGCCGTATCCGCGAGGTCTGCGAAGGTTTCGGGCCGCAACGCGTGGAATTCGCGCGTCTGGGCGGTGACGAATTCGGTCTCGTCGTGTGTGGCGACCCCGAGGATGCCGATCTGCTGCGGCTCGGCGAGCGTATCGGCGAGCAGGTCAAGCTGCCCTACCAGCTCGACACCGCTCACACCGGCCTGTCCTGCTCGATCGGCTTTGCGCTGTATCCGCGTTCGGCGACGACGGCGGAGGCCCTCTACGAATGCGCGGACTATTCGCTCTACCATGCCAAGCGTCATCTGCGCGGGCGGACGGTGATCTTCTCCAGCGAGCTCGAGGCTGAGATTCGCAGCCGCAGCGTGATCGAGACCCTGCTGCGCACCGCCGATTTGGACGCCGAGATGGAGCTGGTGTTCCAGCCGATCGTCGATGCCATGAGCGAGCACACCGCGGGTTTCGAGGCGCTGGCGCGCTGGCAGAGCCCCCGCCTCGGCTGGGTCTCGCCGGCCGACTTCATCCCGGCCGCCGAGCGGATCGGCCTGATCCGCGCCCTGACGCAGGCGCTGCTGGTGCGCGCGCTCGCGGCCGCCAAGACCTGGCCCGATCACACCCGCCTGTCGTTCAACCTCTCGGCCCACGACATCTGCTCGCCGGACGGCATCCTGCCGCTGATCGCCATCATCGAGAACAGCGGCGTGCCGCCGCGCCGGCTCGACTTCGAAATTACCGAGACTGCCGTCACCTTCGACTTCGTCCGCGCGCAGCAGTCGATCGCCGCGCTGAAAGCCATGGGCTGCGGCATTTCGCTGGATGATTTCGGCACCGGCTATTCCTCGCTGAGCCATGTGCACCGCCTGCCGCTGGACAAGCTCAAGATCGACCGCAGCTTCGTCGCCGACATCAACGACAACCCGGTCAGCCACAAGATCATCAAGTCGCTCACGGGCCTGTGCGACGACATGGAGATCGCCTGCGTCGTCGAGGGCGTCGAGACCCGCGCCCAGTTCGACACCCTGCGCCGCCTCGGATGCGATTTCGTGCAGGGCTATTACTTCTCCAAGCCCATGCCCGGGGCGGCGATCGAGGATTATCTCGCCAAGGAACGCGAGCGCCTGGACCAGAGCGCAGCCAAGGTCGTGGCGTGAGGCCGCGCTAGGTCGAAAGGCTCGGAAGATCGAGCCCCTTGGCACGGGCACAGTCGATCGCGATGTCGTAGCCCGCGTCGGCATGACGCATGACGCCGCTGGCGGGATCGTTCCAGAGCACGCGCGCGATGCGCTTTGCCGCTTCCGGCGTGCCGTCGGCGACGATCACCATGCCGGCGTGCTGGGAATAGCCGATGCCGACGCCGCCGCCATGATGCAGCGACACCCAGGTCGCCCCGCTGGCGCAATTGAGCAGCGCATTGAGCAGCGGCCAGTCGGACACGGCATCCGATCCGTCCTTCATCGCCTCGGTCTCGCGGTTCGGGCTCGCCACCGAACCGCTGTCGAGATGATCGCGGCCGATCACGATCGGCGCCTTCAATTCGCCGCGCGCCACCATGTCGTTGAAGGCGAGCCCAAGGCGATCACGATCGCCCAGGCCAACCCAGCATATCCGCGCCGGCAGGCCCTGGAACTTGATGCGTGCCTTGGCCATGTCGAGCCAGACGTGCAGATGCTTGTCGTCGGGCATCAGCTCCTTGACCTTGGCATCGGTCTTGTAGATGTCCTCGGGATCTCCCGACAGCGCGGCCCAGCGGAACGGCCCGACGCCGCGGCAGAACAGCGGGCGGATATAGGCCGGCACGAAGCCGGGGAAATCGAAGGCGTTCTTCAGGCCCATGTCCTGCGCCATCTGGCGGATGTTGTTGCCGTAGTCGAGCGTCGGAATGCCCTGCGCATGGAAATCCAGCATGGCCTGGACGTGCTCGACCATCGACATCTTCGAGGCGCGCTCGACCGCCTTCGGATCGGATGCGCGCTTGGCCTCCCAATCGGCCAACGTCCAGCCCTTCGGCAAATAGCCGTTGATCGGGTCATGCGCGCTGGTCTGGTCGGTGACGATGTCGGGCTTGACGCCGCGGCGGACCAGCTCCGGAAAAATCTCCGCGGCGTTGCCGAGCAGGGCGACCGAAACCGCTTTCTTGGTCTTCGCGGCCTCCGCCATGATCGCGAGCGCTTCGTCGAGCGTCGCGGCCTGGCGATCGAGATAGCCGGTGCGCAGCCGCATCTCGATGCGGCTCGGCTGGCATTCGACCGCGAGCATCGACGCGCCCGCCATGGTCGCCGCCAGCGGCTGCGCACCGCCCATGCCGCCGAGACCGGCGGTGAGAATCCATCTGCCTGCGAGGCTGCCGCCGTAGTGACGACGTCCGACCTCGACGAAGGTCTCGTAAGTGCCCTGCACGATGCCCTGGCTGCCGATGTAGATCCAGGAGCCCGCCGTCATCTGGCCGTACATCATCAAGCCCCGGCGATCGAGCTCGTTGAAATGATCGAGCGTCGCCCAATGCGGCACGATGTTGGAGTTCGCGATCAAGACGCGTGGCGCATCTGCGTGGGTGCGAAACACGCCAACCGGCTTGCCTGATTGCACCAGCAGGGTCTCGTCGCTCTGGAGCTTGCGCAACGCGTTGGTAATGCGGTCAAAACTCTCCCAGTCGCGCGCGGCGCGGCCGATGCCGCCATAGACGACGAGTTCGCTCGGTCGCTCCGCGACGTCAGGGTCGAGATTGTTCATGAGCATGCGGAGCGGCGCTTCCGTCAGCCAGCTCTTGGCGCTGATCTCGCTGCCACGGGGCGCGCGGATGGTGCGGTCATTGTCCAGTCGGCGGTTCATGCGGAACACCCCTTTAGTCAAATCTCGTTCAGTCAAGTTTTGGAAATGGATCGGATGAAAGCGCCGCGATCGCCACGGTCGGCAACGCATCACCTTCGATCAGCGCAGCCGCCCTCGCGAGATCGGCGGCCATGTAGCGGTCCGCGCCGAGCGCGGGCACCTGCTCGCGAAGCTTCGCGATGACTGCAGCGAGCGGCGCGCTCGTCGCATGCGGCGCGCGCAACGTGATACCTTGAGCGGCAACCAGGAGCTCGATCCCAAGGATCGCGGCGAGATTGTCGGCCATGTCGGACAAGCGCCTCGCGGCGTGCGCAGCCATCGAGACATGGTCTTCCTGGTTGGCGCTGGTCGGCGTCGAATCTATCGAGCAGGCAGCCGCGCGCTGCTTGTTTTCGGCATAGAGCGCGGCCGCCGTCACCTCGGCGATCATGAAGCCCGAATTGATGCCAGGATCGGGGGTGAGGAACGGCGGCAGGCCGAAATTGAGCGTGGGATCGACCAACGTCGCGATACGGCGTTCACTGATCGCGCCGATCTCCGACAGCGCCAGCGCGACCGTGTCGGCGGCAAAAGCGACCGGCTCGGCGTGGAAATTGCCGCCGGAGACGATTTCGCCGGTCTCGACCAGCACCAACGGATTGTCGGTCACGGCATTGGCTTCGACCATCAGCGTGCGCGCAGCCTGCGCGATCAGGTCGAGCGCCGCGCCTGCGACCTGCGGCTGGCAGCGCAGGCAATAGGGATCCTGCACGCGCTCGTCGCCCTCGAGATGCGACAGGCGGATGTCGCTGCCCTCGAGCAGCGCGGTCAGCGTCGCCGCCGCCGCGATCTGCCCGGCGTGGCCGCGGAGCGCCTGGATTTCGGGACGGAACGGTGCGGTCGAAGCCATCGCCGCATCGACCGACAGCGCGCCGGTGACGAGCGCGGCGCGAGCCAGGCGGAATGCACGCAGCACGCCTGATAGGGCATAGGCGGTCGAGAACTGCGTCCCGTTGATCAGCGCGAGACCTTCCTTGGGGCCGAGCGTCAGCGGCGCGAGGCCGGCTGCCGCCAGCGCCTCGGCACCGGACACGGTTTTCCCATCGAGGATCGCCTGCCCTTCGCCGATCATCACCGCAGTCATGTGCGCGAGCGGCGCGAGATCGCCGGAGGCGCCGACCGACCCTTGCTGCGGCACCAGCGGACAGACATCTCGCGCCAACATCGCCTGCAACTGCTCGATCACCTCGCGGCGCACCCCCGAAGCGCCGCGCCCGAGCGAGATGATCTTCAGCGCCATCATCAAGCGGACGATCGGTTCCGGCGTCGCCGGGCCGACGCCGCAGCAATGCGAGACGATGAGATTGCGCTGGAGCAGCGCGGTCCGATCGGGCGGTATGCGTTTCGAGGCGAGCTTCCCGAAGCCGGTATTGATGCCATAAACGGGATCCGCGGTCTGCGCCGCCTTCGCCACAATTTCCGCAGCCGCCTCGACCCGCGGCCAGAACGCGGCATCGAGCATGACCGATGCGCCTCCGAGCACGCGCGCAAGGTCGTCGATGCTCACTGCTCCCGGTTTGACAACGATCGTTGATCCCTGCGCCGTCACTGCCCTCTCCAGACACGCCGATGCAGCGGATTGAAGCCGACGCGGTAGACCAGCTCAGCGAGACGCTCGATGTCCCAGATCGCGAGGTCGCACCATTTGCCGGCTTCGAGCGTGCCGGTTTCGGCGAGCATGCCGAGCGCACGCGCGCCTTCGCGGGTGATACCGGCGAGGCATTCAGTCACCGTCATGCGGAACAGCGTCGCGCCCATGTTCATGGCTAGCAACAGTGAGGTCAGCGGCGAACTGCCGGGATTGCAGTCGGTCGCAAGCGCCATGGGGACGCCGTGCTTGCGGAACACCTCGACCGGCGGTTTTTGCGTTTCACGGATGAAGTAAAACGCGCCGGGCAGCAGCACGGCCACCGTGCCAGCCTTGGCCATCGCGGCAGCGCCGGCTTCGTCCGTGTGCTCGAGGTGATCCGCGGAGAGGCCGGAGAATTTGGCAGCGAGCGCGGCACCACCGAGATTTGAGAGCTGATCCGCATGCAGTTTCACCGGCAGACCGAGCGACCTCGCGGTCTCGAACACCCGCGCGGTCTGCTCTGCGGAGAACGCGATGCCCTCCATGAAGGCGTCGACGGCATCGGCGAGGCCCGCCTTCGCGACAGCGGGCAGCATCTCGTTGCAGACGAGATCGATGTAGCGATCCTTGTCGCCCTCAGCTTCGATCGGTAATGCATGTGCGCCGAGGAAGGAGGTGCGGATGGCGACCGGCCGCTGCCGGCCGAGGCTGCGTGCGGCAGAGAGCTGCCGCAACTCGGTCTCGGTGTTGAGGCCGTAACCGGACTTGATCTCGACCGTGGTGGCGCCCTCGCCGATCAACGCATCGAGCCGTGGCAATGCACCCGTGACCAGTTCGGCTTCGTTCGCCTTGCGTGTCGCTGCCACTGTCGAGACGATACCTCCGCCGGCGCGCGCGATCTCCTCGTAGCTCGCGCCCTTCAGCCGCAGCTCGAATTCGTGGGCGCGGTTGCCGCCATAAACGAGATGGGTGTGGCAGTCGACGAGCCCCGGTGTGATCCAGCGCCCCTCGCAATCGATCCGTTTGACGGCGTCGGCATCGACAGGAAAATCCGCGGCCGGGCCCGCATAGACGATGTGGCCGCCGCGCGCGGCGATCACGCCATGCCCGATCTCGCCGAGATCGGGACGGTCGGCCCGCAGCGTGGCGAGGCGGGCATTGTGCCAGATCCGGTCGAAGCGCTCTGCCATGCGGGTACCCGTCGGATGCTTGACTTATATGTCTAGACATATAATCGTAAGGCGGTTCTGTCCAGCCGGCGTGTCACCATGTCCCGACTGCATTTCGCCTCCGCGCTCCTGCCCTCGGGCTGGGCCCATGAC